>CAZESH010000028.1:0-24106 GCA_964514665.1 uncultured Caryophanales bacterium
CATTTGGCCCGATGCATTGCAGCAGAAGGCGGACAATACGGGATCCGCGTAAATTCCGTGCTTCCCGACGCCGTGCTGCAGGGCTCGGCAATCTGGAATTCCTCCTGGCGCAATGAACGGGCGGCCGCTTACGGCATTGAACCGGATCAGCTTGAGGAATATTACCGCAAAAGAACGACACTGCTTGTCAACGTGTACCCGCAGGATATCGCCGAAGCGATCGCCTTCTTCGCTTCCTCGAAGGCCGATAAGACAACCGGCTGCATGATGACCGTCGATGGCGGGGTTCCGGCCGCATTTACCCGTTAAGAGGAAAATTTGCCGAACACCGGCAGCAAAATCTTGGAGAGGATGATTACGATGACGGATCGTGCTTATGCGTTATTTGAAGAGCAGCAAAAAGCAAGGGGAATTGATTTGCAGCAAGTCAAGCAAAAGCTGAAAGCCTTTACGGTTGAAACGCCTTCCTGGGGTTATGGGGACTCGGGGACGCGCTTCAAGGTGTTTCAGAAGACGGGAGTGCCCCGCAACCCTTACGAGAAGTTTGAGGATGCCGCACAGGTGCACAAAGTAACGGGGATTTGCCCTTCCGTGGCAATCCATATTCCCTGGGACAAAGTCGATGACTATACGAAACTAAAGGAGCATGCGGGAAACCTTGGAATGAAAATCGGCGCGATCAATCCGAATTTGTTCCAAGATGACGATTACATGCTTGGCAGTGTGACGCATACCGACCCGGCCGTTCGCAGAAAAGCGACCGACCATTTGTTGGAATGTGTGGATATTGCCAAGGCAACCGGGTCCCGCGATCTCAGCCTGTGGTTTGCCGACGGCACGAACTATCCCGGACAGGACGATATTCGCGCCCGCAAGCAGCGGATGTTCGAGGCGCTGCAGGAAATGTACCGGGCGTTGACTCCCGATATGCGGATGCTGATCGAATATAAATTCTTCGAGCCTGCTTTTTATCACACCGATCTCGCCGATTGGGGCATGGCTTTCAATATGGCCTCCAAACTGGGCCCGCAAGCCGAAGTGCTGGTCGATACGGGGCACCATGCGCAGGGAACGAACGTGGAGCACATCGTGGCCAACCTGTTGGATGAACAAAAGCTCGGCGGCTTCCATTTCAACAACCGTAAATATGCGGATGACGATTCGATCGTCGGCACGATCAATCCTTACGAACTCTTCCTTATTTTCTATCAGATTCTGGATGCCGCGGCAACCGGCAATGAAGGCGTACGGCGCAATGCGGCGAACATTGCCTATGCGATCGACCAAAGCCATAACATTGAACAAAAGATTCCGGCAATGATCCGTTCCGTGCTGAATGTGCAGACCCAATACGCCAAAGCGCTGCTGATCAAGCTTGATGAAGTGCGTGAAGCGCAAAGGTCGCAGGATGTGCTTGGGGCGGAGGATGCTTTGCGCAAGGCGTCGGAATTCGACGTGACCCCGCTGCTGCATGCTGTCCGCGAGGAAATGGGCGTACCGGTCGATCCGATGAAAGCCTATTTGAACAGCGATTATCCGCAATCGATCATTCCGCGGGGCAAGGGCGGTGCAAGCTGGTGAGTGCGCTCGCCTTCGACCTCGGCGCCTCGAGCGGACGGGCGATTATCGGCAGGCTGCAGGACGGCCGGATGACGATGGAGGAGGTCCACCGCTTTTCCAATGATCCGGTTCAAGTGGGCGACTTTCTGTACTGGGATATTCTGAGGTTGTACCATGACGTAAAGCAGGGCATTATCAAAAGCCGCTTGAAGGAAAAGATCGAAAGCATCGGGATTGATTCTTGGGCCGTCGATTTCGGATTGATCGGCAAGAACGGGGAACTGCTCGGCAATCCGTATCATTATCGCGACCATCAGACAGACGGGATCATGGAAAAAGTGTTCGCGATCGTACCCAAAGAGGAGATTTTCAAGCGAACCGGCATCCAATTTCTGCAGTTTAATACGATATATCAGCTGGCGGCTCTGCGGTCAAGAGCTCCGGAGCTGCTGGAAAGAGCGCAGCGGCTGTTGATGATTCCCGATTTGCTGCGCTACTTTTTAACCGGGGTGATGGAGAATGAAGCGACCAATGCTTCCTCAACACAATTGCTTGACTGGCCCAACGGCGCTTGGGATCGGGAGCTGCTGGAGAAGCTGGGCATTCCCGCACATTTATTTGCAGATCCGGTGCAGCCGGGAACGCCGATAGGCCGGCTGCGGGAAGCTGTCCGTACGGAATGCGGCGTTTCCGATACCCCCGTGATCGCCGTTGCCGAGCACGACACGGCATCGGCTGTGGCGGCGGTTCCCGCCGCAGCCGGAGAATTCGCCTATTTGATTTGCGGAACCTGGTCGCTGCTCGGTACGGAGCTGGCGCAGCCGGTCGTCGACGCACAGGCGCTTGCTTGGAATTTTACGAATGAAGGCGGGATCGGGGGGACATCCCGATTTTTGAAAAATATCATGGGCTTGTGGCTGCTGCAGGAATGCCGCAGCCAGTGGGAACGGGAAGGCGTCAAACGCGAGTTTTCCGAGCTGGTGCAAGCGGCAGCGGAAGAGAAGGCCTTTGTTTCCCTGATCGACCCGGATGACGGCAGATTTCTGAATCCGTCCCATATGCCCGGGCAAATTCAACAATATTGTCAAAGCAGCGGACAACCGGTTCCCCAGTCGCAGGGACAGATTGTCCGCTGCATTATAGAAAGTCTGGCTTTAAAGTACAGAATGGTTCTTGAGCGTACAGAAATGCTTTGCGGACGGCGATTTGACGGTCTGCACATGGTAGGCGGTGGCATTCAAAATACGCTCCTCGCCCAATTTACCGCGAACTCCATCGGCCGCCCCGTGTGGGCGGGGCCTGTGGAAGCAAGCGCAATCGGCAACCTTGTCGTGCAGTGGATGGCCATGGGCAAAATTAAGGACATCGCGGAAGCCCGCGGCATCATCCGCGCTTCGTTCCCGCTGCGGGTGTTTGAGCCGCAGGATCAAGCCGCGTGGAATGAAGCATACGGCAGATTTCAAAATTTGCTTAATTAACGTTTGGGAGACTGGCTCGACCCATGTTGAATTTGTTACAATGGATCAATGGCAGCGTTTTGCATAAAAGAGCCGTTCAAGGAAGAGGGATGATGAGATGTTGGTCGCCGAAAGATATGAGAATATTGTTCGCATTGTCAATGAGCGGGGCAGCAGTCGGGTAACAGAGCTCAGCGAAATTTTTTCCGTAACGGAAGAAACGATTCGCCGCGATTTGGCCTTTCTTGAAAACCAAGGAAGATTGCGGCGCAGTCACGGCGGTGCGGTTAGCGTTAAAATGTCGCAATCGGAAGTCTCTTATCTGGAAAGGGAAATTACCAATATCGAGGAAAAGCGCAAAATCGCCAAAGCGGCGGCGGAATTTATCGAGCTTGGAGATTCGATTATTTTGGACGCAAGCTCGACGGCGGGATACATGGCGGAGCTGCTTCCCGACATCAAGCTGACAGTGTTGACCAATTCCATAAAAGTGGCGACATCGCTTGCAGCGAAAGAGCAAATCCAAGTGATATCGACAGGCGGGATCCTTTCTCCGCGTTCGCTTTCCTATGTCGGACCGCTGACGGAAAAAACGCTCGATCAATATCATGTAAACAAAACCTTTTTATCCTGCAAAGGCATTCATCCGGAAAAGGGAGTCAGTGAATCGAATGAGCTGCAAGCCCGCGTCAAGCAGCGAATGATCGAGATTTCCGATCGCGTCTATATGCTTGTGGATTTCAGCAAATTCGGTTTGCGCGCTTTTTCCAAAGTAGCCGATGCGGATCAAGTCGACGTGATCATCTGCGACGACAAAGCACCCGAAGCAATGACAGCCGAACTGCGAAAGCAGCAAATCGAGATTGTAAAGGCTTGAGATTTTTTGTTGGAAGAAGGCTATAAATATGAAAATTTCTCTGTTTGCGACTTGTTTATCAGACGGGATTTATCCGCGCGTATCGGAAGCGGTAGTTCGTCTTTTGACGCGATACGGGGTCAAGGTGGATTTTCCCGCCGGACAAACGTGCTGCGGACAGCCCGCTTTTAACAGCGGTTATTGGGAAGAGGCCAAAGCGTCGGCCAAAACGCTGCTGCATGCTTTTGCAGACAGCGATTATGTGATAGCCCCGTCCGGATCCTGTACGGGGATGGTTCATCATTATTACGAAAAGCTGTTCGAACACGATCCGCAGCTGAAGCGTTCGGCTGCGGAATTAGCGGACAAAACTTATGAATTCACGCAATTTATGGTTAATGTACTCGGCCTGAAGGACTTGGGGGCCGTCTTTCCCCATAAGGTGACCTATCATCCGTCCTGCCATGGCTCGCGGCTGCTTGGCGTGAAGAACGAGCCGCTCGCGCTGCTAGAACATGTCAAGGGGATGGAACTGGTTCCGCTGCCGTTCGCCGAGGATTGCTGCGGATTCGGCGGCACCTTTGCGGTAAAAATGGCGGACATCTCGGGCGCGATGGTAAGCGAGAAAACCGACCACATCCTGGAAACGGAAGCGGAAGTGCTGGTTGGCACGGATATGGGCTGCTTGATGAATATTTCCGGCAATTTGCATTACCGCAATCAGCCGATCAAGGTCATGCATGTGGCCGAGCTTCTGTTGGAGGGGGTTCGGGGAAAATGAATGCCGAAACCGGAAAAACCGTAAAGCAAAGATCGAAATCCGCTTTGAACGACGAATTTTTACGCAAAGCGGTGAAATTCACCACGGAGCGTTTGCGTGCCGGCAAACACACGGCTTCCGCCGAGCAGGGCGATTGGGAGGTTTGGCGGGAGCGCGGAAGGCAAATCCGGCTGCATACGATCGCCCATTTGGATTACTATTTGCATTTGTTCGCCGACAATGCCAGGAAGAACGGCGTGCATGTACATTTTGCCGCCGATGCGGGGGAAGCGGCAGCGATAGCAGCTGCCATCGCCAAGAAAAAGCAGGCGAAGACGGTGGTGAAATCCAAGTCGATGGTTTCCGAGGAAACGCACATCAATCATGCCATGGAGGACATCGGCGTGGAAGCGATCGAGACCGACCTCGGGGAATACATCATCCAGCTTGCCGGAGAGACGCCTTCGCATATTATTATCCCCGCGATTCACAAAAACCGCCATCAAATCGCCGAGCTTTTGTCGCAAAAGGCAGGCGAAAGGCTGCCCCCGGATACTGCGGTGCTGGCCGGCTTTGTCCGCAAGCTGCTGCGGGAGAAATTTCTCGACGCCGACATCGGCATGACCGGATGCAACTTTGCCATTGCCGAAACCGGTTCGATGGTGCTGTTCGAAAACGAAGGCAATGCCAGGATGGTCACCACTGTGCCCAAGACGCAGATTACGTTGATGGGAATGGAACGGATCATCCCGAGCTTTGCCGATTTGGAAGTGATGGCGACCTTGCTGCCGCGCTCCGCCACCGGTCAGCGGCTGACTGTTTACATGTCGGCCATTACCGGTCCGAAACGGGCGGAAGACGGGGACGGTCCGGAGGAGATGCACGTTATCATCCTCGACAACGGACGGTCCCTGCAGTTGGGTGATCCGGAATTTCAAGAGCTGTTGAACTGCATCCGCTGCGGCGCCTGCCTCAACGCCTGCCCGGTTTACCGCCATATCGGCGGCCATTCCTACGGCGGCGTTTACACGGGGCCGATTGGCGCGGTGCTGACCCCGGCGCTGAACAAAAACGTTGCCGAATGGGACGACATCGCTTATGCCTCGAGCTTGTGCGGAGCTTGTTACGAAGCCTGTCCGGTGAAAATACCCCTGCATGACATGCTCGTATATCTGCGCCGCAGAAAAGCGGAGAGCGGAAATACGCCGGCTGTGGAAAAATCGGGATTTCGCGGCTTTGGCTATGTGATGTCCGACGCCAAGCGATGGTCGCGTACATTAAAGGTTGCCCGCGTCGGGCAAAGATTTGTCAGCAGGGACGGCATGATCAAAGCCAAAATCGGGCCGCTCAAAGGCTGGAATTCCTACCGTTACACTCCAGGCTTGCCCGATAAAAGCTTCCGCGACAGCTGGAATCTGCTTGAGCGGGAGCTCTATTCAGAGGCTCCGGAGCTGAGCGAGGAAATGGCCGAACGCTTGAAACGGAAAAGCGGAAAGGGAGGCGGCAAGCATGAGTGACACATCCAGAGAGGAAGCATTCTTGAACAACATTTCCGCAAGACTGGGGAGACAACGGCCTATCTCCCCGCCAAGCCATCCGTTTCGCGGAGCTCCGGACATTTGGTCGTCCTATCAGCTGCCGCCGGAAGAGCGCATTAAGACTTTCATGGCGCATTGGCAGCTTGCCGGCGGTCATGCCGAACGCTTGCCTGATCTGCAAGCGGCTGCGGAATATATCGCGGCAACGGCCGGTCAGATGAGCGCACGTTCACTGGTCCGGCACGACGATCCGCTGTTGAACGCCATGCGGCTAGAGCAGACGTTCTCCGAAGGGGATTGGACCGTTTGGAACGGAACCGAGCCGGGCATGAAGGAAAAAGCCGCCGCAGCGGATATCGGAATCATCGCTGTCGATTATGCCGTTGCCCAGACAGGTTCGCTGGTCACGCTTTCGGGCAGGCAAAAGGGACGTTCCGTCAGCCTGCTTCCCACAATGCTGATCGCCCTGATCCCGGTAGAGCGTTTAAAGACGCGATTGGGAGAAGTCATGCCGGAACTTGACCTTTTATCCTCGGACCGGCTTCCCGCAGGCGTACATTTTATTTCCGGCCCGAGCCGTTCCGCCGATATCGAGAACGATTTGACGATCGGCGTGCATGGTCCGGGAATCGTCCACGCTCTGATCATCGGTTAGGCTACAAAGTTTTGCGCAAAGAACGTTATGTCGGAGAATTCGTCCGCCGTTTCTATGTGGAAAATGTCGATGAGGATCGCATTAAAGCGAAGCTGCAGGACGGTGTGCTCAAACTGGAAATTCCGAAAAAGGCGGATCATGGATCTGAAGGCAAACGAATCAGGATCGAATAGGATTCGTGCCCTCTTGCAATCCTATAATGAAGGAGCCGCAGCTTCAGCTGTACCTCGGATTGCAGACAAACTCCCTGATATCAGGGAGTTTGTCTTGTTTACGGCAAGGCTTGCGAAACGATATAAAAAATGCGCAATTTCAAGGATTTTTCCACTTTTATGGCGAATTTATACTACATTTATTATGCTTTTAGGATGGAGGAAAGTGGAAATGGAAATTTTGTTATGGCCGCAGGGCGCACCTTTGGCAAAGGGGAACGATGTGGAGGATCGACCGGGATTGTCGCCCTTTTTGGTTGAGCATGCCCGCGCCGCGGTTATTGTTTGCCCGGGCGGAGGGTATGCCAGAAGAGCGGATCATGAGGGAGAGCCGATTGCAAGGTGGCTTAATCAATTAGGAATTTCCGCTTTTGTCCTAAGATACCGGGTGGCGCCTTACGACTATCCTGCTGCGCTGAGAGATGCCCAGCGGGCGATTCGCTATGTGCGGCATGAAGCCAAGACGCTCGGCTTGGATCCGCAAAAAATCGGAATTTTGGGTT
Source organism: uncultured Caryophanales bacterium (assembly GCA_964514665.1). Classification (GTDB taxonomy): domain Bacteria; phylum Bacillota; class Bacilli; order Paenibacillales; family KCTC-25726; genus CAZESH01. Next base: position 7,542 of record CAZESH010000028.1, read on the forward strand.
TTTCCGCCGGTGGCCATTTAACCGCTTCTGCAGGCACTCTGTTTGATTTGGGCCAAGCAGAAGCCAATGATCCGATTGAGCGCGAATCTTCCCGTCCCGATCTGATGGTGCTTTGCTATCCGGTTATTACGATGATTGAGGAATTTGCCCACGAAGGCTCAAGACTCAATCTGCTCGGGGAAAATCCCGACGAATCGCTTACGGAGCTGATGAGCTGCGAGCGGCAGGTGACGGCGCAAACGCCCCCGGCTTTTTTGTGGCACACGGCGGAGGATCCTGTTTCCGTTGACAACAGCTTGATGTTTGCCGCTGCTTTAAGCCGCAGCAAGGTTCCGTTTGACCTTCATGTATTCGAAAAAGGAAAGCACGGCCTTGGATTGGCCGAGGAAGACGAACATGTCGGCATGTGGAAGGAGATCTGCGCGGTCTGGCTGAAACGAAACGGATTTTTCCCCGAGACCGGCAGCGATTAACCATAGCGTTCAGCAGTGCACCCTCCTCCGGGATTCCGGCGGAGGGTATTTTTGATTCTTGCTCTGTCGTGGAGGAATTTCATAGTTCAGGGAATTCCCTTAGAAAAAAAGCAGGGATCTGCAGTTTTCGATCCGATCATCGGGTAATTTCCCTCACGGAAAATTCAGGGAAATCATATTGTGATATCAGTGCTTCTCCCGATAACAATTTATCGGCGGCGGCGTTATCATTAAGCCATGGAAAACAAAAAAACAAATTCAAAGGAAAAAGGAAGGAATTGATGATCATGTTCAAATTTTTAAGGGAAAACAAATTCGCCTCCGTAATTTTAACCTTGCTTCGTCTGTATGTCGGATGGGAATGGTTGACAGCCGGCTGGCATAAAATAACCGGCGCAAAAGCATTTGATGCCAGCGGATATCTGAAGGGGGCAATCGCCAAGCCGATACTGGACAAAGCGACGAATGAAGCGGTTTATCCGACTTTTGTCGCATTTCTGAAGCACATTGCACTGCCCAATGTCAAGCTGTTTAATATTCTGGTGCCGTGGGGAGAATTTCTGGTCGGCTTGGGGCTGCTGCTCGGAGCCTTCACAACCGCGGCAATCTTCTTCGGATTGCTGATGAACTTTATGTACTTGTTCGCCGGCACCCTGTCAAGCAATCCTTGGCTGATACTGCTTGGAAGTATAATTTTGGTAGCCGGAAGCAATGCCGGAAAAATCGGATTGGATTATTACATGCTTCCTTATCTGAAACGGGTATTGAATAAAAAGCGTGGAGACAAATCGGCTGATCCCTTTCATGCATAGAAGAACTTGCATCTTTTTCCGGGACGCTTGACGGGAAGGATTCCCGGTCAAGCGTCTTTTTTCATAGCAACGCATAGGCTCATTCTTAGGCTTGAAGTCCCGCCGGTGTATGTTACAATGCAATTGAAATAGTCATTAAGCCGGTGATTCGACAGCGTTCGAGCGACTCGAAATGCCGCAGGCAGATGAGGGGTGAACGTGATGGGAAGAGTCCTGATTACAGGGGTGAACGGAGCCATAGGCAGTTTTTTGGCCGCTTATTTGCTTGACAGAGGGTTCGATGTTTACGGTTCCCTGCGGCGTCCATATGCCGGTTTGACGCTTCCGATTGAACGAAACAAGACGATTGTGATCGATCTTGGCGAAGATAAGCCGTACCGGCTTCCCGAAGAGTTGGATGCGGTGGTTCATTGCGCCGCCGCCACATCGGAAACGACGACCGATCCGGAATTATCGAGGCGGGTCAACGTGGATGGCACGGCCAGGCTGATCGAAGCCAGTATCAAGGCAAAAGCGAAACGTTTCATTTTTTTCTCGACGATGTCCGCCAACCCCCGGAACCCTTCCAATTATGCTCGCACCAAGCTGGAAGCGGAATCTGTCGTACGTGCCGCGAAAGCTTTGGATCACGTGATTCTTCGCCCCGGACTTGTGATATCTTCTTCGTCCAGGGGGATTTTCAATAAAATGGCAGCCTATGTGAGGGTGCTGCCGCTTATTCCGATTATAGGCAACAACGACAAGCTTGCCACAATATCGATAGCAGATTTAAGCTGCGCAGTGGAAGCGTCGATTGTTACACAAGAAGCTGCGGGACTTGCGATCGATGTATGCGCCGATGAGTCGCTGAGTCTCAAGCGGATTGTCCGGGTGATTGCCGAATACAATCGGAAAAAGGTGCTTTGTGTGGTCATTCCATACTGGCTGGCTTTGTTCGCAGCGCAAGCTGCCGCAGCTGTGAAGCTGCCGATTTTGACCAAAGACAATGTATATGGGCTGAAATACGCCAGAGCGGCGGATCCTGCGCTTCTTCAGGACGTACTGGGAATCACGGCGGAAAAATTCGAGACTGTGATGGCGGGACAAAGGGGAGAGCGGAGATGAAAATAGCGGTGATCGGTTCGGGACCGGCAGCCGCCGGAGCCTGCCTCGGTTTGCTCGACAGCGGCAAAAGCCTTGATATCACGGTTTTTGATATCGGCAGAAAGCTGGGCAAATCGACTGCGCCGTTGTTGAAGCGCAAGCCGAAGTGGGAGCGGAACGTTTATGCCGGGCTGCACAAGGAAATAGGCAAAGCAGGCGGAGGCTGGATTCCGGAAAAATCCTATTTCGGCAATTTTGCCGACAAGTACACGCAGCTTCCTATCTATAAAAGCGACATGTTCGGGGGACTGAGCAAATTTTGGGGAGCCAGCTTCCTGCCTTTTACTGAAAACGATTTACAGCAATGGCCGGTTTCGCTCAATCTGCAGCCTTATTACAAAAAATTGCTGTCCCATATCCGCATTGCCGGAGCCGAAGATCGGCTGGAGTCGTATTTTACGCCGCACCTGTATAATGAAAGCCCTCTTAGATTGCCGAAGGTTTTCAGACGCATGGAGGCAGCGCTCAATCGCAATCCGGCGGCATCGGTCATTGCCGGGAACCCGCGTCTGGCGGTGGCCAATTCCGGAGACGCAGGCTGCACCTATTGCGGGCACTGCTTCTACGGCTGCTACAACGATTCCATCTATTCGGCCGATCAAACGCTGGAAAAGCTGATTGCCGATAAAAGCATCCGCTATGTCCCGGGAAAACGGCTGATACGCTATAAACCGGCGTCAGCCTCAGGCGTCGAAATCACTTTGCAGGATATTGACCGCTCCATGCCTGAGACCCATCTTTTTGACAAATTGTACGTCGCGGCAGGCTGCATCGAAACAACGAGGGTTGTTTCTCAATCTACAGGCGAATATCAGTTTCCGATTATCGAAAATCCGATGTTTCATGTGCCGATATTGTACACCGGTGCGGTGAAGCACGCGGAATTTCGCGAGCACATCGCCTTGAACAATTTGTTGATCGGGATTTTACCGGGCAGCGGGATCGAAAACTATGTGCATATGCAGGTTTATCCGATCAACATTTATTTATGGAACCATTTTTTCTCCAAGTTTTTCTCCGCTTCCGGGCCAAGTCTTGCCGAATTGGCGCAGAAAACTATCGGAAAGCAGATTTACATGGCGCTGTTCTATCTGCATGGCGATTATACAAAAGGCAGCACGCTGCGCTTTTCCGGGCAGGAGGAGAACCTCCGTTTCACTTATGCCGAAGAAACGCTGCGGCAGGCCAAGCTTGCGCTGGAGCAATTGTCAAGTGCGTTTAAAGGATCGGGCTTTCATCTGTTGAAAGCGTGGATGTCCCCGCTGCCGGCTGGCGGAAGCTATCATTATGCGGGAACATTGCCGTTAGGAGATTCTCAATATGCTGCTGCAGATTTGGGGGAGATCGCCAAAAACGTCTATATTTGCGATTCTGCTTCATTTCCGTCCATTCCGTCGCAAAACCATTCTTATTCCATCATGGCCAATGCTTTTCGCGTTGCCGAACAGTCTGTCCTGTCATGATTGATTGAGACCGGCTGCAATCCGGGACAGGCATACTAGTTATTCATAATTCAGGCAAATAATGCCGGAATTTGTTGGAATCTGTTGTATAATATAAGAGATAATAGTAAACTTACAATGAGTTTAGAAAAAATTGTCGTTTTTATGTTAGGTCTTTAGTCCTTTTTTGTCTTTAATTATGAAGGCGAAATAGTTTATAATAAAATCAGGTGATTCGAAGATGAGTGATAAAATAATCGTCATGCTTTCCACGGAGGGGACCTATCCTTTCCATCAGGGAGGCGTAAGTACCTGGTGCGACATTCTCGTCAATGAGCTGCAGGATGTCGAATATATCATATACAGCGTACTCATGGATCCTTTTGTCACTCTTAAATTCGAACTGCCGAAAAACGCCAAGCTGATCAAGATGCCGCTTTGGGGCACGGAAGAACCAAGCGAGCACTTGTCCACACCTTTCTCGGCAAACTATTTGGCGAAAAAGCGGACAACGCCGAAGGTGATTCGCGAGCATTTTATTCCGCTCTTTCGAGAAATGATAGAAGAGTTTATTTCGGAGAATAAAAAACCCCATCATTTAGGCGAAATTTTATTGAATTTGCATGAATATTTGCAAACCTACGAATACAAGGTCAGTTTTAAATCCGAAGAAACCTGGTCCGTATATAAAGAAATCATTTTTCGCCATCACGCGGATGCAAGCAACAAACTGGCAAGGCCGGATTTGTACTGCTTGATTCAAAGCTTGGGTTGGGTATACCGTTTTATGAATATCGTCAATACGCCTGTTCCCAAGGCTCATGTGACGCATGCTTCGGCCGCCGCCTTTTGCGGCATTCCCGGCGTGCTGGCCAAATTGAAGCATAAAACTCCCCTGCTGTTGACCGAACACGGCATATACTTAAGAGAACAATATTTGTCATTGGGCAAAAGGGAATATTCTTCCTTTCTGAATACATTTTTGATTCGCATGATTCATTCCATTACCGGTCTCAATTATGCTTTTGCCGATCAAGTTTCGCCTGTGTGCGAATACAACACGCGATGGGAGAAAAAGTTCGATGTTCCTCCCGAACGCATTCAGGTCATCTATAATGGCGTGAACAAATCCGTGTTCAAGGAAGCGGCTCCCGTGGTTCATCCGCAGCCGACGGTCGTTACCGTAGCGAGGATCGATCCGTTGAAAGATATCTTGACCTTAATCAAATCTGCGGCACTGGTTAAGGCGGAAATTCCCGACGTCAAATTTATCGTATACGGTTCCGTATCGGTAGAAGACTACTATAAAGAATGTCTGAAATTGGTAGAAAAGCTGGAGCTTGTCGAGACGGTTGTTTTTGCCGGTCATGTCACCAATATGTCGGCCGCATACGAAAGCGGCGATGTGATTGCGCTGACCAGCATATCCGAAGCATTTCCGTATTCCGTGGTGGAAGCGATGATGACGGGCAAACCGGTCATATCCACCGATGTCGGCGGCATCAGGGAAGCGTTGGATCAGACGGGAATCATGGTGAATCCCCGCGATTACGAGGCACTTTCCGAGGGAATTGTCAGGCTGCTTTCGAATTCGCAGCTGCGTCTGACACTTGGTCAGGAGGCCAGGGAGAGAGCGCTCAGTTACTTTACTCAGGAAAAGGTGCTGGAGCTTCATCTGAAGAGCTACATCAAGCTTGCGCTTGATGTCGAGGAGCAAGCTGCTCCGGCGAAAGCGGACGACAAGGCCGGCGTGATGTCCAGAGCGCAGCGCATTCGCAGACAGCGCTTGTTCTTGGAGAGAGGCTACGCTTTTAAGGCCAATAAGCTGTATAAAGATGCGATCCGGCATTTTCACCTGGCCGTCATGGAAGATCCGCAATCGCCGTCTGCTCCGATTATGCTGATGGAAATCAGCGATTGCTACAATTGTCTGGGTGAATATGACAAAGCGTTTGCCGCCCTTGAAAAACAGGAAGCGTTGAGGCTGCTGCTTGAAAATTCAACGGCATGACTGCATATCTTCAAAAAATAACAGGATGAGGAGGGCGTCCGGTATGAGAACCCATTGGAAGCGATCGTGGATAGGCTACAAAAAATCATCGGTTTTGCTGCAGCTTTCACGGCTGGACGTCCGCTTCAAGACTTCCAAAAAAGAACTTGTCAGTCAGCTGCAGAGGCTTCAAAGCGAACTCGACGAGATGAAGAAGCAATCGGATGCGCCGTTGGCAGAGAAGCATCAGATAGCTGGGTTCAATACAGCTTCCGCGGCAGTTTCGCCGGATGGAATTGGCGATGAGGATCGAAAGGTTTATCAACCACACGGCCTCCACACCGTTTTGTTCGGCTTGAACATGCGCTCGGTTGACAAATATATCAAACAATCCATCCGTCTGCAGAACGAAGAGCTTCGCAATATCCAAGCGCAACTGAATGCTGTTGCGCAGGAGCATGCATTGTGGTCAGAGAGCTGTGCAGTTTCAGACGAAGCTCCTGCTGAAGCTCCAATCGCTCCGCCAACGCCTGATGCTGCTGCTTTGACAAGCGCCGAAGCTGAGCATGAGCTATCGGCTCCTGCGAACGAAGCAAGCGCTGCATGGGTTGAGGAAGCGGCAGCCGTCGAGGAAGGCGTTTCAAGCGAAGTCGAAGCTAAGCAGGCAATGCAGGACGTTTGGGTGGATGAACCGGCTCAGGCTGAACAGCCGGATAGTAACGTGAAATTCGGCAGAGTGGTGGCCTTTCCCATACGGATGGAAGGGAAAAGTGATGCCGCCGTTGAAGGCGATAAAGAAAACGTTGAGGAAAACCGCACCGGGTCCCTGAATCCTCCTAAACCGTCCACAAAACCGAAAGTTGTCGGAATGGGCTTTTGGGAAGATGCGGATGACTATTTGGAGAAGATTTTGCAGGAATCGGAAAGTCAAAGCTCCGCGGCATTGGAACCATCTGCTGCAAGCGCTGCGGCGGAACTTCCGCGGCACAAAAGACCGGCAAGATCAGCTGCTGATGCCAATGGCAGCCCCGCCTCTGCAGCGGAAGGCAGCAGCGGAGTGAAAATAAACGAGACGCCGCCCGTTCAAGAGCCGCGTCCGGATGATGCGAGCGCCGATCTCCGCGAAGACGGCCATGCAGCGGGAAGCGCCGCCGTATCCAAGGAAATCCGCCAACTGCGGACAAGATACATTGTCGGCAAAATAGCGGGAGAAAATTTGTATGACAGAAGCGGCAGAATGATTGTTGCCAAAGGAGAAGCGATCACCGATGCGGTCTTGGATACGGCCGATCGGGAGGGAAAGCTCGCCGAGCTGATTGTCAACATGATTATTCCGGGACTGGGAGAGTAGAAGCAGATGATCAATCCGCCCGAAACCCGTGTTAATGTGGACAAGGATTCCATGCAGAGCAAGCTTCTCGATGAAGTGCTGGAACGCCATATGCAGCCTGAGGATCGCTATGAGATTGCAGCCATTCTTGAGTCTATTGGCTGGAATGATAAAAGGGCGGCTGAAACCTTCGGTGTAGAGGATGTGTTTGCACTCGCTTCCGATCTATGGGAACGAAGCAGGACGCAGATTCGATATACCCCGTTTGCGAAAGTCCAATCGGTAAATCTGTGGCGGATGGTCATGGCTTTGGCCCGCACGTTTTTGCGCGGGGTCATCTTTGCCATTCCAATGGCTGTATCTGTCATTTCCATGCTGACGCTTAAATTTTCGCTGTGGTCTTATGAGAATTTGTCGGTTGAACTGGCGACTTCGATTGCAATTGGCACGATTCTCAGTTTTGTGACGGTCGGCGGTTTTACGCAGGCAATTGCGAGACGGGGATTTTTTTATATTATCCAAGGCTACTATAACATGGCAAGAAGAGTCACATTTCATTTCATCGGCATCGGTTTTTTGGTGTGCATCGTTTTATCCCTGTTTTTTTTCTTCGCAAATGCGATTATTCAGATGTTTCCGTTCAAAATGCTGTCGATCATCATCCTGTACTTCTTTTTTCTGAACACGATTTGGCTGTCCGTTACGGTCATGTACATTTTGAAAAAGGAGCTTTTATTTACCGGACTGATTATTTTCGGAATAGGCATCGTCTACCTGCTGTTTGATCTGCTGCAGCTCAACATCATTTTGTCCCAGTTGATTTCACTGTCGGTTGTATCGATCACAAGCATCTTGTCTGTCATTTGGCTTTTTAAAAGGGCGGAAACAAAGGCGGAGAAGGGCATTCAGCCGAAGCTTCCGAAAATGTCCGTGACTTTGTACTCCGTCACCCCTTATTTTATTTATGGAATCATTTACTTTTCTTTTTTGTATGTGGACCGAGTGATGGCCTGGTCGACCAATAACCACTACTCCATGCCCTATCTGATCTGGTTTCGCGGCAATTATGAGCTTGGCCTCGACTTTGCCCTGCTCGTGCTGATCATCCCGATGGGCTTGGCCGAGGTCATTCTGACCAAGCTGATGATGGATATTGAAGTCAGCCAGAAAAAATTTTGGGGGGACGAAGCGGAGCGGATGAGCCGCGTTTTCAGAAATTCCTACTTCCGCAGGCTGGCGCTGATCGGATTCATCGCTTTCGTGAGTGCGGTTGCCCTGTATTTTTCCCTTGAGCGGGTGTTTGCGACCTTTAATCTTTCCATCGGGAATACGCTTTTTTCCAACGGCTTGACGCATTATGTGTTTATCATGTCGCTCAGCTCTTATGTGCTCATTTCCATCGCTCTGATGAACGCGGTGATCCTTTTTTCTTTATCGCAGCCCTATTTGGTGTTGAAGGACATATGGCCCGCCTTTTTGGTCAATGTGATTATCGGCTTTCTGTTCAGCCGCTGGTTTGGTTATGAGTATGCGGTCATCGGGCTGTTGGTCGGATCGTTCGTCTTTTCGGCGCTGTCGGTCCGCAGCGTGATCAAGGTATTCCGTAATCTGGACTACTACCTATACGCCGCATCTTAGGAGGTTGAACATGAATTGGATGGCCTCGGTTTTCATGCTGGGAAATGTGGGCTTTGCCTTTATGCTGCTGTTTATTTTTCTTCCCATGCTGGTTACGCCGTTTGCGGAAGAGGATGACAGCTTGTTGGACAGGCTTTTCATGCCGCTGATTCATGCTTCCGTGTTCGTGATTGCGGCTGTGCATTTGCTGGTCATGCTGAAGCTGTTCGAACCGATCTCGCTGTATGCGATTTATTTCATCGCTTTTGTCCTTGCCTTGAGGTTCAAGCATAAATTGCAGATGCGTTCTCCCGGAACCAAATTCATTTTGGGCATCTATGACCTGTCGGAGGATTTGAGCGGATTCTTAAGAAAATCGAAAGATCTGCTCAGTCAATCTTTGCTTCGTTTGAAGCAGTTCATAATCCGGTTCTCCGCCAAATTAAGACAGGACCCGCTCGTGCTGCTGCTGATTGCCATTACGCTTGGCTATGCGGCTTATATCCGGTTCCACCATTCCTTTGCCCATTTATATTTTGGCGCTTCCGACGCATACACGCATATGAAATGGTCAAAATATGTCGAAAAAAACATACTCTATGTTGACGGGGTTTATCCCTTTGGCTATGAAGTCGTGCTTGCCGCACTCAGCCGTTTTTTTCTTTCCGATATGTACGGCATCATCCGTTTTATCGGGCCCATTGCCGGGATGCTGCTAGTCCTCTCCGTCGGCTATGCGGTGCGCAAGCTTGGCGTTAATTTGTACGGCGCTTTTCTGGCCATGTTCATTTATGCCGTATATTCCGTGCTGCCGAGCGGCGTGTGGCGGCAGTTATCCGCTCTTCCGATGGAATTTGCGACGATTTACTTTTTGCCGGGAATCGCTTATTGGATCCTGTACTGCCGCAAAGGGGCGTTCCGTTATTTGCTGCTTACGGCGGAATGTCTGCTGCTTACCGTGTGGATCCATCCTTTTGCCGCGATAAGCCTGGGTCTTGCAATTGTCATTATCGGTCTGATCCATTTGCGGAAAATTTGGCAGCGTAGAGATTTTGGCAAGTCCGTCCTCTATTTGTTCGCAGCCGGGATGGTCGGTTTGCTGCCGCTGTCGATCGGATTGGCCGCGGGAATTCCGTTTTTTAATGGCGCACTGGGTTATGCGGTTGCAGGTGTCCAATCCGTCCATAAAGTAAAAGTACCGTTAATCGAGCAATTGCGAACCTGGGCATCTCTGCCTCATCTGTCGGAATCTCTGCTGCTTTCGCTTGCCGCTGTTTTGCTTTTCCGCCTGTATATTATACGCAGACGGAATTTGGTCCAACCCGAGATCGGTTTGCCTTCAATCATCATTCTTTTCCTGATTTTTGTGCTCATGATAAAATCTGATCCACTGGGACTTCCCAGTCTGATTCCGGCTGATCGGCTCGGAAGCTTTTATGCTTTGTTGGCGGCTATGTTCGCCGGTGCCGTTCTGCTTGCGATCAGCCGCTTACTGGAGCGGGAGCGCGGCAGGATGTTCGTCAGCGGCGGCATTAGCCTGGTTGCGGCTGCCGCCGTGCTGTTGTCCGGCAATGTGTATCATGCGCAGATTGGTGCCCGCTATCAGTATGATGACAGCATCAAGGTTTACTTGGACATCAAGAAGCAATTCGAAAACGGGAATTGGACAATCGTATCCTCCATTGAAGAATATCCCTTGGTAGAAGCTCATGGTTATCATACGAATCTATGGGAGTTTGTTCGCGATACCGAGCCAAATAGCAATACGCCGGCAGGCTTCACAACCGACCATGTGTTTTTCTTCGTGGAGAAATTTCCGCTTGTTGGCGAGGCGAAACGGGAAATTGCGCCGTCAGATTCCTTAAAGTCTTTTCCCGGTCCTGTCGCAGGAGATCTGACGGGTTTTTATTACCGCTCGGAAAACCGTATTACGTTAGAGGCCAAAATGTACAACTGGGTGGAGTGGTACAGGAAAATCCATCCCGACAAAATGAGCATTTATTATGAATCACCGTATTTGATCGTATATCATTTTGCGCAAAAAGCTGGGGCGGTGCCGATTCCGCTGCCCGATCTGCCGCAGGAGGAACAGGGAAAGTGGTCGTTACCAGCCGAAGGGAGCTCAGGGTGATCCAGTGAAAAAAATCCTTCCACAGCTGCAGAAAATCCGTACTCATCCCGTAATCGTCGTTTCCTTGCTCAATGCGGCCGTTGCTTTAGCTGCCTTTTTCAAGGATATTGTGCTGGCGATGTATTTGGGCACCTCAGTCCAAGCGGATGCCTTTAATCTGGCTTACTTTGTACCCGATACGCTGGGAAACAGTCTGATTGCCTCGGCGATTGCCACTGTATCGATTCCCGTATTTTCCAAGCTCGTCGTGTTGAGCCGCGGAGCCGTTTTAAGCATGACGGTCAAACGGCTGCTGCTGCAAACCGGCCTGCTGGCCGGGGCTGTTTATATCGTCTGCCTGCTGCTTTCATCCGAAATCTCTCGCTGGCTGGGCGGCGGGGATGAGCGTTTGACGGCATTGATGGTCCCGTTGCTATCCATCCTGCTTCCGATCATCGTCATCTACCCGCTGACCATGATCGGTGCGGCCGTGCACCAAACCTATCATCGCTTCGTCATGCCCATGCTGGTGCCGGGTGTAATCAATATTACGGTTTTGTTCGCTTTAATTGCAGCCATTGCTGCCGGTTATTCCAAGCAGGCTGGAATCCATGCAGCCTCTTGGGCAACTCTGGCCGCAATGGCTGCGGCCGGTATTCTTACATGGACAACCCTTAAAGGGGTTGCGGGCGCGGGCGGAGATGAAATCGAATCAGGCGCTCGACCCGCAAACGGCAGCGAAGCCCATAATCCGTCGCAGACAAGGAAAATCTGGAAAGGATTTTTCATTTACATGCTCTTCTTATTTTCCACCCAAGCGGTCTATATTGCGGAAAGATACATGGCCGCAAGGACTGAGACGGGGGCGGTTGCAGCTTTAAACTATGCGTTTCGCTTGTCGCAGTTTCCCGTATGGGTGTTTGTGTCCGCATTCGCAACGGTAATCCTTCCCCGTATGGCGCGGCAGTACGCTTTAGGGCAAGCGGCCGATTTAAGCGAAACCCTGCTGAAGACGATGCGGAACATCCTGCTCGTCACGGTTCCGCTCTCTTTGTTATTATGGATTTTCCGTGAGCCGGTTACGGCGTTATTGTTTCAACGGGGCGCTTTCGACGGGCGATCGGTGGCATTGACATCGGCTGTTTTGGGGGGATATGCATGGAGCATCGTGTTTCAATCGGCAAGCCTCGTCGCTTTACGCTTTTTTCTGGCAGCAGAGGAATTGACGGCGCCGGTTGTTATCATGCTGGTCTGCTCGGCGGGAACGATCGGACTTGACTTTCAGCTTGTACGCAGGTTCGGTGTAAGCGGCCTCGGCTATGGTGCCGCAGCGGGTGCTCTATTAACGGCAATGCTGTTGTTGGGCTTGCTGCAAAAACGGATGGATTTGCGTGCATTGATGAAGTTGGCATTCATGCTATTGGCGGCAAATGTGCCTCCGGCGATACTTGTTCTGATCGTCTCGATCTGGATTTGGCCGGCAGGAGGGATGCGCGGCTTTCTGCCGTTGTTCGTATATCTGGCTGTCAATACCGTCGTTTATGGATTGATTTTTCTGGGGATGGCGAAAAGCTTAAAGCTGCTGCACACAACGAAGGGGGCTTTTTTATGAAAGATTCTCTAGTTATCATACCGGCTTTTAACGAGGAAGCATGCATTCGCGATACGGTGCAGGAACTGCTGGAGGCTAAGCTGGATGCCGATATTTGCGTGGTCAATGACGGCTCATCGGATCAAACGGGAACGATTGCGGGATCTTTTCCGATTTGTGTGATCCATCATCAGGTCAATCTTGGATACGGAGCGGCGCTTCAGACCGGATATGCTTATGCGGTTATGCAGGGCTATCGCTATGTGGTGCAATTTGATGCCGACGGACAGCATGCGACCCGGGATTTGAAGCAGCTGATTGCGGAGATGCACAAGGATGATGCCGATATTGTCGTCGGCTCGCGGTTCTTGGGCAATGCCCGATATAATCCCGGTATAAGGAAAAATATGGCGCTTCGGACATTCCGCTCGATTATTTATCTTGTCACGCGCAAAAAAGTGAGCGATCCTACATCCGGCCTGCGCGGACTTAATGAAAACATTTTTCGTTTTTATTCCAGAAAGGGGAATTTCCCCAGTGATTTTCCGGATGCGGATATTATTATTCACATGCTGTTGAACCGATTTGTCCTGCGCGAATTTCCGATCGGTGCAAAGGAACGCTCGCTCGGTGTCAGCATGCATTCCGGCATTAAACCGCTGATCTACATGTTCAAGGTTCTGCTCAGCATCCTGGCGGTGCTGCTGAATTACAGCTTTAGCGAACGGAGGCATCAGGATGTCTAATTTACTGCAGTGGTTCGTTCTGCTGATCAGCCTATCTTTTACCGGTGTTGTTCTCTATATGCTGGTAAACAAGAAAATCAACGAGAAAAACACCTTGGTTTGGCTGGGCAGCGCAGTGCTTATATTGATCTTCGCGGTCAACCCCGGACTGCTGACGATTCTGGCCGACTTTTTCGGCGTCGATTATCCTCCGTCGTTGCTGTTTCTTTTTTCCGTACTGGTGCTGTTGCTGCTAATTTTGTATCAATCCAAGCAAATTTCCACACTGCATGATAAAATAAAAGAATTAACACAGTATATCGCCATTCGGGATTGTGAAAATCATGGCGAACAACAGATGGAACAAGAGGATGCCTAAATAAGCGAGGAGAGACTGGATGCAACCGATCATGGAAACGCTGCTCACCTATTTGAATTTAAAGAGGCTGTCCGCGTCCGCGTGGACAGGCTTCTCCATAAATGGAATCTATGCGTTTTCATTGCTGTTGGCCGGTTCCTTTGCGCTGCTTTTTTTGCTGCTCCGGCAAAGAAGGAGCGCCTTGGGGTGGAGCAAGCGCTTTGAACGGGCCCGCAAGATCGTTGAACTGCTCAAACCGGGTAGAGGCTTGGAAAGCTGTCTTGACGATATCCTCGAGCTGTTTGATCCGATTATCGAAGCTCCGATATATGCTTTTTACATTTTTGAGCCCAAAAGCCGCAATTACGTGCTGAAGGCGGTACGTCACAGCTCCAAGGATTTCGGCAAAGTGAGGCCCTCGTACAGCTGTCTGGCCTCATTCGCCAAAGAAAACTATCATCCGCCAATGTTTATTTCCGCGAAAAACGCAGCACATGGCGTTACCCGGGTCAACGAAGGAGACGTCCCGCTGCTTTCCGTTTCGCTAGGGGAATCGCAGGGAATGGTCAGGATCGGTCCTTTTATGAACAAGCTGCCGAAGCGGACGTTGGCCGCTTTGCAGGAAATCGGCGAACTGATCGGACAAGGCGTGGGAAGCCTGATTATGGCCGACAATTTGAAGCAGCAGGCAGAAGTCGTGATTTCTTCCGGCCGGGCCATGCAGCATATCAGTCATATCGCGCTCAATCCGGATACGATGATCGATCTGATGATCCGCTTATCGATTCAAACGATCGATGCGCTTGGAGGCTGCTATATTGAAAAGGCAGGAAGCCAATACCGGATTCGCGTGAATGCGGGCTTGTCCGATCAAACGCTGGAAGCGTTCGGCGGGGACGATTACACGCTGCAGTGGTTTGAATCGCTGCTTGCCGATACCGCTTACCGGATGATCAGACAGGGGGATTCCGAGTTTTATCAGCTTCCGCCTTATTTGGCGGCATTGGGCATGCAAGCCGTAGGGGTATTGAGGCTGGAAAACCATTCGCGCAATTTTCTCGTTTGCTGGTTTGACGGATCAAGCGATCGGGAGCAGGAGGAAGCAGCCCACAGCACACTTCACCTCATCCATAAAGACGCGCAAGGGATCATTGCATTGCAAAAGAAGCTGCAGATGATGTCCGGGAATTACGCCGGCATATTAAAGGGACTGGCGCAGCTGCTTGATAACCTGAGTCCTTACACGGTCGGATATTCCGATTTGATGAGCCGGTATTCGATCGTGGTGGCCAAGGAAATGGGAATCGAGGAAGCGGAAATCCGGGATATCGCCTTGGCCGCGTATTTAAGCAACATCGGAATGCTCGGCATATCGGCGGAATTGTATCAGAAGGAAGGAAAATACACCGAGCAGGAATTTGAGATGATGAAACTGCATACCGAGGTAGGCGCTTCGATTGTGCGCACGACAATCGCCAATGAGCATGTTGCCGAGCTGATTGAGCATCATCACGAACGAATGGACGGCAACGGGTATCCTGCAGGCTTGAAGGGTGACGATATTCCTGTCGGTGCCCGCATTATCGCGGTATTGCAAACCTTTATGGCCAAAATCAACGGCAGGCGATACCGCGACCCGCTGCCCTTTCACGAGGCGCTGAAAACGCTGCGGGCAGCCTCAGGCACGCAGCTGGATTCGCATATCGTCGACGCTTTTATTCACTGGTTTGAACGGAAATGGCAAAACCCCAACTTTAACGCCCGTTCGCTCGGCACATGCTGGGAAATGTGCTGTGTGCCTTCGAGCATTTGCGAGTCCTGCCCGGTTTATGAACAAAAGGAGCAGAACTGCTGGGAAGTGGAAGACAACAATTGTCAGGCCCACGGCAAATCATGCGAAACCTGTTATGTACGCAGTGAATATATGCACCGCAGGGAACCGGTGGCGAAAAGCTGAAGACGGGGATATCGGAGGTTTATAGGTGATGCGCCGCAAAAAAATATTGAACGATGCGCAATCTTTTTGTGTTTATTACGGAATGGAAAATGAAGAGCGCTTAAAGCCGTTCGATCTTGTGATTGTGGAATCCGGGGGGGTGTCTTCCGCTGCGGTTTCCCGGCTGCAGCAAGAAGGCAAGCTGGTGATGGCCTATACAAGCGTAATGGAGATCCGCAAGGATGACCCTTTTTTTTCGCTTTTGCAGGATGAAGATTGGTTGAAGGCAAACGGCAGATGCCTCAAGAATCCAGCCTACGGAAACCGTTTAGTGGATCTTCGTTCCAAACGCTGGAACGGCCTGTTGCATCATCGCATCGGTCAACTGCTGACACGCGGCGGCTATGACGGGATCTTTCTGGATACCATCGGAAATGTGGAATGGCCGTCGCTGACGTCTTCTATCAGAGAGCTGCAGCTGCAAGCTGCGGCACAATTGGTTAAAGGGCTGCGAAGCTTATTTCCCGGTCATCTGTTCATTCAAAATAACGGGATTGAGCGGCTGTATGCGCACACCTCGGAATGGATCGACGCCGTTTGCTGGGAAAATCCGCTTTTTTGCGAGCCCCATTTGGAATGGAGTTCACGTGTTGCAGAGAACTTGGCGCTGCTTGGCAGGCAGGGGAAACGGGTCCTGTTGTTGTTCGAGGAAGGGGAGCATACAGAGCGGTAACTGGCGGAATCCGGGCCGCTGGCGGCCCGCGAAGGCTGGATGATCCATCGGGCGAACAAGGATTACGTATAATATCGTTTACCGGCGGACAAGCGCTTTCCATGTTTTCGGATCGAAGCTGTAGCGAATTGCCGTGAGTACAAAGCCTACTGTAGGCAGTGGGTCCCGCCAGGAGATAATGGTATCCGGAAGCTTGGCCCATAGGGGCGGATCCATGCGCCAGCGCTCGGGATTGCTGAGAAAATGCAGCAGATCGCCGGGAAGCAGGGAACGTCCTATCTTGCCTACGATGTACTCTTCAATGT
>CAZESH010000029.1:0-24101 GCA_964514665.1 uncultured Caryophanales bacterium
GATCAGCTGCAGGAGAAAGTCAAGTTTATGCATGGCGGCATCAGCCGTGCAAAGCGCGATCAGATGATTGCCGAATTCCAAGCGGAAGGGGTGCAAAATTCCGATAGCGCGATGATTTTGTCGTTAAAAACCGGTGGGACCGGGCTTAATCTCACCGCCGCCAACCATGTGTTTCATTACGACCGCTGGTGGAATCCCGCCGTCGAGAACCAGGCTTCCGACCGGGTGTATCGCATCGGCCAAACCAAAGATGTGCAGGTGCACAAATTCATTACGCTCGGAACCTTGGAAGAAAAGATCGACGAGCTTCTTGAACAAAAGGAGGGACTCAGCCAGCAGATTGTGGGCGGCGAGGAGCAGTGGATCACGGAACTTTCCACAGAGGAGCTGTACGACATGCTGAGCTTGCGCAAGGAATGGTTGGCGGTTAGCGAACGTTAGTGAGAAAAGGAATAGATCCGCTATTGGCGAATAAGAAATAGTGGAGGGATGCGTTTATGAACAAGTTTTCATTAGCGGGAAAAACGGCCGTGGTAACAGGTGGTTCCGCCGGCATCGGCTTTGCGATAGTCAAGGAACTGGCGGAAGCGGGTGCTTCCGTGGCGATTGTCGACATTTCGGCTTCAGGTGCAGAAAAAGCGAAGCTTTTAAATTCGTCAGGAAACAGGGTCATGTTCGTACAGACCGATATACGTTCTCCGCTGGAGACAGAGCGGGCGATGGAAAAAACGGCAGCTCAATTCGGCGGAATCGATATCCTTGTCAACAATGCGGGGATTTACCCGCGGGGGATGCTGGAGGAAACGACTGTCGATCTTTGGGATCAGGTTATGGAACTGAATCTCAAAGCCATGTTTTTGTGCTGCAAAGCGGCAGTTCCCCATATCCGCAAGCGAGGCGGAGGAGCGATCGTGAATCTTACCTCCAGCCATGGCGTGGTCGGACTGCCTGAACTGTTCGCTTACTCGGTATCCAAAGGCGGGGTCAACACGCTGACCCGAAATCTGGCCGGGGCTTTGTCACCAGACCGCATCCGCGTCAATGCCGTCAATCCGGGTTGGGTCGCCACCGAGAAAGAAATCGCCGAGCGTGAAAATAAGGGTCAGTCGCTGGAATGGCTGATCGAAACCGGAAAGAAGCTGCCGCTCGGAAGAATGCAGACGGGCGAAGACACCTCGGCCGCCGTGTTGTTCCTCGCAAGCGATGCCGCCTCCCAGCTGACGGGACAAATTCTTAACGTGGACGGCGGCAAGGACGTGGCAATGGCCTTCGACGACCGCAGCCACGATGCGCAAGACCCGCAGTAAAAACACATTCAAGCAAGACTTCGTACAGGATGACCCTCTGTACGAAGTCTTTTTCGTTAACCGTACTCCATGGACCGCGTACGCAAAAAAAGAGAAATCGGCAGGCGATCTATCATTCGGGTTAGGCTTTTAATTGCCGGGTCAGTCCAATACGGATTGATCTATCTGAATGAAAAGGGGTTATCGCATGCACAATTTAACAATTGGCGTCCGGCGTTCAGCTATGGTGATCTGCCTTGCCCTGCTGATGTCGACTTTTTTGTCCGCCTGCAGCGGAAGCAGCTCCAACCGCTCTACAGCCATCCAGTCAGCCGAGCTCCAGCGGAAATCCGCAGACAGGCGGCAGTGAACTCGATAAAAAGGAGAAGCTTATCGTGATTGAAACTATGAAAAATGCTTTCATCCATCCTGTGGACGAATTTACTCCGATCCCGTTCTGGTTTTGGAACGACGAATTGACACGGGAGCAATTGCTGCGGCAAATCCATGATTTTTACGAGCATGAGGTGACGGGCTTTGTGATTCATCCGCGGATGGGGCTGCCGACAAGCCAGCCTTACCTGTCCGAGCCGTTCATGGAATTGGTGGAGGCTGCCGTAAAGGAAGCGGCAGCTCTGGGCATGTCGGTGATTTTGTACGATGAGGGAATGTATCCGTCCGGCGCAGCCAACGGCTTGGTGGTGCGGCAAAATCCCGATTATGCCAGCCGCGGCTTGAAGATGCGCGAGCACGTCTTGAACGGTCCCGCCGTCCTTTCGCTGCAGCTTTCCCGCGAGGAGAGGCTGGTCTCCGTACAGGCGGTTTGCAAGCTCGCCGAAAATGAAATCGACGCCGATTCGATTGGCGTTCTCGAGCTTGATGGCGGCATAGTCCGGTTTATCCCGCCGGATCAGCGGCAGTGGTCGCTGCTGGTGTTTACCGACACGCCGTCGCTCGGACACATCCGCGGCATCCATCATGGCCAGGACGACGGCGAGGCGGATGCGCCGCGCGCTGCCGATCTGCTCAATCCGCAGGCAATGGGGGCCTTTATCACACTTACGCACGACCGTTATTTTGCGCGCTTAAAGCATTATTTTTCTAGGACGATTATCGCCATGTTCACCGATGAGCCGGATTTGCTGGGGAGGGGACATTTGCCAGGCTTAAAGCCATGGACAACGGATTTTTTAGCGGATTTTCTGGCAGGCGGAAATCACGAGATGGATTTGCCGGTCCTCTGGTTCGAGGCGGGCGACAGCACCGGGCAGATCCGCAAGCGCTATGACCGCAGTGTAAGAGACAGGCTGATGCGCACTTATTACAAGCCTCTGTACGACTGGTGCGAGGCCCATGGGATCGCGCTTACCGGCCATCCCGCGGCAAGCGACGACATCGGATTGCTGGAGCATTTCCACATTCCCGGTCAGGACGTCGTGTGGCGTTTTATTGCTCCGGAGAAGGGCAGATCGTTGGTGGGGCCGCACAGCACATTGGGCAAATGTGCTTCCGACGCGGCCAGACACCGCGGTAGAAGGCGGAATTTGAACGAATGCTTCGGCGTATGCGGGCGGGAAAGCGGTTGGGCGCTGCGGGCGGATGAGATGAAGTGGTATCTGGATTGGCTGTTCGTACGCGGTGCCAATCTCATTTCACCACACGCTTTTTATTATTCGATCCGCGGCATGCGCCGCGATGAACGTCCGCCGGATGTCGGGCCGCACAATATATGGTGGCCGGAATACCGATTTTTTTCCCGTTACATCAAGCGCATGAGCTGGTTGATGACCGACAGCGTCAACAAAGCGGATGTCGCGGTGCTGGCACGAGCCGACAGCCTGCCGTGGCAAGCGGTCAAGCCGCTGTTCGAGCGGCAGATTGAGTTTAATTACTTGGAGGAGGAACTGCTGGAAACCCGCTGCACGGTGGAAAACGCCAAGCTTTGCATTGCCGGACAGCGCTACGGCGTAATTGTTGTCGAGGATGGCGCGCTGTTGGACGACATGACCTGGGCGAACATGGAGAAGCTTGTATCCGCCGGCGTGACAGTGCTGGAGTGGTGCGAGCGCCATCCGGCGCGGGTTGAAATCGGACAACAGCGATTTTATGAAGTGCAGGAGCTGCCCGCGATATTGGAGGGAGTAATCGAGCAGCCGCCCAAGCTGTCCCCGCCTTGCCGCTCGCTGCGCATCAGCTGTGTCGAAAAAGAAGGCATCAGCTTTTATCTTGTTGTCAATGAAGGCGAAGAACGTTATGAGGGCGAGCTTCAGATTGCAGGAATCGGCAAAGCGGAAATTTGGCGTCCATGGATCGGGACGATTGAGGATACAGTTGCAATTGAAGAGAAGGAAGGCCTGCAGATCCGCTTTAGCATCGAACGGCGGGAAGCACTGATCCTCGTCGTCGATCCCGCTCGGGAACGGCAAGACGTCCATGTTCCCGTTTACGAACGCGAGGATGCTATGGATTTGTCCCGCGACTGGAAGCTACAGGGTGAGGGAATGCTTCCCGCCAAAAGCATCGAGAACTTGTTATCCTGGACGGAGTGGGAAACGATGACCCATTTTTCCGGCACACTCGTCTATGAGAAGAGTTTTACCATAAGCGATATCTCGAAATATGGAAAGCTTGTATTGGATCTTGGAGAGGTGCATGAAAAAGCCAAGGTTAGCCTGAACGGCCGCGAAGTCGGCGTTCAGCTGTGGTGTCCGTATCGCTTTTCGCTGCATGGGTTTGTCAAGCAGGGTGAAAACAAGCTGCGGGTTGAAGTCACGAACAGCTTGGCCAATCTTTATGACGGCATGAGTCTTCCTTCCGGGATGCTGGGTCCTGTCAGTCTGATCGGATGCCGATAAGTAAGCCTTGTGCGGAAAGATAAAAAAGGCGGGCGGACGATGTCCACCCGCTTAAGCTTTTCCCTGACCTTGCATTCCCGGGGAAAGTTCAATCCGCGCTTTCTTGGCTTTGGCCCAATCGGCGTAAACCAACAATGCCGTAAGCACATAACAAAAACTGGAGATTTTAAACAAGTTGGCTGTAGTGGTGAGTGTGGAGATCCATCCCAACAGGAAAGAACTGAGCCCGATGCCAAGGTCGATCGATGAGTACAGCATGCCGTTGGCCGTGCCGCGTTTATCTTCGGTTGCAAGCGAAAGCACCCAGGCCTGCATGGCGGGAATCATCGTGCCGAAGCCGGCGCCGCACAAGATCCCGGCAATAATCAGATACCAGTCGTTTACCGCCAAAGCCAAAACCCACATACCCGCAAAAGTGAACCCCGAACAAATCATGAGCAGACTCCAGGGCCCTCTTTTGTCAAACCATCTTCCCGTGAAGGGACGAATGATCGTAGCGAACAGCGCATTGAACAGATAGAACAAAAAGATCTGCTGCAGTCCTCTTTCCTCGCTGAAGATAACGATAAAGGTCACAATAGAGCCGTAACCGAAGCTTGCGAACAAGCTGACGATCGCCGGGTATTTGCTGTCTTTGTCGATCAAATTGCCGCGCAGAGAGAAAGGTTTTTTGGATAATCGACTTTTTGCAATATGCGCAGGCGCATGAAAACGCACGAAAGTGTATAAAATCAAGGCAATTACACCTAAAATGGCCGAAACCGAAATCAAAACCTCATAGCCGATCTGTTGAAAAATATAAATGCCTATGCTGGGAGCCGCAATCAGCGCGACTGTGGAGGACAGCATATAGAAGCCCATGCCTTCGCCGACGCGCGATCTCGGCACAAGATCGGAGGCAGCCGTCCCGTTGGCTGTAGTTCCCCATCCCCATGCAAGTCCGTGGAGAAAGCGGAGGAGCAAAAACAGCCAGATTCCATGCGTCAACGGATACATGACCGTAACCAGCAGCAAAGCGGAGGTGCCTGCAAGAACAAGCGGCCTTCTGCCGCTGCTGCTCAGCAGATAACCGATATAGGGCCGAATCAACACTGCAGCTATCGAGAAAAGAGTGGTCACCAAGCCGACTTCAAGCTTGTTTGCGCCGATCGATTGAATATGCGGCGGCATGGTGGGGATGAGCATCTGAAAGCTGAGAAAGGTGAATAAATTTGCCGTGATCAAAAGGATGAACGATTTCGTCCATAATTTAGGCTGAACTGACATTGTATCCAATCCTTTGAAATTATTGTTTAGATTGAATGCCATTATACAGCTATTCATCATAATTTTAAAGGAAATAAGAGGAATTTATGTCTACGGCCTTACGGCTGCTTTACATAACGCTTGTCTTTTAAGAACATCCGCCAAAAAAAGTAGAAGCCCGGAGCCAATACGGCAAATCCGACAAGATATACCCAGAACAGCGCCCGGAACGTATCGGGATGGGTAAAGCCGGACTGAATCGTGACCTGGGGGTAAACAATGTACGGCAGATGGCTGACGCCGTAAGCATAGCTTGCGATCAAATATTGGACAACAACGGCTACCACGGCAATTCTCGGAGTGCGAAAGATCAACCGATCCGGCGCTTTCAAGAGCGCCAGATAACCGATCAAGAAGCACACCACAGACAGCAGCAATAAAGCAAACCGGTCCGTCAACGTGTCATAGAGCCATACCGCTTCCTTCTTCATAGTGAGTAAAGTGAGCAGAGCGGTCATCAGGGAAAAGGGACCGAGAATGATTCCGTCCCGCCGGTAAATGCGAAAGGCTTCCTTCTCATCGGAAACATCGGCGTAATCCGCCAGCAAAAGGGAAGACAAAAAAAGCGTGCTGGTCAGCGAGAAGGCGATAAACGCATATTCGTGCGGACTGGAAAACAGATGCAGCAGGTCCAACTGCGGCGCATCGATCCCCATGCGGATATAACCGCCTTCGGTGATCGGCAGCACACTGATCAACAGCGCGGGAATCAGCAAGCCCGATAAACCGGATATGACGGAAAGCACACGGCGGTATGCTTGAACCGAATGCGCATATACCATGAATGCGCTGCGAACGAGCAGCAGCAAGATGATGGCGCTGCCCGGTATGAGCAGCACCGTTCCGAGCATAAAGCTGGCGTCCGGAAAAAAACTGAACAGGGCCACGACAACCATGACAATAAATACATTCGTAACTTCCCAGGAAGGGGAAAGGTAGCGGTTGGCGATGCTGGTCGCTTTTGTCTGGCTCTTGTTCATGTAGATCATCGACCAGAATCCTGCACCGAAGTCGATCGATGCTGCGACGGCATAAACGAAAACAAAAATCCAAATCACGGCGATTGCTGTCAGCATGTCTGTCATGCAAGTTCCCCCTTTAGTTCGCGATCCGACGGTTTCGATGGACCGTCAAGCGTATCGTCTGTCAGCGGGTGGCGCTTGAAATAAGCCCGGAAAACGAAGATCGTCAAGGCTAACAAAAGCAAATATACAGCGAGAAAAACCATGAAAATCATGCCCAAGCCTTCGGATTTCGTCGTTGCATCGGCAGTCAGCATCGTACGGTAGATCACCCATGGCTGCCTGCCCGTACAAGCAAAAATCCACCCGGTTTCGATTCCGAGCATGGCCAGCGGTCCGCTTGCCGTAAACAGCCACATGATGACCCGGGGATAATCGCTGTGCTTCAGCAGCTTGAGCCAGGCAAAGCCGATAAATCCGACGAAAATCAGCAGCATGCCGACGCCCACCATCACATTGAACAGGGTATGGATGAAGAGCGGCGGCCAATATTTTTCTTCAAACGCCTTAAGTCCGACTACGACCTCGTCGACTGTGTTGCCTGCCAAAAAGCTGAGCATTCCGGGTATTTCCAGACCGTACTTGACTTTTTCTTCGGCTTTGTCGGTATAGCCCCCGATCACCAGCGGGGCTCTGGCCTGCGTTTCGAAAAGACCTTCTGCCGCAGCGAGTTTTTCCGGTTGGTACTCATGCAGCATCTGCGCCGATTCATGCCCGTTGAGTGCTGTTCCCAGCGAAAAAATACCGCCCAGAATGAGTCCCAACAGCAGCGCCTTTCTATGAAAATTGTAGAGACGGTTGCCCTTTCCGGTTTTCAGCATGCGAAATGCGGCGATCGATACGATCGCGAACGCGCCGGTCATAAATGCGGAGACGACGACATGCAGCGCCGTTATGAAGAAGCCCGGGTTGAAAAATGCGAC
This sequence comes from uncultured Caryophanales bacterium, assembly GCA_964514665.1. Classification (GTDB taxonomy): domain Bacteria; phylum Bacillota; class Bacilli; order Paenibacillales; family KCTC-25726; genus CAZESH01. Next base: position 7,392 of record CAZESH010000029.1, read on the forward strand.
CCATGGCTGAACTTCAACCACCTCTCCGTTGACAATGCGAAAGCCGGCAGGCGTTTCCTCGAATGCATGCACGTTGGTAATCAGCACAGCCGACATCGTTGCTCCAAAAACGACCAACAGAACGCTGAACAGTCGCATGCCGGAGCTTAAACGATCATAAGCATAGACGTAAATGGACATAAACAAGGCTTCCAATAAAAACGCGAAAATTTCTACCTGGAAAGGAAGGGAGATGACTTTTCCCACCACTGCCATGAATCCCGGCCAAAGCAGCGTCAGCTGGACGCCTGCGATTGTACCGGAGGGAATGCCCACGCCAAGCAAAATCGCTTGACCGCGCGTCCATCGTTTGGCCATCAGGTTGAAGTCCGTGTCTTTCGTCCAGCGCGCCATCAGCTCCGCCGCGAGAATCATCAGGGGGATGCCCACACCCAAGGTTGCAAAGATGATGTGGAATCCCATTGTCACACCGTATGTAGAGCGTGCGATTAGCACATTGTCCATTCATGTGATCCTCCTTTTAAATCTTGAAGCTGGAAAAATACTGTTATATTTTGTCCGGAAGCGGCAAAACCGATGCAAAAAAAAGCACCCCTTCTCGAGGAATGCTTTTAACGTTTTGCGATATTTAAATGATTATTATTTCTCCAGCTCATACTTCCACTGCATCATGCCGCCTGAAGTATTGTAAATGTTCTTGAATCCGTTTTTTGCCAAAATATCGCTTGCCGCCTTGGAGCGGCTGCCGGAACGGCATACTACCAAATAGCTTTTATTTTTATCGAGCTCGTTCAGCTTGTCTTGAATTTCCTGAACCGGATACAGCTTCGCATTGGGGATATGCCCCTCCGCATATTCTGCGGACGTTCTTACGTCCAACACAGTCATTTCGGGATGCGAGTCGATCATTTTCTTCGCCTCGTCCATGCTGATCGTTTTATAAGACGTTTGACTGCAGCCTGAAACAACGGCAATGAGCAAGATTAATAACAGCGGTGCGGCGAATCTGGTGAATTTTCTCATGTGCATACACTTCTTTCTGACAGTTTTTGTAGAAAAAATATTGCCGAAAAATAGCGAATAACGACATCTATTGTAACATGACCGGAAGTGCAGAAACAAATAGAAATAATAGGTTGATAGTTGATATAATACAATCAAAAGCCAAACAATGGAAAGGATGGATGAACAAATGGAACAAAGGGCATTGGGGAAACAATTGAAAGTCTCGGCTCTCGGCTTGGGTTGTATGGGGATGTCCGATTTTTACAGCGGAAGGGATGATGAAGAGTCGATTCGAACCATTCATCGCGCGCTCGAGCTCGGCATCTATTTTTTGGATACGGCGGATATGTATGGGGTCGGGAAAAACGAAGAATTGGTCGGACGGGCGATCAAAGGAAGACGCCATGAAGTCATACTTGCCACCAAATTTGGAAATGTGAGAGGGGAAGATGGTTCATTTCTTGGCATAAACGGACGGCCCGAGTATGTGAAATCCGCTTGCGATGCCAGCCTTCGCCGGTTGGGAACAGATCACATCGATTTATATTACCAGCATCGTGTCGATCCTGATGTACCGATAGAAGAGACTGTCGGAGCAATGTCCGATCTCGTTCAGGCGGGAAAAATCCGCTTCCTGGGATTGTCCGAAGCTGCACCCTCTACCATTCGCCGCGCTCACGCCGTTCATCCGATTTCGGCGCTGCAGACCGAATATTCTTTGTGGAGCCGTGATGTCGAGGACGAAATTCTTCCTGTCTGCCGCGAGCTCGGGATCGGCTTTGTTCCCTACAGTCCGCTCGGCAGAGGCTTTCTGACCGGTCAGATTCAGCGCTTTGAGGATTTGGCGGAGGATGACTATCGCCGTTTCTCTCCGCGCTTTCAAGGGGAGAATTTCCAGAAGAATCTGGATCTTGTCGGGAGGATCAAGCAAATCGCTGCCGAAAAACAAGTAAAGCCCGCTCAGCTGGCGCTTGCTTGGCTGCTCGCCCAAGGCGAAGATATTGTTCCCATTCCGGGAACCAAACGCAGAAGCTATCTTGAGGAAAATGCAGATTCATTGTCAATCCGCTTAACGTCTGAGGAATTGCAGCGGATTAACGATGCGGCGCCCAAAGGCGCTGCCGCAGGCACACGATATCCGGAAACGGCAATGAAGACTCTTAACCGATAAATTCAACACTGCATAAACGCTGCATAGATGAGGTGGACTATGGAATCGCCGCAAAACAAAAAGCTCGGGTTTCTGTCCGTTGCCGCGATCGGTATCGGCGGCATGGTCGGAGGCGGGATATTTGCCGTGCTGGGTTTATCGGTACAATACGCCAAAGGGGGCACGCCTTTGGCATTCTTGTTGGCGGGGATGGTGGCTTTTGTCACCTCGTACTCTTACGCCAAGCTGTCTGTACGCTTTCCTTCGGAAGGCGGAACGGTGGAATTTTTGAATAAAGCCTTTGGAAGCGGACTGCTCAGCGGAGGCTTGAATATTCTCTTGTGGTTGAGCTATGTCGTGATGCTTTCTTTGTACTCCAGTGCGTTTGGCAGCTATGGTGCGGTTCTTTTTCCGCAATCCCAATATTTTTTTTGGAAGCACGCTTTTATTACGGTGATTGTGGTCTTGCTTACCGTTTTAAACGTGTTGAGCGCCAAAATCGTCGGCAAGTCGGAAGAGTGGATCGTACTGTTTAAATTATTGATTCTGCTTGTTTTTATCGGTACGGGAATATGGAGCGTGGATTGGCACAGCATGCAGCCCGCTGAGTGGTCGAATCCTGTTCAATTGATTGCCGGCGGGATGATTATTTTCTTGGCATACGAGGGCTTTGAGCTGATCGCCAACACCGCCAAGGACGTCAGAAATCCGACACGCAATTTGCCCCTTGCCTATTATGCATCCGTCGGTTTCGTCATCCTGCTGTATGTGATCATATCGGTCGTGACAGTGGGGAATTTGTCGCTGCCGCAAATTCTCAAAGCCGAGGATTTTGCTTTGGCGGTTGCCGCCAAACCGTTTCTTGGCGCTGCCGGGTTCACGCTGATCGCTGTCGCCGCGCTCCTCTCCACGGCTTCGGCTATCAATGCGACGTTATACGGCGCGGCCCGGGTCAGCTATATCATCGCCAAGGACGGTGAATTGCCGGAAGAGCTGGAAAGAAAAATTTGGAAGCGCCCGGTCGAAGGATTGCTCATTACATCGGTTTTAACGCTGTTCACGGCCAACTTTTTCGACTTGTCCAGCATATCCCTGATGGGAAGCGCAGGGTTTCTGATCATCTTTGCGTCGGTCAACGCCGCCAATATCAGATTATGGGCTCTAACCTCCAGCAGCAAATGGCTTTCCATGCTCGGTTTATTATTTTGTTTAATTGCACTCGCCATCTTGATTGTCCATACAGTTAACGTCGCTGCGAGTCAATTATGGATATTGGCCATCATGGTCGGACTGTCCTTTGGAATTGAATGGTTATACCGGGAGAAAAGGCAGCGCAGAAGCACTATCATGCAAACAAATGATTGAGCGGAGAGTGAAAGGATCTGCCGTGTCAGGAGGAACGATATGTCAGCAAAAGCATTATCGGGCAAAATAGCTGTTGTGACCGGTGCCGGAAGCGGATTGGGTGAGGCGATCGCAATCGGACTTGCCGAGCAGGAAGCCGAACTTGTGCTTATTGGAAGAAGGGAGGATAAGCTTAAGAATACACGTGATCGCATTCATGCTATAGGCGGAAAAGCGATCTATTACATTACCGATGTAAGCCAAAAAGAAGAAGTCGCGCAGATGTCGCAATATGTACTTGCACATATCGGCGTCCCGGCAATAGTGGTAAACGCCGCGGGTATATATGGCGAAATCAAGGGGATTTTGCAAAGCGATCCGGAAGTTTGGATCGACACATTGATGACCAATACGGCTGGACCCTACTTAGTGTGCAGGGCTTTTGCTGCTGAAATGATGAAGCTTGGCTGGGGAAGAATCATCAATATCACTTCAGCGGCTTCTTTAGCCAAACCCAAGGCTTTCAACAGTGCTTACGCGGTCAGCAAAACGGCTTTGAATTTTTTTACCAGACAGTTGGCAGACGAACTGGAAGGGGCAGGCATCACGGCTAATGTCATGCATCCCGGAGAAGTGAAAACGGAAATGTTCGAAGCGATCAGGAAATCTTCGGCTGCTGGCGGTGATATGGCAAACTGGATCAACAAGGTTGAACAGACCGGAGGAGACGATCCGCAAAAATCCTTAAGCTTGATTCTTGATTTAATCAAGCCGGAATCAGATGGCATTAACGGACGTTTCCTATGGATCAAGGACGGATTGAAGCAGCCGATGCCGAGCTGGGACTAATCGCCGGGGTAAGCGTTTGCATAATGCGTAATCAGATTCTGGATAAACACATGCATGGTCGTGTCGATGAAAGCATCTTTGCGTGTAACGACACCGATCGTCTTCTTGGGTACAGGATCGACAATGCGAATCTGCCTGATGTTCGGATCGTGGATCGTCGACAAGTAGGATTTGGTCAATATGGTCGCAACCGTATTCGCATTGACCATCTGGTGAAGCGATTCAAGGCTCGACAGCTCCAGCTTGGCCGATATTTTAAAGCCGATTTCCTTGCAGTACTCATCTATGAATTGCCGGATCAGGTATTTATCGGGGATCAATGCGAGCGGCATCGCCCGCAAGCTTTCAAAGGGCACGGTATCCTCTCCTGCCAGCTCGTGATCGGCAGAAACTACCAGCATGAACTCTTCATCGAATAACGGGATGAATTTCAGACGTTCATCCATGATGGAATAAAAAGTAACACCGATATCCAAATGATTATTAAGAAGTCCGTCGATCGTTTCCTCTGTGCTTAAATCCATGATCGTTAATTCGATTCCCGGATACTGCTTATGAAACGATTTGACGGACGAGGTGATGATATGGTTCCCCGCACAACCGATAAACAGCTTGCCGCGCGATAATCCTTTCAATTCCATGATTTTCGTTTTGGCTTGCTCCAGCTCGTAAAAAATCCGTTTGCTGTGCTCCAGCAAGATTTCCCCCGCTTGAGTAATATATACCTTTTTTCCGATTCTTTGAAACAGCTTGGTATCCGCCAGATCTTCCAGTAAATGAATTTGATGGCTGAGTGTAGGTTGGCTGATTCCCAACTTTTCAGCGGCTCTGGTAAAATGCAGTTCCTCGCATACCTTCATAAAATACTCCAAAAGCCTGAGCTCCATAGCAATCTCCTTCATTGATAGATGTCGTATATGATAACCATAGATATAACAGCATTGATGAATCATTATGCCCATATTATACTACAAACCAAAGCCGGATTTTTCGAAATATTCTTAAATAACAATCATCACAAGCTGATGCAGAAAGGATGTCATTCATGAAGGTATCATCGCTAAAAACCGCAGAATATCCTCTCACTGCTTCGGATTTAATGATTCGAACACTGAAAGAAGCAGGAGTCGATTACATATTTGCCAACCTGGGGAGCGATCATCCGGCGATTATCGAGACTTGGGCGAAATTCCGCTCGCAGGGTACGGGGATGCCGGAGATTGTAGCCTGTCCGCATGAAATGGTGGCATTAAGCGCCGCTCATGGCTACGCGCAATCGACGGGGAAGCTGCAGGGCGTTTTTGTTCACGTCGACGTAGGCACGCAAAATTTGGGAGGCGCGCTTCATAATGCGATGCGCGGTCGCGTACCGGTATTTATTTTCTCCGGCGCATCTCCGGTGACGTTGGACGGAGAAATGAGCGGAAGCCGCAATGAATTCATTCATTATCTTCAGGATGTTTTTGATCAACGAGGGATTGTCAGGGAATATACCAAATGGGATTATGACCTGCATGTCGGGGAAAATATCGATTTGGTCGTGAAGCGTGCACTCCAAATCGCCAATTCGGAGCCATGCGGACCGGTCTACTTAATGGCACCGCGTGAAATGCTGGAGCATCAGCTTTCCAGCAGCACGGTTTCCCGTATTCTGAACCCGATCGTTCCCACCGGATTGGATCAGCCGCAGGTTGAAGAAATTGCAGCTTCGCTTGCAGAGGCAAAGTTTCCGTTGATCATTACCAGCTATTTGGGCAGGAATCATCAAGCGGTTGAGGAGCTGGTTGCGCTTAGCGAGCGATTGGCCATCCCCGTAGTGGAAGCCGGTCCCTTCTATATGAATTTCCCGTCGGATCATCCGATGCACCTGGGCTATGAAGATTTCATTCACACCAACCCGTATTTGGCGAAATCCGATCTCATCCTCGTATTGGACAGCGACATTCCGTGGATGCCTCAAAAGTCGCAAAAATCCGCTTCCAGCAAGCTGTATTGGATTGACTCCGATCCGCTGAAAGAATCCATTCCTTTATGGTATTACAGCGAACAAACGCCCTATCGCGCCAATTCCTGTGCCGCTTTACAACAGATCAACGCGCTGCTTGGAGAGCTTTCCATAGACGAAGCTGCAGTCGAGGAGAGACGCCGTACGGTTAAAGACGAGTCTGTCAAGCTCCGCAGGCAGTGGGAGGAAAAGGAAGCCATTCATCCTGCGGGCAGTATTACACCTGAATATTTGACCAAAATGATCAGGGAAGTCATTGATGATGAAACGATTGTCGTGAATGAAACGATATCCAACTACAGCGTTGTCTGGAAGCATTTGCCCCGTTCAATGCCGGGCACGCTGTTCGCCAGCGGAGCAAGCTCGCTTGGATGGCATGGCGGTGCGGCGATCGGGATCAAGCTGGCCAATCCGGACAAAACCGTTGTCGCGTTGACGGGAGACGGCTCCTATGTATTCAGTGTTCCGTCAGCGGTTCAATTGGTGGCGGAAAAATACAAGACGCCGTTTCTGACGATTATTTATAACAATGGCGGCTGGAAATCCCCGAAGCTGTCCACGCTGGCCGTTCATCCGGAGGGAGCAGCAAAGACGCATGCCGATTTTCACGTCGAATTTGCCGCGAATTCCAGCTTGGAACGGATAGCCGAATCGGCTGGAGATCCGTTTGCAGTTAAGGTGAGCGATCCGGACATGCTGAAACCTGTCCTGCAGAAGGCATATGAATATGTCAAAGAAGGACGTTGCGCAGTGGTAAATGTGATCTTGGAGAAGCTTTAAAAGTTGAGAAGGGCAGGAGGGGAATGAATGGACGGTTAAACGGAAAAATGGAAGCGCTAACAAATCGAGATTAAAAGGGAGGCCGATTTTTCATGACCAAAAAGCATTTGTTTCTCATTTTGAATGTTCTGCTGATTTCGGTGTTCATGCTGGGATGTTCCTCTAAAAGTACGACTTCTTCGCAAAATGCGGGCAGCAATCCCGCTGCGAGCAGCACGCCTGCTCCAAGCAGTGCACAAACGCAAACCAAGAGCCCGAGTGCGGACCAGTCAGGGAAAGAAATCGTACTCAAGGCCGTGACGGCCTGGCCGCAGAAAGTCAAAGACAACGCCGGACTGTTCGACTTGATCGATAAAGTGAACCAGCTTGGCAAAGGCAAGGTGCAGATCAAGTATCTCGGCGGTCCGGAGGTTGTTCCCACGATGAATCAGATCAATGCGATCAAGGATGGCACAGTCGATATTGCCTGGTTGTCCGCGGGGTACACCGATTCGCTTGTTCCCAATGCCAATGCGTTGAAGCTGTCAAAGTTATCGCCGCAGGAGGAAAGAGACAAGGGAGTTACCGATCTGTGGAACGAAATATTCAAGCCGGCCAATTCCCGCTTCTTGGCAAGAGGTTCCGCACCCGATGTTCACTTCCATCTTTACACGGCAAAGCCGATTAAATCATTGAACGATTTCAAGGGCATGCCGATCCGGGTTACGCCTGCTTATAAGGATTTTGCCACCGCTCTGCATGCAGCGCCGGTTTCCATGACGCCCGGTGAAGTTTACGCCGGATTGCAAAGAGGCGTGGTCGAAGGTTACGGTTGGCCCGCATACGGGATTACGGATTTTGGTTGGGAAAAACTGACCAAATACGTCATTGATCCGGGCTTTTATCAGGTCGATGTGATCGGTTTGATCAATCTCGAAAAATGGAACAGCTTGCCGGCAGATGTCCAGAAGATCATAACCGACGCTTCGATCGAAGTGGAAAAGGACATGGGGCAGCATTTTGAGCAGTTGGCCAAAGACGACCGCAAGGTATTCGCGGACAAAGGCATTCAAGTCATCACATTGAATGACGCAGATGCCAAGACTTACATCGACATGGCTTATAAATCCGTTTGGGATGCCGTATTGAAAAACGACCCGGAAACCGGGGCGAAGATCAAAAAAGCGCTGGAACAATAGGATACCAACATAAGGAGGGCGAAGTCCGGCATGAAATGGGGTTCACGTTTCCTGTCCAAAGCCTCCTCCATTAACGACCTCCTATCGGGCTATCTTGCCTTGATAGGAGGCATCGTTATTGTGGGGCTGATGTTAATCATTTCGGCTGCAGCTGTTTCCCGTTATTTTTTCGGTCGCGCGATTGCTTCGGTTACCGAACTCAGCGCTTACGGCCTGCTGTTCATCACTTTCCTCGGCGCACCGCTGCTGGCCGGGAAAAACGGTCATGTCAGCGTGGATATCCTCTCAAACGCATTTGGCAAAAAAGGGAGGAAGGTTCTGGGGATTTATTCATCCGTAATTTCATTTCTGATCAGCCTGCTGCTGGCTGTATACGGGATTAAAAGCACCTATAAAGCTTATGTCGGGCATGAGGTTGTCGTCAATATTTTAAGGACACCCAAGTATCTCCTGCTCGGTTTTATTTCGCTGGGTTGTTTTTTGATGGCTATCAGTTTTTTACTGAATGTATTTAAGCATCCGGACGACTCGAAGAAGCATCACTAACTGTCAAGGAGTGTTTGCAATGGTTTGGTGGCTGATCGTTGTGCTGTTTTTTGGAGGCCTGCTGATTGCTTTTTTCAGCGGTATTCCGATAGCCATATCCTTTTTTCTAGTAGATATTGTAGCCATGTATTTTGTGATGGGGCCGGGATTCAGCGATCAGTTGATCGGCAGCGTCTATGATTCCTTAGTCAAATTCACCTTGACGCCTGTTCCCTTGTTTGTTCTGATGGGTGAAATATTATTTCATTCCGGCTTGGCGATCAAGGCGCTTGGCAGCATTGAAAAATGGTTGGGAAGACTTCCCGGAAGATTAAGTGTATTGAGCGTCGTCTCGGGTGCGCTATTTGCCAGCCTCAGCGGCTCCACAATTGCCAATACGGCCATGCTGGGCTCCCTGCTCACCCCGGAAATGCAAAAAAGAAACTACCACAAAACGATGATTGTCGGTCCTATCATTGCTTCCGGAAGCTTGGCGATGATGATTCCGCCAAGCACGCTGACCGTTGTTTTTGGAAGCTTGGCCGGCATTTCCGTCGGCGATCTGCTCATCTCAGGATTGGTTCCCGGTTTGCTGATGGCAGGGTTGTATATTCTATATACGGTAGGAAGGTGCTGGTTGAATCCACAGCTTGCACCGGCTTATGAGGTAGAGAAGGTTTCTGCAGCAGAAGTGGCCACGGAGTCGCTGCGAAACGTGCTTCCTTTGGGAGTGATCATTCTGCTTACAGTAGGCGCTATTTTCTTCGGGCTGGCTACACCGACCGAAGCGGCTGCTGTCGGAGCTCTGGGCTCGTTTGTCGTTGCCAGGATATTCGGAGATTTGAATCGGATGGTGATCAAAAAATCAATGCTAAGCTCACTGCGGGTGACTGCGATGATTTTGATCATTGTTGCCGCGTCAACTGCATTCAGTCAGGTGCTGGCATTCTCGGGAGCTTCCCAGCAGCTGATGCAATTGTTGGCGAATTTGCCGTTTTCGCCATTTTGGGTCATGCTCGGCATGCTGGCGCTTGTTTTCTTTTTGGGCATGTTTATTGAAGAAGTATCGATCATGATGATCACTTTGCCGATTTTTATGCCGATTGTCTCGACTTTAAATATCGATCCGATCTGGTTTGGCATCCTTATGCTCTTGGTATTGGAAATTTCGCTGCTTACTCCGCCCGTAGGGCTGCTTCTCTACACGATCAAAGGTGTGACACCGGAAGAAATCACCATGAGCGATATATGGAAGGCGGCAATACCGTATGTGATCTGCGGTTTGGCGGCTGTCGCGATTATTTTGAAATTCCAAATTATCGCTACTCTATTCGTTCGGTAAAGCCAAAATAAAATCAAGTTGAATCTATGAACGGCATTGCAGACGGCCTCGCATTTGGAGGTCGTTTGTGCTTTTCCGGGAAGCCCGAATGAACAATATGGGCTTGACTATGCGTGAAGATTATGCAAATATAAGCTTGTAGAACTTGTATGTACAACTTTGCCGATCCTATTCCGGTTAGCGATCATTCATTCTTTTTTTGATATGAAAAAACAGGGGCTTTTGTACATTTAACCTGTCCCTGTTTTATCATTTTTAAATATTACAAGCGCTTTCAATTTTTTTATTGTACATACAAGGTGAAGCGATCATCGCTTTATCGCAGATATTGTACATACAAGGCTGAAGAGATGACCGAAAAAGCTTTTTGCTTTTAGGATTTCATCATATATCACAAATTTACTATTGGAGGTAGGATTCATGAATCACTTTGAATTTCAAAATCCGACTAAAATTTTATTCGGTAAAGGGATGGTTGAACGGCTGGGCGAGCAAATTAAGCCCTATGGCAAAAAAATCCTGTTGGTTTACGGAGGCGGCAGCATTAAACGAAGCGGTCTGTATGATACAGTGGTCAAACAGTTGAATGGGATTGGCGCCAGCTTCCATGAGCTTCCCGGAATAGAGCCCAATCCCAGATTGTCTACAGTCAAAAAGGGAATCGAGCTTTGCCGTCAGCATGGAGTCGAGTTTATTTTGGCAGTAGGCGGAGGCAGTGTGCTTGATGCGGCGAAGGCTGTTGCTGCGGGCGTTCATTACAAAGGGGATGTATGGGACTTTTTCTTGATGAAAGCTTCGGAGGAGGATGCGAAGGATGCCCTTCCGCTGGGCACGGTCTTGACGCTCTCCGCTACAGGCTCGGAGATGAACGGCAATACGGTCGTGAGCAATTGGGAGGAAAAACAAAAGCGTTCGTTCGGCAGTCTTTACACGTTTCCGCGTTTCTCCATTTTGGATCCCGTTATGACCTATTCGGTGCCGAGGGATCAGACGGTGAACGGGATCGTCGATATGATGGCGCATGTATTTGAACAATATTTCAGCAAAACGGAGAATACGCCGCTGCAAGAGCGTTTTTGCGAATCGATCCTGCAAACCGTGATTGAGAATGCGGAAACCGCATTGCGCGAACCGGAAAATTACGCAGCCAGAGCAAATTTGATGTGGTCCGGCACGATGGCGCTAAACGGAGGCTTGATCAGTGTCGGAATGGAGAACGATTGGGCATGTCATGTGATCGAACACGAAGTCAGCGCGATCTATGATATTCCACATGGGGCCGGTTTGGCGATTATTTTCCCAAACTGGATGAAGTATGTGTATCAAGAGCGGATTGATCGTTTCGCCCAATTCGCGACCCGGGTATGGCAGATTGAAGCCGCTGGAAAATCCCAGGAAGAGCTGGCTTTGGCGGGCATTGAAGCGACCCGTTCCTTCTTTACCCGCATCGGCGCCCAGTCCAGATTGGCGGATTTCGGTATTGACGCAACCCACTTGCAGCGCATGGCGGAGGAAGCGACCCGTTTCGGCGCATTCGGTTCATTCAAGAAAATAGAAAAGCAGGATGTTGTGGCGATCTTGGAAATGTGCTTGTAGTCAACTTGTGTTCGTACTGACTAAGAAAGACTGAGAAAGGGTGTATGGCGATGAGCGATGTCAAAAAAATTACGGTGGCTATTGTCGGTTTAGGTTTCGGCAAGGAATTCATCCCGATTTATCAGCAGCATCCGAACATTGATAAAGTGGCGATTTGTTCAAGAAACAGCAAAACCGTGAACGAAGTCGGCGATAAATTCCGGATTGATGAGAATCTGCGTTTTACGAATTTTGATGATATGCTGCAGCGCGACGATATTGATGCGGTACACATCGTGACGCCCATTCTCGAGCACGCCAAGCAGACGATTGCTTCACTCGAAGCCGGCAAGCACACGGCCTGTACGGTTCCGATGGGAACCACGCTGGAGCAATTGGAAGCGATCGTGAAAGCCAAGAATGACGCCAAAAAGGTTTACATGATGATGGAAACAGCTCTCTATACACGAGAGTATCTATATGCCAAGGAACTGGTTGCGAGCGGAAAATTGGGCAGGATCCAATTTTTGCGCGGCTCTCATATGCAGAACATGGGTCTTGAAGGGTGGCCGGAATATTGGCTCGGTTTTCCGCCTATGCACTACGGAACGCATGCGATCGCACCGCTGCTGCAGCTTGCCGATGCCGTTCCTGAATACGTCGTATGCCATGGCTCGGGATCCATCAGTGAACAGCTGGCCCAAAAATATGGCTCGCCGTTTGCGGTGGAGACCGCGACATTCAAGCTGAAGAACTCCAATGTGATTGCCGAGGCAACGCGTTCATTGTATGAGACGGTAAGGCAGTATCGTGAAAGCTTTGATGTTTATGGCGATAAGATGGCATTCGAATGGGAACAAGTCGAGGATGAGGGAGCGGCTCTATTCGAAGGTGGAGAAAGCGCAAGGAGAATCAAAGTGCCGGATACCGATCATTTGCTGCTCAAGGAAATCGCCAGCTTTACAAAAAAGGAATTGATCGACGATCCGAACCATGTTTCCTTTGTTCAAGGCGCAGGACACGGGGGTTCGCATCCGCATTTGGTCCAGGAATTTGTCAGTGCGATCATGGAGGGACGGAATTCGGAAATTGACGCCGTGCTGTCGGCCTATTATACGGGGGCGGGGATTTGTGCCCATGAGTCGGCGTTAAAAGGCGGCGAAAAGGTGTATATCCCGGAATTTGAAAAGCTGTAAGCGGCGGAGAACAAGAGGATGGCAAATTCAGCGATGAATGAGGGGATTGGCAATGAAAATCGGTGTGAACACTTGGGTTTGGGCATCGCCTTTCCGTACGGAAAGCTTTGATTTGCTGTATAAAATCAGCGAAATGGGTTTCGATCTCGTGGAAATTCCGCTCGATGATCCCGAATTGATCGATCTGCCGAGCTTAAAGCAGGTGCTTGCAGATACCGGCTTATCGGTAACGATTTGCGGTGCGTTCGGAGCGCAAAGAGATATTTCCAATGAAGACGCCCGCATCCGTGAAATCGGAAAAGCTTATCTCATCAATTCCATTCAAATCGCGGAGTATTTAGGCAGCCGCTTGTTTGCCGGACCGGTCTATTCGGCGGTCGGCAAAACCCGACTGGTGTCTCAGGAGCAAAGACTGAGGGAACGGCAGTGGTGCGTCGAGATTTTGAGGGAGATCGCCCCCATTGCCGCTGATTGCGGAGTGACGGTCGGGGTGGAGCCGCTTAATCGGTTTGAGACGGACATGATCAACCTGGCGGATCAAGCCGTCGAATTGATCAGGGAAATCGCAAGCCCTGTTTATAAGGTGCATCTGGATACCTTTCACAGCAACATCGAAGAGAAAAGCATACCGGAAACGATCCGCAGACTGGGGGCGGACATGCTTTGCCATCTCCATGCTTGCGAGAACGACAGGGGCGCTCCCGGCAGCGGCCATCTCGATTGGACGGGAATCAAGCAAGCGCTGGACGAAATTGGTTACCGCGGGGCGGCCGTGATCGAATCGTTTACACCCGGGTCGAAGGAAATCGCCAAAGCGGCTTCCATTTGGAGACCTCTGGCTTCGAGCCAGAATTTGCTGGCTTCCGAGGGCAGGCAATTTCTAAATCAGCTTTTTAACTAAAAAGAGTCAAGCAGGGTAAAATAGGGGCAGGCCAAATTCGAGCAAATTTGCCTGTCCTTCCTGTTGTTTTTTGCACCATAAGCGAGTTCATAATTAAAGGCGGGATACGAGCATGTACCATATGTTGATCGTCGAGGACGAGCCGAGACAAATAAAGGCTTTGGTTAATGTGATCCGGCAGCTTCAGCCGGAAATTGCCGTTTCCGAGGCTTACGACGGACGGATGGCGTTGGAATTTATCGAGAACCATCCCGTGGATGTCGTGATCACGGATATCCGTATGCCCAACATGGACGGGATGAAATTGATCGAAGCGTTGCACCAGGCAAAAAACGCCCCGAAAATTATTTTGTTGAGCGGCTATGGTGAATTTGAATATGCGCAAAGAGCAATCAAATACGGCGTTTTTGATTATTTGGTGAAACCGATAGGCAAAGCGGATATTGAAAAGCTTTTGCGCAAGCTGGAGCAAACGCTGATGCAGGAACGCAACGAAAAAATGGAAATGCAGAGCTTGACCAAAAAATTGGATGATGCCTTTCCCGTTTATTTGACCCATTTGCTTCATAAACGCATGAACGGCTCGATCAGCGAGGCGGAAGCAAACGAATTGGAACAGATATTCATGTGGAAGGGACCGGGAATGGCGGCGGCTGCGGAGATCGGCAAATTCGACAGATTTGTCGCCGGGCATTCCGATGATGAAATCGAAAACACGATGCTGGCAATTTTGGACTTGATAAAGGAGCATACGAAATCGCTCGGCTCTTCCTTTTCATTTGGCATGGAAGGCACAAGAAACAAATTCATCACGATCATCAATTTGCGGCAAAATTCCGTGCGTTATATCCAGGAAGCGGCCGCCCGTTTGGAAGTATTGATTGCGGACGTTAAAATGGAGTTTGGATTGGAGCTGACCATCGGTCTTAGCCGGGGAGCAGACGATATTTTTGGAGAGATCAAGACCAGCTATGAGCAAGCTGTCGTTTCCCTCAGCAAAAAATTTTATCATGGCTTGGGCAAGGTGATTCCCTACGGGGAAGTCAAAACCACGAACGAACCCTTTCATTTATATAACAAGGAAGCGGATATCAAAAATGCTTTGCGCAAATCGGATTCAGAGGCGATTTCCCGTATCATCAACGACTATTTCGATCAGACCGTTTCGTTATTCGCCATGGAGCCGGAGCAGATCAAAGATGAGCTTATCCATGTGATGTTGAATCAGCTCGGTTTGCTGAAGCATTTAATGACAGAACAGAGTTATCTTCAATGGGTAGCGGAAATCAGGGAAACTTTAATCAAATGTGAAGACTATCGGGAATTAAGGCACAGCAGCAAAAGCTTGTTCCGCAAGATGATTGATCTGACCCGGCCTCGCGAGGATAAAAATGCATTGATTATCCAGGAATGCCAGAGATATATTGAAACCCACTACGCAGAGGATCTTTCGCTCGACACGCTTTCAAGCAAATATCATTTCAATGCGTCTTATTTCAGCAATTTATTCAAAACCCACGCAGGTATCGGCCTGTCCGAATATGTGATCAAAATCAGAGCGCAAAAAGCGCAGGAGCTTCTATTGAAAACCGACGATAAAATGTCTGAAATCGCCCTGAAGGTAGGATACAAGGATGCCCCGTATTTCATCCGCATATTCAAAAGGGAATACGGCATCTCGCCGCATAAATACAGACACTTGAACGGCAACGGGTGAGGGGGATTTGAAGTGAAGCGGATCCTATATTTATTCAAAAACACGGGTCTCAGAACCCGCTTGATTGTGGCTTATATCGCTTTGATCACGATCCCGCTGGGGATATTCGGTTTCAGGTACTACACAGTGAGCAAAAATGTCGTTTCGGAAATCGCCCAGAAAAATGTTTATGAGCTGGTGAAAAAGAACAATCAGATCATCGACACCAAATTATTGCAGGCGACCGAAAAAATATTGTCGTTTACCGTTGATCGCGACCTGTACAATTCTTTTGCCACGATCAAACCGACGGATGATTATAATGTCAACCTGCTGGACAGCCGCATCACCGCCGTGATGAACAAGTATTTTTCGCATTCGGAGGATATTTATTCCGCCCAGCTGGCCACCAGCTACTTCACCTTCGGCTCCACATCGTCGCTTACGAGCCAAAACAACAAAAATTTTATACCCGCCGGAGAATTTACCCGGACGCAGCTGTATCAGCAGGCTCTGAAAAGCGACGGCAAATTGAGCTGGGTGCCCACCTACGAGTTTGCAACAATGTTTAAATTGGATTACATGAAGTATGTGAATGTAGATTACCGCTACATGTTCTCCGCCGTGCAGCTGATTAAAGGCTCATATCTGGACAGTATTTACAAGCCATGGGACAAGGACATGGAGAAGCCGGTGCTGATCGTCAATTTTAAAGAGGATTTTTTCCAAAAAGCGTTCCGCAACAGCATTCCTTTTCCCGACAGCTATTTTCTGGTGGTGAGTCAGGAAGGAAGGGTAATCTCCCACCAAAATCAGAAGGAGCTTGGCAAACAATCGTCTTCCCCTTGGCTGAGGGAGATCATCGCCAAAAGAAGCGGAAGCGGGATCGTCAATATCGGCGGTCAAGATCGCATCGTTTGCTACGATACTTCCAATGTTACCGGATGGGTGTCGGTTGTCGTCATTCCTCCGGCAAGCCTGCTGGGCAAAATCCTCGCAGCGATGAAATCTTACATTATTTTGATGGCCGTTATCCTGATTGTCGTCTCGATTTTCATTTCGTCTTTTGTTACGGGAAGAATCACCCGGCCGCTGCAGAAGCTGCTGACGGCTATCCGCAAAACGGGAGAAGGCGATTTTAACGCCAGCATCGCCGATCAATGC
>CAZESH010000030.1:0-23994 GCA_964514665.1 uncultured Caryophanales bacterium
GTCCAATTCTGTCGGAAAGCTCAAGGCTGAGGAAGAAGAACTGAAGCGGCTTGAAAACGAAAAGACGGCATTGCAGCTTACTTTGTCACAGATTGCTTCAGGTAAGAGCACCGTATCGGACGTACGCATGACGCAGGATTATATCGAACACCTGGGACTGCAGATTGAACACAAACACCAGCACGTGCTGCAAGCGCAAAATCAGGTTGTCGATCATAAGCAGGCATTAACCGACAGGATGGTTGACGAGAAGGTATGGACAACCGCCAAAGAAAAGGAGTTTAAGCACTTTATATCGGTATTTTCAAAAAAGGAACAACAAGAAATAGACGAAATAGCGTCCGTACGGCACGATTTGTCCAGCGGGGGACGCTAACCGTTTCGGCTCGATATTTGCTTTTCGGATCAGGGGGAGATAGCAATGGCAGGCGCAGAAAAGGAACAAACCAGCTACGGCGCATTCGAGCGCTTCATCTATATTTTCTTTATTCCAACCGTCTTTGCCGTTATCCTTTCCAGCGTGCTGCTGTCATTTTTTGGTTATGATGTTTTCGGTACGGCATGGCGTTTCGCCAATTCCATTCCGATTGTGGGAAAAGCGATTCCAGATCCGAAACCGACGCCGTCGCCGGTTAAGGGATCTTTGCAGTCCGGTGCATCGCTTGAAGAAAGCCTGCAGAACGCCAAGCAGCTGTTGAGTCAGAAAGACGCGCAAATCAGCAAGCTGTCGCAATCCGACAAAACAAAGGATGAAAAGATCAAGCAGCTGCAAGGTCAGATTCAAGCCCTGCAGGATCAATTAAAGCAAAAGACAGTGAGCGATGAAGAATATTTAAACAGGATCAAAAATCTGGCTTCCATGTATGCAGCGATGAATCCCAGCAAAGCGGCTCCCATTCTGGAAAACCTGACCATACCCGAGTTGGTGCTCGTGCTCAGTCAAATGACGACGGAGCAGAGGGTGGGCGTTTTGGAAAAAATGAACGCAAAAATAGCGGCGCAAGCCTCGATTCAGCTCAAAGACGTCGTAACCGCGGAAAATTTGCAGATCGCAGCTCTTCAATCCAGGCTGCAAGAATACGATAAAAAGATTAGTGACACTGAAAAGCTGAATAATGAGCAATTAGCCCAGACTTTTGCCGGAATGTCCGGCAAAAATTCGGCAGCGGTGCTGGATGAAATGCTGAAAACGAATCAGCCCAAGGTGATTGCGATTTTGACTGTGATGGACAGCGCTGCAAGATCGTCCATTCTTTCGGCAATCTCGGACATTTCACAGCAGGATGCGGCGAAAATAGCCGAGTTGATGTCAAAGTAGGAATCGTGCATCATCGTGCCATTGAAAGGAGGTGATATGAAAATGAATGCACTCGCGCAAAATATTGCCAAACCGGCAACAGGAGCAATGAAAGTCGCTTCTGCCAGCTCTTCGGGAACAACGGCCGATTCGACGCAAACCGCCAAGGGAAACGGAGATGCTTTTTCCAAGCTTTTGGTCAAGGCATTGGAAGGCGGTCAAGATCAATCCGCTGCAAAAACCGGTCCGCGCACCGAGGACAATGAGAATAACCAGCAGCAGCCGAATATCGGCGATTTGAGCGCTGTACTGATGACGTTGATCGATCCGCAGCTGCTGCAGAAGCTGATGACGGCTCCCGATGCCAAAAGCCTGAGCGGCTTGTCGCAGACCGTGGTCAAACTGGTCAGTCAATTAACGCAGACTGATCAACAGGTACTGCTAGGCGGGGATCAAACAAAAGCTCTTGTTGCGGCCGTGGAAAATCTTCTGAAGGAAAACCGCGTTCAGCCGACAAACGTTATGCCCGCAGCAGCTATTAAACCCGCAGTTTCAGGTCAAGCGGATATGCTTCAGACACCCGTCACGTTAAAGCAGTTCCAAAACGTGATCGGTCAGCTTTTAGAGCAGTCGAATGCTGTTCCCCGGAGCGATGAATGGAACAAAGCAGCAGCAAGTATCAGCACTCAGCTGGCATCGCTTGCTAAAGAAGCGGTTGTCATGATGGTCCGTGAGCAGGCCGGCAACCAAGGCGCGACATTAACGCCGCAAAAGCTTGAAAAGGTCGATCAGGATGTTTTGAGCTCCTTCTTGACGGCAGCTTCGGCGAACAGTCAAAGCAAGGGTAAAACCCATTCAAGCCCTGATAACAAGGGGGTCAGTTCCACTGGCTTGTTCATGAAAGCGGGAGAAGAGCATAACGCGAAAGCACTTTCCGGGGTATGGCAAGCTGGAGGACAGCAAACTGCCAAAGCAGCAGGAGAGGCCAAGCAGACCGCCGTTCAGCCGACAAACGGCAGCATTGCATTGATGATGAAGCATGCTCTGCCTAGTCGACAATGGACGATGCAGGCTGTGCAGCCGTCAATGGAACAACCGAGCAGCGACACCGGCACTGCCGTAAAAGCGGCCGCCGACCCTTCGCAAGCTTTAACCCTGCAGATACCGCCGCTTCAACCCCGGGTGGTTGACGCACTGCCCAAGCAAGTACCTATACTTATGCAAGCGCAAAATTTTGCCGAGGATTTTTCCCAATTTATGCTGAAGTCAATAAAAATCAATGAAGTTTCCGGAATCAGCGAAGCGAAAATTTCCTTGGTGCCGGAGCATTTAGGCAAGCTGGATGTTCAACTGACGATGCATAACGGTCAACTGGTTGCCCAATTTTTTGCAGAAAATGCACATGCCAAAGATTTGTTGGAAGGTCAAATGCAGCAATTGAGAACGGTTTTGCAAAACCAAGGCATTCAGGTGGACAAGCTTCAGGTCTCTCAGCAGTCGGGGATGCACTCGCAGATGTTTCAAGAGCAAAACCGGCAATCTTCCTCCCAGCAGCATGGGGGACAAGGAAAAAGGAAGGCCGCTTACATTGCCTCCGATTTCAGCGACAAATTGACTGCTCAGGAAGAGGAATCGCAGCACTACATGCTGTACGGTAATTCCTTCAACGTAACGGCATAATGGTCAGACATTCAGGGTTTGGGAGGTGGAAAGTATGTCGAACAGCATTGTTTCAACCAAGAGCGTATGGCCCAATTATGCTGCCCAAAATGTGCAAACGGCTGCAGCCAGCGATAAAACGAAAACTTTGGGCAAAAACGAATTCATGAAAATTCTCATTACCCAGCTGCAAAATCAGGACCCCATGCAGCCTTTGCAGGATCGCGACTTCATAGCGCAAATGGCACAGTTTTCTTCGGTGGAACAAATTATGAACATGGCTGATGAAATGAAGCAGATGCGGCAATCGCTCGGATGGGCATCCAGCCTGATAGGAAAAACCGTTTCTTGGCAGGATTCTGCAAATCCGGACTCAGCTTCTACGACAAAAAGCGGAATCGTCTCCGCCATTCTGGTCAAAAGCGGCAGCCAATATGCAAAAGTGGAAGGAGAGGATATTCCGATGGATTCGATCACTTCGGTTGCAGATTCGGCGGGAACGCCATGACGGAGCCGATCAATCTAGGACGACTCTACCCGAATGTAATGCCTCCGGGCGGAGTATCTTCCAAACGGCCGCACGCAGGAGGAACCCTTCCGGGAAACGTTCAAGGCAAGTCTTTTCAGGATGTTTTCCATGAACAAGCTCTGCGCATTAGTCAGCATGCGGAACAGCGCTTGAAGCAAAGAGGCATTACGCTGCAAAGCGAGCAGCTGAAAAAAATCGAAACCGCTGTTGACAAAGCTGCCGCAAAAGGAGCAAAGGATTCTTTGGTTTTAATGAAGGATCTGGCTTTGATCGTAAATGTCAAGAATCGTACGGTGATAACGGCAATGGATGGAGCTTCGCTGAAGGATAATGTGTTCACCAATATTGACAGTGCAGTAATTGTAGAATGAATCAATAACGGGCTGGTCCGGTAAGGAAGCCCTGGGCTGTGGAACGACGGAAGCAGCTTGCATCTATATTCGAATTGGAGGAAACGCATATGTTAAGATCGCTTTATTCAGGGATTTCCGGAATGCGTGGTTTTCAGACCAAACTGGACGTAATCGGCAACAACATCGCCAATGTAAACACGGTCGGATTTAAGGCGGGGAGGACGATGTTCAAGGATATTTTGAGCCAAACCATGTCCGGTGTTACAGCACCTGTCGACGGAAAAGGCGGGATCAATGCCAAGCAGGTCGGACTCGGCGTTTCAATAGCCGCCATCGATACCGTGCATACGCCCGGCAGCGCCATGACGACAAATAATGTAACGGATTTAAGAATAGACGGAGACGGTTTTTTTGCGGTAAAAACAAGCGAGGATCAAGAAACGCCCTATTTGACCCGGGCCGGCAATTTCACGCTGGACGCCGAGCGCAAGCTGGTGAATGCGGACGGCATGCTGGTTATGGATTCCGGAGGTGCGGCGATTCAACTCGGTGAGGATGTAACCAGCTTTTCAATTTCGCAGTCCGGCGAAATTATATCCGTTCATGCTGACGGCACTTCTGAACCTACGGGCATAAAAGTCGGCGTAATCAAAGTCACGAATCCGGGAGGATTGGAAAAAGTCGGCGGCAATTTGTACCGCAGCACGCCGAACTCGGTTTTGGACGGAGCGCTGACATATTCCGAAGCGAATGATCCCACTGCCGGAACCGGCGCGATCATTTCCGGTCAGCTGGAAATGTCGAATGTGGATCTGACATCGGAATTCACGGAAATGATTGTCGCACAACGCGGCTTTCAGGCCAATTCCAGAATCATTACGACCTCTGACGAAATTCTTCAGGAAGTCGTCAACCTTAAACGATAGTTTCAATAGTAACGTGACCGGACAGCAGCTATCAAGCGCTCTGTCCGGCTTGAATTAAAGGGGGTAGAGCAATGATCTCCGTAACCCGATTAAACGGCACGAAGATTACGATCAATGCGCTGCTGATCGAAACGATAGAAGCGACTCCGGATACCATCATCACATTGACGACGGGCAAAAAATTTATTGTTCTCGAGAAGGTGGTTGATGTGGTAAGCTTAGTGCAAAACTATATGAGAAATATCGGGGTTATTCGACTTGCTATAAAGAATCAGAATACGGAGGGTTCGTAGTGTTCAAAAAAATGATTCCCGTACTCATCATCGTCCTGATATCCATTACCTTAATCATTTCAGCCGCCGTGATTTTGTGGACTTATTTAGACAGGTCACCCGCAAGTGCAGATCCCAACAAACAAGCCGTGAATTCTGTCCAATCCGTAAAACCGCAAGATAAAACGGCCAAGCAAATCAGTGATTTAACCGTAAAAATGGATGATATTACTACCAATTTGTCGAATAATCAATTTATCAAAATCGGTTTTGCCTTTGAGCTGGAGAACAAAAAAACGACAGAGGAATTCTCGCTGCTCGATTTCAAAGTCAAGAGCATCATCATCGAAACATTGTCGGATCTTACACCTGAACAAATCAAAGGCAGCAAGGGCATCGACTTTTTATCGACATCGCTGATGAACAAAATCAACTTGATTTTGCAGGAAGGCAAGGTAACGCATATCAACATAACGAATTTTGTGCTTTCTTAACAGCGCGGTTCATGCCTGATAGGTGGGGGTGATTTTGATTGGTAGATGTTCTCTCGCAAAATGAGATAGACGCGCTTCTCGCAGCGCTTTCATCCGGGGAGATGGACGCGGAGGAGCTGAAAAAGGAAGAAAATACGCGCAAGGTTCGAACCTATGATTTTAAGCGTGCCGTACGCTTTTCAAAGGACCATATCCGCAGCCTGACACGTATACATGAAAACTTTGCCCGTTATTTAACGACATACTTTTCCGCCCAGCTGCGCACATTTGTGCAAATCAATGTAGTCAGTGTCGATCAGCTTCCGTATGACGAATTTATTCGTTCCGTACCGAAAATGACCATCCTGAATGTTTTTGAAGCAGAACCGTTGGAAGGAAGAATGGTGATGGAGGTGCATCCCAATGTGGCCTTCGCCATGCTGGACAGACTGCTTGGCGGGCAGGGCAGTTCTCCTTCGAAAACAAGCGCATTGACGGAAATCGAAACGATCGTGATGGAACGCATTTTCAGCCGCACCTTCGAAAGCCTTCAGGAAGCTTGGAAAACCGTATATGATATTACGCCCAGGATGGAAGGCTTGGAAACAAACCCGCAGTTTTTGCAGCTGGTTTCTCCTAACGAAACGATTGCCCTGATTTCGCTAAGCACCAAAATCGGAGATACGACGGGAATGATCAACCTTTGTATACCACATGTCGTGCTTGAGCCGATCATGCCGCGGTTATCCGTTCACCATTGGTTCGTTTTGCAAAAAAAGAACCGGGTGGCGCAGGAGGTTGAGGCCATTCAAGGCAGAGTCAGACAAACCAAGCTTCCGCTAATCGCCCAACTGGGGCACTCGCAAATTTCCGTGAACGAATTTCTCAATCTTTCGGTCGGAGATGTGATATCACTCAACAAATCTATATCCAGCGGGCTTCAAGTAAAAATTGGAAACAAATTAAAATTTCTGGGCAATCCAGGAACCGTCAAAGGAAAGATGGCGGTAGAAATTTCTGAAATTGTCGAGGAAGGAGTGGACTACGATGGCCGGTAACAAGGATTATCTATCCCAAGAAGAAATAGATGCCTTATTAAGGCAAACGATGGAAGAGGAAGACTCGTCCAGCGATGGAGCGCCCACCGGAGATTTATCCGATTATCTGAGTTCTCTGGAACAGGACGCGCTCGGTGAGATCGGCAATATCACCTTTGGCAGCGCGGCAACGGCTCTTTCCACTCTGCTTGGGAGAAAGGTGGATATTACCACGCCTCAGGTTTCCGTGATTGCCAGGGAGCGTTTGGAAAGTGAATTCCCGCAGCCGCATGTCGCTATTCACGTGAATTATGTCGAGGGCTTCCAAGGCATCAATCTGCTGGTGATCAAGGCTCGTGATGCTCAGGTAATTGCCGATCTGATGCTGGGCGGCGACGGTACCAACATCTCCGGTGAAATGAATGAAATACATATAAGCGCCGTTCAAGAGGCAATGAACCAGATGATGGGATCGTCAGCGACCTCGATGTCTACGATCTTCAATCGCTTTGTCAATATTTCCCCTCCGGGAATCGACGTATTCGATTTGTCAAAAAGCGAGGGGATGGAATCTTTCCCACCGGACAATGTTTTCGTTCAAATCTCTTTCCGGCTTTTGATCGGAGATTTGATAGATTCCAATATCATGCAATTGCTGCCCGTTTCCTTTGCCAAAGAAATGGTTTCAAGCCTGCTGGGCGGAGAACCGGCAGCTGAAACAGAAACGTCCGCAGCTATGGAAAATACTGCAGAACGTCATCCTGATCCGGCTCCAACCGCACATATATCGGAGGAACCTCTTGTTCAGCAGCCGCCGATTCAACCGCCGCCTGCAATTCCGTCGCATCAACAGCCTGCGGCACAGTATGCGCCGCCCACTGAACGGCAGCAGCCTTACATGCAGCCGCCGATGCGCCAGCCGGGACAATACGGGGTGACGCCGCCAAACCGGAATGTAAATGTCCAACCTGTCCAGTATACGAATTTCACGCCAAATCCGATGTCGGCAAACGATCATACAAATTTGGATTTACTACTGGATATTCCACTCAAGGTTACAGTAGAATTAGGAAGGACAGAAAAGCTGATCAAGGACATTCTTGAACTATCCCAAGGCTCTATTGTCGAATTGGACAAGCTGGCGGGCGAACCGGTTGATATTTTGGTCAACAACAAGCTGGTCGCAAGAGGGGAAGTTGTCGTCATAGACGAGAACTTCGGTGTTCGCGTTACCGATATTATCAGTCAATGGGATCGAATTCAGAAACTACAATAATATTTTTTAGGAGGATTGTGCAATGGCGAACAAGATTTTAATAGTAGACGATGCAGCTTTTATGAGAATGATGATCAAAGATATCCTTACTAAAAATGGATTCGAGGTTGTCGGTGAAGCGAATGACGGGTCACAGGCCATAGAAAAGTATAAGGAACTCAAACCGGATCTTGTGACGATGGATATTACGATGCCTGAAATGGACGGCATTTCGGCGCTGAAAGAAATCAAAAAGACAGATGGAAATGCCAAGGTAATCATGTGTTCCGCTATGGGACAGCAAGCCATGGTGATCGATGCGATTCAAGCGGGCGCAAAGGATTTTATCGTCAAGCCTTTTCAAGCGGACCGCGTTATCGAAGCCATCAAGAAAACGCTTGGATAGCCTTATGTTCGCATCAATCTGATTGAGTGAAAGGATGGTTTTTTTGTCCAGGCTTCAGACAAAATATGCATCGGCCTTTGCTTTGATGTTTGCCGGAATCAACGGTATAAAGCAATATGCGCTCGGGGCTGTGCCGGATAACTCGCTGGATGGTTCCAACATGAACAGCGGTGATTTCTCCGGAGGGTTTATCGGAAGCTTGCTTACAGTTTTTATCGTCCTGCTGATCATTATCGGATTAATCTTTTTGCTTGTCCGTTTTTTGGCCAGCCGCACCCGAAACGGTTTATCCGGAAAAGGTCTCCGGCTGCTTGGAGGCTTGGTGCTCGGACAAAACAAATCCGTACAAATCGTGCAGCTCGGCGAGAAGGTATACATAATCGGGGTCGGGGACGACGTTCGATTGATCGAAAAGGTTAAGGATCCGCTTGAAGTCACGGAGCTGATGGAAGCGTTGGAAGGCGGCTACACGGCCAAAGGCAATCAACCCTTTCCCTCGCTGTTAGACTGGATCAAGAAAATCAGCGGTCGATACATTCCGGAACAAGAACCTGAAGCGGAGAACGAATCGCGCAGTTTCCAGGAGATTTTCCAGGACAAATTCAAGCATGCTTCCAATCGTTCACGGAGGGTCCAGCAGATGCTGCAGGAAGATACAATGAAAGACAGGTCGAATGAAGAATGAAACGGCATAAAATAGTGGCGGCTTTATCCCTGTTCCTGATGTTTTCGTTGTTCATCGTCTCCTATGTTTCAGCGGCGCCCGATTCGTTTCAGATTCCCGGCATTCCTCCCTTTTCACCGGCGGATAACCCGTCGGATGTGGGGAATACGATTACGATTTTGCTATTGATTACCATTCTTAGCATTGCTCCTGCCATTTTAGTTTTAATGACAAGCTTTACCCGTATCGTGATTGTACTTGGATTTGTACGCACGGCACTCGGCACTCAGCAGATGCCTCCAAACCAGGTGCTGGTTGGATTGGCGCTTTTTCTTACTCTGTTCGTGATGTCGCCGACTTTAAACGAGATTAACCAAACGGCGCTGCAGCCGTATCTACATAATCAAATTCCGTCTCAATCCGAAGCGCTCCAAAAAGCCTCCTTGCCGATCAAAAAATTTATGTACCGGCAAACCAGGACTAAAGATTTACTGTTGTTTCTGGAGTACGCCAAGACGGAAAAACCGAAAACTTACGAAGACATACCGCTTACCGCACTGATTCCCGCATTTGCCATCAGTGAATTGAAAACCGCATTTGAAATGGGTTTTATGCTGTTCATCCCTTTTCTGGTCATTGATATGATCGTCGCCAGTGTGCTGATGTCCATGGGCATGATGATGCTCCCCCCGGTGATGATTTCACTGCCGTTCAAAATTCTTCTGTTCATTTTGGTGGATGGTTGGCATCTTGTGGTGAAGTCGCTGCTAATCAGCTTTAATACCGGTTGAATTTGTGGAAAGCAGGCGTAAACAATGAGTGCTGATTTTATCATACGTTTGGCCGGACAGGCATTATTTGTCGTCTTGAAAGCAAGCGCACCGATGCTGGTCATCGCTTTGGCAGTCGGCTTGCTGGTCAGTATTTTTCAGGCCACCACGCAAATTCAGGAGCAGACGCTTGCTTTTGTGCCCAAAATTATTGCCGTGCTGCTTGTTCTTCTGTTGTTCGGTCCATGGATTTTGAATACGTTAGTCGATTTCACTTCCAACATTCTTGGGAATTTAAACCAATACATTGGATAGGCTGTGTGACGATGCAAGTTGTAACTCAGTTTTTCCCGTTTTTTTTGCTCGTTTGTTGTCGAATCACATCGTTTTTTGTTGTTGCGCCGGTATTTTCATCTCGCGGGGTTCCTTTGCAATTTAAAATAGGCCTTTCTTTTTTTATGAGCCTGCTTACGATTCTGTCGCTCGGTCCACACGATGCTATAGCATTTGATGCCGATTATTTTTTGATTTTGCTGCGTGAAATCCTGATCGGCTTGATCTTGGGCTTTACGGCATATATTTTTTTTACCGCCATACAGATCGCCGGCTCTTTCATCGATATTCAAATGGGTTTCGGAATTGCAAATGTCGTTGACCCGATGAGCGGAGCACAGGCGCCGCTTATGGGCAATTTCAAATTTATGATTGCCATGCTGTTCTTTTTGTCCATCAATGGTCATCATTACTTGATCCGTGCCATTATGGACAGCTATAAGTGGGTTCCTTTGGACAATTCGCTTTATTCAATGATTCTTCAAGGAAGCATCAGCGCGTTTTTGGTAGAATCGTTCATTAAAGTTTTCTATCTTGCCTTTCAGATTGCAGCCCCATTGATAACAGCCTTATTTCTGGTAGATGTGGCTTTAGGCATCTTGGCACGAACCGCTCCGCAATTTAATATTTTTGTGGTCGGCTTTCAAATCAAGATTTTTTCAGGCTTTGTCCTATTAATTGTGATGATGTCGGGATTGCTGTTTGTATTTCAAGCACTGTTTAAAACCATGCTGGAAAATTTGATGAACATTTTGCAGCTGTTGAACAAAGGGTGAATTACAGACCGTGGTCTTTTTCCGGGGGTGAGAAAATGAGCAACTTCAGACTGAAAATGGATTTGCAGCTGTTTGCCGGGGAGAAAACCGAAAGCGCCACCCCGAAGAAAAGGCAGGAGTCCCGGAAAGAAGGACAGGTGGCGAAAAGCCAGGAACTGGCGGGTGCATTCATCCTGTTGTTCATTTTTTTGTTCATGTACAGTTTTGGCGGTATCTTTAAAAAACAGCTTTTTCGTATATATACCGAATCGTTTAATGATTATATGCTGTGGCCCGTCACGGAAAAAAACATCATGGTCATATCCATACAGCTCGTATATCACGCATTGATCGTGGTCGCGCCGATTATGCTTGTGGCCGTCGTGATCGCGATCGTGGTCAATTATATGCAAGTCGGGTTTTTGCTGACGGGTAAACCGCTTATGCCCAAATTCAGCAAACTCAATCCTGTGGAAGGCTTTAAAAAAATCTTTTCTCTGCGTTCCCTGATGGAATTGCTGAAGACGCTGTTGAAGCTGACTTTGATCGGCTTTATTGTATTTACAACCCTGTGGGGGAAAAAGGCGGATATTTTATCGCTTGCACAAACTCCTTTGGGGGGGATATTCAGCTTTACCGCCGGAATCGTCGTCTCGCTGGGCATTAAAATCGCCGCAATTTTGGTCCTGCTGGCTTTGTTTGATTATTTATACCAACGTTACGAGCATGAGAAAAGCTTGAAAATGTCCAAACAGGACATTAAAGACGAATACAAAACAACGGAAGGCAATCCGCTGATTAAAGGAAAAATCAAAGAAAAACAAAGGAAGCTTGCCATGCAGCGAATGATGCAGGAAATTCCCAAAGCGGACGTGATCATCACCAACCCGACGCACTTTGCGGTAGCGATAAAGTATGAGGCAGGCAAGATGGACGCTCCTGTCGTTTTGGCCAAAGGCCAGGATTATGTGGCTTTAAAGATACGGGAAAAGGCCCAAGAACTGCAAATTACGATCATGGAGAATAAACCGCTAGCCCGGGCTTTATACGAACAGGTGCAAATCGGCGAATCGATCCCGGCGGATTTATTCCAGGCTGTTGCCGAAGTATTGGCTTATGTATACCGCATGAAAGGCAAGGCCATGTAGATTTATTGCGAACTTATCCGAAAGGGGAGGCGTGGAGTGAAGCCCAGAGATTTAGTCGTTCTTATTGGCGTGATCGGCATCGTTTTAATGATGGTTGTTCCCGTCAATATTCATTTGCTTGATTTCTTGTTAATCATCAATATTTCTCTGGCTTTAATCATTTTGCTCGTATCTATGAACACCAAGGATGCGCTGCAATTCTCTGTCTTTCCGTCTTTATTATTGATCACGACTTTATTCCGGCTGGCTTTGAATGTTTCCACAACGAGAAACATCTTGGCGAATGCGGAAGCCGGAACGGTTGTTCAAACGTTTGGATCATTTGTAGCCGGCGGTCAAATTGCCGTTGGTTTTATTGTGTTTCTGATTCTGGTCGTGGTCCAATTTATCGTCATCACCAAAGGATCGGAGCGTGTCGCTGAAGTGGCGGCAAGATTTACGCTTGATGCGATGCCTGGAAAGCAAATGAGTATCGACGCGGATTTGAACGCCGGCATGATCAACGAAATTGAAGCGAAGGAGCGCCGCAAAAAAATCGGAGACGAAGCCGATTTTTACGGTGCGATGGACGGTGCCAGCAAGTTCGTCAAAGGAGATGCGATAGCCAGTATCGTAATTTTGTTTATTAATTTGTTGGGCGGCTTCATCATCGGTATGGCGGTTCACCATTTCGGGTTTCAACAATCGCTTGCCACTTATTCGATTCTGACGATCGGTGACGGATTGGTCAGCCAAATTCCCGCATTGCTGATTTCAACTGCAACCGGCTTGATTGTAACCCGCGCAGCTTCAGATGATAATTTGTCGACGCTGCTTTCCTCGCAAATTTTTAACTATCCCCGACTGCTTTACGTGGTTGCAGGCACGATCACCATGCTTGGATTAGCAACTCCGATTAAGCTGCTTCCGCTGCCGATCGCCATTCTCCTTGTCATCTCCGGGTACAGGATGCAGAAAAATTTGGACAAGCAAAAAGAGCAGGAGGTTCAACAAGAGGAAGATCAGCAGATGGAGGAGGTCCGCAGTCCGGAAAGTGTAATCAATCTACTGCAGATCGATCCGATCGAATTCGAATTCGGCTACGGATTAATCCCTTTGGCCGACGTTCATCAGGGAGGGGACTTGCTCGACCGCGTCATCATGATTCGACGGCAATGTGCATTGGAATTGGGCATTGTGGTCCCTGTTATCCGAATTCGCGACAATATTCAACTAAAACCGAATGAATATGTCATAAAAATTAAAGGAAATCCGGTGGCGCGTGGTGAATTATTACTTAATCACTATTTGGCCATGAGTCCGGGGTTCGATGATGATTCTGTAACAGGAATAGAGACGATAGAACCCGCTTTTGGATTGCCCGCCTTATGGGTTGACGAAACGACCAAAGAGAACGCTGAATTGGCCGGGTATACGGTTGTAGATCCTCCCTCGGTCGTAGCTACGCACCTGACGGAAGTGATCAAAAAATTTGCCCACGAATTGATCGGCCGCCAGGAAACGAAAGCGCTTGTCGATCATCTGAAAGAAGCATATCCGGCCTTGGTAGAAGAATTGATTCCGGGACTGCTGTCGATCGGCGATGTACAGAAGGTACTGATCAAATTGCTGAAGGAAAAAATATCGATTCGCGATCTGGTCACCATTTTTGAGACGCTGGCCGATTACGGAAATTTCACCAAGGATCCGGAGATTTTGACGGAATATGTGCGACAGTCGCTATCTCGTCAGATCACTCAACAGTATGCTAGCGAAAATGATGCGCTAAAAGTGATTACTGTCGGGCCCTCTTTGGAAAAGAAAATAGCCGATGCTGTCCAGCAATCGGATCAAGGCTCTTACCTGGCGATGGATCCGAATGCCTCGCAACTGGTTTTCCAAAAAATTTCCGAGCAGATTAACAAGCTGGTGCAAAGCGGGGCTCAACCGGTTATTCTGACATCTCCGACAGTAAGGATGTACTTGCGGCAATTGTTGGAGAGGACATTACAAGACATACCCGTTTTATCCTATAACGAATTGGAACCTAGTGTTGAAATCCACAGTGTAGGAGTGGTCAATCTGTGAGGGTTAAAAGATATATCGTGGAAACGATGCCTGAAGCGCTTCAAAAAATTCGCAGCGACCTGGGAAAGGATGCCGTGATTTTAAATACGAAGGAAATCAAATCAGGGGGCTTCTTCGGTTTTTTCGGAAGAAAGCGGATAGAAGTGATCGCGGCTATCGATAATTCTATTCCCAAACAATCGGTGCATGCCATGCGCAGCCCGGCATTGGAAAAGCCGCTGCAGGAGGAAAAACCCATTCCGATCCGTTATCAGAAGCCAACGCTGGTTAAGGACGACATGGTCAGCAGCAGTCTGAGAGTGGAGGAAAAGCAGGTTCTGGGGTTGAAAACCGCAGTGCAAACGTTGGATCGCAGAGATCCCGTATTGGAAGAATTGCAGCAGATGAAAGCAATCGTGCTGAAGCTGTCGGAAGCAAACCGCGCGAATGCCACCTATCCCGAATGTTTGAAGCTCTTGGAAGAAAGGCTGTTGGCGCATGAGATCGATCCACCGATAGTTCGTTTCTTGATACAGCAAACCGTGGAAGAGGCGGGAGCCGTAGTTAATCAGCTGACTATGACTCAAGCCGTTCAGCTTGTGAGAAAACAATTGCTTGAGATCATGCAAAAAAATAAGCGTTCCCCAATATCCAATCAAACGAAAATTGTTCAATTTGTAGGACCTACCGGAGTTGGGAAAACGACTACCATCGCCAAGCTGGCAGCTGAACAGGTGCTGAAATTCAACCGCAGGGTCGGTTTCATCACCTCCGATACTTATCGAATTGCAGCTGTAGAACAGCTGCGTACATACGCTACGATATTAAATGTGCCGCTAGAGGTTGTATTTTCACCGCAGGAGCTGCAAAAGGCTTACCAGAAGCTGGAGGAATGCGACATGATCTTCATGGATACCGCCGGCCGCAATTACAAGAATGAAATGTACGTATCCGAGCTTAACAGCCTTTTGCAAACCAATGGAAAATCCGAAACTTATCTGGTGCTGAGTCTTACATCAAAATATAAAGACATGAAAATGATCACGGGAAATTTTTCGAAATTCAAACTCGACAAGCTGCTGTTTACCAAAATGGATGAAACGGACAGCTACGGATCAGTGATTAATCTGGTTCATGACTTTCCGCTGCAGTTATCCTATATCACGAATGGTCAAAACGTTCCTGACGATATTTTTCAAGTCAACGACGAACAGCTGGTCGATCTTATTTTGGAGGGGCTACCGGATGAGTGATCAAGCACAAGGATTAAGAAATTTGGTCAATGTTCAAAACGATGCAGGGATGAAGACGACGCGCATCATCACGGTGACAAGCGGAAAGGGCGGCGTCGGAAAATCCAATTTTTCCTTAAACTTTGCCTTGGCTCTGCAGACACTTGGCTATAAGGTTCTTGTCTTTGATGCTGATATCGGCTTGGCCAACATCGATGTCCTGATGGGCATTTCCCCCAAATTCAATCTGTACCACCTGTTAAAGAGGGAAAAAACGATTTGGGAAATTATTCATAAAGGTGCGAATGAACTTCAGTTTATTTCCGGAGGCTCCGGCTTTAATGATCTTTTCAGACTAACCGAGGAAGAACTGGATTATTTCACACAGCAGATTACCGAATTAAACGGGTATGTGGATTTTATTTTATTTGATACGGGAGCGGGCGTATCGCGGGAAACGCTGAAATTCATCATTGCCGCCCATGAAACCATTGTTGTGACAACTCCCGAACCGACTGCGATTACAGATGCTTACGCCATTATCAAGATGGTGCATGGCATGCGTTACAATGTTCCGTTTCATCTGGTTATCAACAGAGTTGTCGATCAAAATGAAGGCAAACGCACCGCAGAAAAAATCAGCATGGTCGCCAAACAGTTTTTGGATATCGATATTCCGACTCTCGGCTATATTGTCGACGACAGCCATGTATCAAAAGCCGTAAAGCGCCAGGTGCCGCTTTCGATTGCTTATCCGAACTCTCAGGCTGCCAAGGAAATCATGGAGCTTGCCGCGATGTTCGTAACCGGCCATACGGCTGTGGATCAGAGCATGGCCGGTGTGAAAGGATTCTTGAACCGCCTGATCCGCTTAATGAGATAAAAGTGAAGGAAGCTGAAATTCGATTGAATGCATGCAGCAGCAGCTCGTAATTGTGACGCAGATACGAAGGAGTGAAAAGATGCAGAAACGATACAAGGTAATGGTCGTAGATGACTCTGCATTCATGAGAAAAATTATTTCTGACCTGATATCGGAGGATGGCGAATTTGAAGTGGTCGCCACAGCCAAAAACGGTCGGGAAGCCGTGGAGAAATGCATGTCGGTTCAACCCGATGCCATTACATTGGATCTCGAAATGCCTGAAATGGATGGACTTGAAGCCTTAAAAAGGATCATGACGGTGCGTCCGACTCCGGTCATTATGCTCAGCGGAGAAACCGGAAAGGGTATGGCGGCGACGATCATGGCTTTGGAAGCCGGAGCCATTGATTTTATCCGAAAAACCTCTGGAACGATATCTCTTGATATGCACAAGGAAAAAGAATTGCTGCTTGAAAAGCTGAAAATTGCCGTGCATACAAGTGTGGACCGAGCGGTTTCCAGTGGAGCTTCTGTACCCCGCAGCTTTTCCCGGCCGATCGTCAAACCGGTTGAGGTTATGAAAGCAAGCGGGGAATTCAAACATCTGGTTGCGATCGGAACGTCAACAGGGGGCCCAAGAGCGCTGCAAACCGTGCTGTCTTCCTTGCCCAGGGATTTTCCCGCCCCGATCCTGATCGTGCAGCATATGCCGCCTCAATTTACGAAATCTTTGGCGCAAAGGCTTGATCAAGTATCAAGCATTCAAGTTGTTGAAGCTTCCGATGGAGAGAAGATACAAGCAGGAACTGCATATATCGCTCCCGGAGGTTATCATATGGTTTTGGTGTACGACAGGGATCGCGATTACCGGATTCAGCTCAACAGTCATGAACCGATTTCAGGCCATCGCCCTTCTGTGGATATCTTGTTTCAATCGCTCGTTCCCTTTCAAGAATTGAATAGGCATATCGTGCTGATGACGGGAATGGGCAGTGACGGAGCAAAAGGGATGAAAGCTTTGCAGGAAGCGGGAGCACTTACGCTGATTGCAGAATCGGAGAAAACGGCCGTGGTTTATGGTATGCCGAGAGCTGCATTTGAGCTTGGATGTGTAACGCACCTGCTGGATCAGGAAAATATCGGTGTTGAGCTTATACGTGCTGTTCACAATGAAGAGTAATCGTGTGCAACAACCGAGCTTCAATGCATTCACCGCAAATCAATAAAAATTGCTTATGGGAGGTGCTGGATTTGGAACAAAATCAATATTTGTCCATGTTTATTGACGAGTCCAAAGATCACTTGCAGGCTCTAAATGAAAATTTATTGAGTCTTGAACAAACACCGGAAGATATCAACATCGTTCAAACCATTTTCCGTTCGGCTCATACCTTGAAAGGCATGTCCGCTACGATGGGATTCGAGGATATCGCATCTTTGACTCATGAAATGGAAAATGTGCTGGATCAAGTAAGAAATCAAAAGTGCGTGATGAATCAGACCATTTTTGATACGCTTTTCAAAAGTTTGGATGCGCTTGAAACGATGGTACAGGATATCATTGGCGGCGGCACCGGGAAAGCGGATGTGGATGACATAGTTTCCGCCCTGCAAGCTATAGCCAATGGCGAAACAACGGCGAAAGCATCGGCTTCAGCAGACGGTCACGATGACTCGAATCTGGATTCCTATCAGCTCTCTGTACTGGAGCAATCGCTTGAAAGCGGTTTTCAGGTTTTCCATATTCGCGTGGCGATTCGCGACGATTGCGTATTGAAAGCAGCCAGAGCTTATATGGTTTTTAACGTTTTGGACCATAACGGGGAGGTCATCAAGTCATTTCCTGCAGTGGAGGATATCGAGCAGGAAAAGTTTGACAAAGTTTTTTCCGTCTATTATATATCAAAATTGAATTCCGAGGCGCTGCATAGGATGATTATGCATGTTTCGGAAATCGAGTCGGTGCAGCTGACTGAAATCAATGAGGCCAAGTTGAAAATGCTTGGATCATTGGAGCACAATCAGGCACAAAAAGAAACTGCAGCTGCGATTCAAGCGGATACACCTGCTTCCGCCAAAGCGGCAAAAGAGCCCCAAGCGAAGCAAAATGTGCAGCTGAATCGGACAATCCGTGTCGACATTGAACGCTTGGACGTATTGATGAATCTGTTTAGCGAGATGCTGATCGATCGCGTGCGGCTGGAATCGCTGGCAGATGAAATCCGCCGCAGCGAATTGAGCGAAACCGTAGAGCATTTGGCACGTGTAAGTACAGACCTGCAGAATATCGTCTTGAAATTGCGGATGGTGCCGATTGATTCCGTATTCAACCGCTTTCCGCGGATGGTCAGGGACTTGACGAAAAGCTTGGAGAAAAAAGTCGAGCTTGTGATCAGCGGAGCGGATACGGAGTTGGATCGTACGGTTATTGATGAAATCGGTGATCCGCTTGTACATATGCTGAGAAATTCACTGGATCATGGCATTGAAATTCCAGCAAAACGTTTGGCTGCGAACAAACCGGAAACGGGCACCATACATTTGCGTGCTTTTCACAGCGGGAACCATGTCTTTATCGAAATTGAAGATGACGGCAACGGCATCAATCGCCAAAAGGTATTGAAAACGGCAGTGGACAAAGGCGTTGTCCATCCTGATGAGGCAAAGAAAATGTCGGATCAGGACATCGATCAGCTTTTATTTGCCTCCGGATTCAGCACGGCTGAAAAAATTACGGATATATCCGGCCGCGGCGTAGGTTTGGATGTCGTCAAGTCCAAGATCACTTCACTCGGAGGCAGTGTATTCGTAGAATCTCAACCGGGCAAGGGCAGCAAATTTATTGTCCAGCTTCCGCTTACCCTATCTATCATCTCTGCGATGCTGGTCAAAACCGGAAATGAAAGATATGCCATCCCGCTTTCGTCCATCGTGGAGACAATGATTGTGCAAATCCCGAAAATCCGCAAGGTTCATGGACAAAGCATGCTGGATTACAGAGGCGGAGTGATTCCGATTTTGTCCATGGGGGAATTATTCGAGGCAGCACTTAGCGATTCTGAGCAAAAGCTTGAACGGGAAACAGTTGTCATTCGCAAAGGGGAGAAAATGGTTGCTCTGATGGTCGATGAACTGATTGGCCAGCAGGAAATCGTGCTTAAGACGCTCGGGAATTATCTTAAAAACGTATTTGCCGTTTCCGGTGCCACGATATTGGGAGACGGTCAGGTCGCTTTGATCGTTGATCCGAATGCGATAATTAAATAAGGATTGATTAGGAGGGTTCAAAATGGGAGAAGAAATAAAAGTAATCGTGTTTAAATTGGGAGAAGAAGAATATGGAGTCGAGGTTGACAAGGTTCGTACGATCGAACGCATGATGGCCATGACGCGAGTACCCAAGACGCCTGAATTTGTAAAAGGAGTCGTGAATTTGCGAGGTGTGGTTACCCCTGTAATTGATTTGCGTGAAAGATTCGGCTTGGAGAAAAGCGAATATACAGGAAATACAAGAATGATTATTGTAGCTGCAAATAACCTGGAAGTAGGCATGATTGTCGATTCTGCGAATGACGTACTGGATGTGGACGACAGTACAATCACGGATCCTCCTGAAATCGTAGGCGGCATTAAGGCCAAATATTTGCGGGGCGTGGCCAAAATCGGTGATGACCGCTTGTTGATCATGCTCAATCTTGAAGAAGTTTTAAATAAAAATGAAATTATTCAATTAGAACATATTGAGGAGTAAGCCGGTGGACCCTTTTCAGAATTTTAAGGATTTTCAATTGGACGTTCTCAAAGAAGTGGGAAACATTGGAGCAGGCAATGCAGCGACCGCCTTATCCCGATTATTGGATAAGCCTGTCGATATGCGAGTGCCCAGTGTAAGAATCCTCGCTTTTTCGGAAATCGCCGAATCGCTTGGAGGACCCGAGGAAGTAGTAATTGCAATCTTTATGAGAGTGGAAGGGGATGCGCCGGGCAATATGTTTTTTATATTGACCCAAAGCTCCGCCAGTCGATTGCTGCATAATTTCGTCGGATTGAAAGTCAGCAATCAAGAGGTATTCTCCGAAATGGAAATTTCGGCGCTCTCGGAAATTGCCAATATTCTCGTAGGCTCTTATTTATCCTCGCTGGCGGATTTGACCAAATTGGCGCTTTCTCCGACTGTGCCGGCGCTTGCCGTGGATATGGCGGGTGCGATACTAAACTTTGGCCTGATTCAATACGGGGAGATGGGGGACCACGCCTTGTTGATTGACACAAAATTTCTGGAAGGCAAGGATGAAGTGGAAGGGCATTTCTTCTTTATCCCCGATCCTTTATCCTTTGATATTCTGTTCTCAGCATTGGGAGTGCCTTTTGAATGATGGAACATCAATTGGTGAAGGTCGGAATGGCGGATTTGCAAGTGACAAACGAGGCTTCCAGCGTTTTGAAAACCACCGGTCTTGGATCCTGTGTGGGCATTACACTGTATGACTCGATAAAGAAAATTGCCGGAATGGCGCATGTTATGCTTCCAAATTCGGAGATTGCCAGAGGCGATCAAATCAATTTGGCGAAATATGCGGATACCGCCATACCTGAAATGATTCGCTTGATGCAGAACTTGGGCGCTTCACCGCTCCGTTTGGAAGCGAAGCTGGCAGGGGGTGCCCAAATGTTCACATTTCCCGGACAAAGTGATTCGATGAGAATCGGACCACGCAATGTGGAAACCTGTAAAACGATGCTGCTAAAGTATAAAATTCCGGTAAAAGCTGAAGATACAGGCGGCAATTACGGGCGTACAATCGAGTTTGTAAGTGCAACCGGCTTGCTGCTCATTCGCAGCGTACAACAAGGGGTTAAGGAATATTGATGATAGGAAATTGGAAATGGAACTTCTGGATCGCCTTTTTAACGCTGCTGCTTACATTTATTTTTTCCGTGACCAATCATAATGGCGTAATGAACTCCACTTTGAACAGCCTATACAGTTTTTCTTTGATGTTTGCGCTTGCCTTTGGCTTCCGCTTTATGCTTGGTCATTTTGCCATAATACAGGAGGATCCCGAACACACAGGAGAAAACATGATCAGGGAGGAGGGAATTGGTACGCACATCAATATGGCGACACCTGAAGACTCGCCGCTGGAGTCAATATTTGCAGATCCTGCAGAACACGTTGATCAAGGTTTTATGCCTTTGAGTCCCAAAAAGTTAGCGTCCAAGGACAAGATAGATGCAGAATTTTTGAGCGATGCTATACGAAACCTTTCAGATGATGAAGGATGATGACTTAAATGGACCCTAAACAATCTCATCTAGCAAATATCCATATTTGGGATAGTTTCAAGTTTGAGCATAATCAGGAAGCAAAAAAGATGTTGGTGGAATGCTACCTGCCGCTTGTTGAATTTGTTTCAAACCGCCTTGCCATCGGTCTGCCCAAGAGCATCTCAAGAGATGACTTGGCAAGCTATGGCGTAATGGGTTTGATAGACGCCATAGATAAATTTGATCATCGGCGGGGGTTGCAATTCGAAACCTACGCTTCTTGGAGAATTCGCGGCGCAATCATCGATTCGCTGCGGCAAGCGGATTGGGTGCCTCGTTCCGTTCGCGAAAAAGCGAAAAAGCTGGAGGACGCCTATCAAAAGCTGGAACAAAAATATCTGCGCTCCGTAACGGATCAAGAAATTTGCGATTATTTGCAGGTTTCTGAAAACGAATTTCATCAGATGCTCCAGGAGATATCCGTCACAACCGTCTTTTCTTTGGAAGATCCCATCAAGGAAGATGAAACGGAAACCCGATTATCTGTTTTAATAGATGAAAAAGCAAAAAATCCGGAATATAAGGTCAATGAATATTTCCTCAAAGAGTCGCTTGCAAAAGGGATTGAACGGTTAACAGAGAAAGAAAGAACGGTTGTGTCTTTGTTCTATTATGAAGAATTGTCTCTTAGTGAAATCGCAGAAGTGATGTCGCTTTCTCCGTCACGCATTTCTCAGCTTCATTCCAAGGCGATCATCCGGCTGCGCGGTGCCTTGAGCAAAAGCAGGGATCAGCTGATTCAGGAATAGCAATCGAAAGTTTTGCAGTTTTTCATACAAGGGGGTACGGCAATGGAGATAGAGCAGCAGTTTCCCATTGATTATTATGTGACCGTTCAATTATCCGATGATAAATTAAATGCATATTTACATTTCAACGATCCCGATGGTTCCCTGAAATGTTCCCTGAAGCAGCTCGAAGAATTGCTGCGCAAGCATTATATTCAGCATGGGGTTCGTTATGATGTGCTCGCGGATATTTGCAAGGATCCGAAAAAGTATTTTCTTTCCGAGGTGCTGGTAGCTTCAGGAGATGAACCTAAAGATGGTGCGGACGGCATCATAAATTATAAATTCGATCTTGCTGCGAACCGCAAGCCGACGGAACTGGAAGACGGATCGGTAGATTTCAAAGAAATGCTTTCTTTGAATAACGTGCGAAAAGGACAAATGATCGCCGAAAAAATTCCTCCGCAGGATGGGACGCCGGGAAAAGCGGTGACGGGCGAAATGCTGTTTCCCAGAAAGGGAAAGGAAGCAAGGTTCAAAATAGGCAAAAACGTCGTCTTGGACAATGAACAAACGGTTCTATACGCAGCTATCGACGGGCTTGTTACACTTACCGACAGGAATAAAATCAATGTTTTTCCAGTGTACGAGGTCAATGGCGACGTCGATTATAATATCGGCAATATCGATTTTGTAGGAAACGTTGTCGTTCGAGGCAATGTATTGACCGGATTTCGGATCAAAGCCGATGGAGATATTCGCGTGGTCGGCGGAGTGGAAGGCGCCGAATTGCTGGCCGGAGGCTCGATAGAGATAACAGCGGGAATTTTGGGTCATAACAAGGGCCTGATCAAAGCGAGAAAAAACGTAAAATCTTCCTTTATACAAGACGGCAATATCGAGGCCGGGGAGGATGTTGTGGTCAGCCAGAGCATCATGCACTCTCGTGTTCGCGCAGGGAGGGATGTGATATGCAAAGGAGCCAAAGGCTTGATCGTCGGCGGTGTGATCCAAGCGGGAGAGCGGGTATTTGCCAGAACGATCGGCAATTCCATGTCGACAGTTACTTCTCTTGAAGTCGGTGTCCTTCCCGAGCTTAGGAATGAGTTGGTCGAGCTTCGTCAGCAAATCAAAGAATTGGCCGAGAATATGGATAAAACGGAAAAAGCGCTGGCCATATTGGATCAATTTGCTTCTGCTGGTCAGCTCAGTCCAGACAAAATGGCGATGCGGATCAAGCTAGGCAATTCGAAAAAGATGAGCTTCGATCAATTGACAGAAATGAAAGAACGGATGCTTGAAATCGAAAAATCGTTGGAGGATACCTCGAAAGCTCAAATAGAAGTAATCTCTACCATATACAGCGGTGCAAAAATTGTGATTGGCAGATATACCAGATTCATCAAGGATCCAACTCAGCGTGTTTGCTTTAACATGATTGACGGCGAAATTGCAATGATATCCAAGCATTCATAGACGCAAACAACCTCGTGCATCCGTCAATTGCATGTCATTAATAGACATCAATCAGGAAAGAGGATGGTCGCATGGATTTTAAAGCGGTTGATTTGCAGCTGGCGATTTCAAGAACAAACGATACAGCCAATCTTCAAAACCAATTGTTAAACAAGCCTGTAGTGCAGCAAACGGATTTGGCCGCGAACCAAATCAAACAAATCGAGGAAATGGGCAGCAAAAGCGAAAAGATTGATAAAAAAGCGGAAAATCGAATCAAAGGCGAATCCGAACGGCAGAGCTCGCAGCGTGAACGCCAGTCGAAACAAGATCAGGCGAACGAAAACGAAAATCAAGCGCCCGAGCATCCGTACAAAGGACGCCATATTGATGTATCCCTATAACGTGTTCTATTTATATGAATGAAAAGGTGGTGCCGGGATGGCCCCTTGGCAATTGGTAA
>CAZESH010000031.1:0-23126 GCA_964514665.1 uncultured Caryophanales bacterium
GACCAATACGGCTGCTGCGGCAACATCCTTGGCGATCTTGGCCAAGGGATGAATTTCCTGGATGGCCAAATCGACCGTCTTCTCAATCGCGGTATTGATCATTTCCGATACAAGAACCAATGTAATCGCCAGCAGCAAGAACAAGGCTTCCCATTTGGATACCTGCAGAAACCAAGCCACGATCAGCACGACGGCTGAGACGAAAAAATGAAATTTCATGTTGCGCTGCGTGCGCAGCACGTATTTCAGTCCTTCATAGGCATAGCGAAAGCCCCGCAGCCAACCGCGAAATCCATTCACCTTCTCAAACCTGCCTCCCGCAATATGGTTTCCTGCTTGGCGAACATTTCCTTTTCCGCCGCCTCATCCTGATGATCGTATCCGATAAGATGCAAAAAGCCGTGAACAAACAAAAAACCGATTTCCCGCTCCAGCGAATGGCCGTATTCCTTGGCCTGCTCCTGCGCCCTCGGCAGCGAGATGACGATGTCTCCCAGCAGCGTGCCCGCATCTCCGCCTTCGTCTTCTTCATAATAAATTTCCGGCTCCTCGTCGCCCGGCTCAAGCATCGGGAACGACAATACGTCCGTGGAGCGGTCGATTCCGCGATATTCAAGGTTCAATCTGCGGATTTCCGCATCGTCGACAAAGGTGACGGCCACTTCTCCTTCGTTTACCTCTTCATGGGCGCCGGCAATTTCCAGCAGCCGCTCCAGCATTTCGTTCCACTGCGCGATCTCCTGATCTTCGAGTTCGCTGTTTGTCACTAAAGTTAAGCTCATATTCACTATGCTCCCTTATCCTCGCGTTTATGCTGAATTTGCTCCGGGTACTCGATTCTGGAATGAAAAATGCCCAGCAGTGTTTCATTCAAAATTTTGGCGATCATATCCAGCTCCTTGAGGGTCAAATCACACTCGTTAAACTGGTTGTCGTCGAGCCGGCTTTTGATAATCTTGTCCACCAAAAGATCGATCTGCTCGATCGTCGGATTGCGCATGGAACGAACGGCCGCTTCCACGCTGTCGGCAATTCCGACGATCGCCGCTTCCTTCGTTTGCGCTTTCGGGCCGGAATAGCGATAGTCGTCCTCGGAAATGGCCGCTGTATTCTGCCCCTTCTCCTCAGCCATTTTAAGCGCTTTATGGTAAAAATATTTCAGCAGCGTCGTGCCGTGATGCTGCTCGGCAATGTCGCGAATTGCCTTGGGGATTTTGTAGTCCTTGAGCATTTCCACCCCGTCGCGGGCATGTGCGATAATGATGGATTTGCTCAATTGGGGATCGATCTTGTCATGCGGATTCTCGATGTTCATCTGGTTTTCGATAAAATAGCTCGGCCGCTTCGTTTTGCCGATATCGTGATAAAACGACCCGACCCGGCAAAGCAGGCCGTTGGCTCCGATGCTTTCCGCCGCCGCTTCCGAAAGATTGCCCACCATCACGCTGTGATGGTATGTCCCGGGCGTTTCCGTCAGCAGCTTGCGCAGCAGCGGATGATTCGGATTGGACAGCTCGACCAGCTTGAGCGGTGAAAGAATGCCGAAAGCAACCTCGAAAAACGGCAGCAGTCCGATCACCAATATCGCCGTCAAAAGGCCGCCGGCCGCGGCGAAAGCCAGCGAGGACAAGATCATCTTCGGCACAAAATGATCGCCTAACAGGATCATCGAGCCGCCAGCCACACAGGAAAACAGAGAGATCAACAGCCCGGCGCGCAATATCGCCGAACGCTGTGTCGCTCTGTGAATGGCAAAGATCGAGACGAATCCGGTTACAACTGCGACAAAACCATATTGAAAGTCAAAAAGCTGATTGTTGCTTTGATTGAATACGATGCTGGCGAATATTCCGAACAGGATAGAGGAGATAAAAGCCTGCTGTTCGTCAAGCAATATCGCGATCAGAACCGTTCCCATCGCAACCGGAGCAAGATATCCGGCAAAGGGCGTTTGCTCGCTCTGGGCCAGCGTGACCGTTTTCATCACCGCAAGATTGAGCACATAGATCAGGACCAGCATGATCAGATTCGCGTTATTGCCGAGAACCGGCATCCGGCTTTGCCGCACGAACATATAAAGCACAAGGAAAAACAACAGCACCATAAGCACCGTCCCCAGCTCCTGCCAATAGCCGACTTTACCTTTCAACAACCCGAGATGTTCGAGTTTATTATAGATATCGGCCGTGATGACGTCCCCTTTTTTAACCAATAAATCTCCATTGTTGATATAAACCGGAGCGGTATTGTCCATTGCTGCCGTACGCGCTTTTGCGGTTGCTTCCTCGTCGAGGAATTTATTCGGGGTCAGCACGAACTTTACCAGCTCCTGCACAACCTCGCGTTCAATTTTGTTGGTCAATTGGGAGGCGATCACCTGCTCGGCTACTTTAGATCTGGCCGGCTGCACATCCGGCCACTGATCCGACATGAGTCTGGCAATGATGACACGGGTCGTCGATTCCATTTCCGTCAGCTGACCTGCCGTCAGCTTCGGCAGCTTGAAGAAGGTTTCCTCGGGAATCCGGTACTGCTGGTCCGTCAAATGCTGCTTCATTTGAGCCACTAACGGTTCCGAATATTGGCTGCTGTTATTTTTAATGAAATTCGCATAGAAATCCTTATACAGATCGGGAATCTCCCTACGGTATATGGCCACCTTCTGATCTTCGGTCACCTGCTCGTCGGAGTTAATCTGCTGCAGCTTGGCATAAATATTTTCCATCAGATCCGTGTTCTGCATGGAAACCACCGCATAAACCGGCTGAATGTCCTGGGCAGCCTTGTTCTTGGCCTTTTCGGTTGCTTCCGCATCAAAAACCATTTTCGTTGCCGTGATGTTTTTCTCACTGGTATCGCCCTGTTTGAGATCATACGTATGAGGAATGAAATTGTCGGCGATTGTGAAATAGAACAGCACGGGAAAAAGCATAAGCAAGAAAAAACGCAGCCACGTGCTGTTCTTCCAACCTATTGCTCGCGTGCTATGATCGCTTTTTGGGGAAAATGGTTTGTACTTCATTGGAAGGGTCATTCCTCTCAATTTGTATGGCCTGTGAGGAAACGATGCACACCGTTCTAAGTGTTCTTATTATAGGCGGTAATGATTTTTTGTACCAATGAATGACGCACGACATCCTGCTCGGCAAAGAACACAAACCCTATTTCCTCTATATCGCGCAAAATCCGTTCCGCTTCGATCAGCCCCGATTTTTTCCCTTTGGGCAGATCGATTTGCGTGATGTCTCCGGTAATCACCATCTTCGACCCGAAGCCGAGTCGGGTCAAAAACATTTTCATTTGCTCCGGCGTCGTATTCTGCGCTTCGTCCAAAATGATGAAAGAATCGTCAAGAGTTCTTCCCCGCATATAAGCAAGCGGCG
The DNA here is from genome assembly GCA_964514665.1 of uncultured Caryophanales bacterium. GTDB lineage: Bacteria > Bacillota > Bacilli > Paenibacillales > KCTC-25726 > CAZESH01. The sequence continues at coordinate 3,384 of CAZESH010000031.1, forward strand.
CGATTTCAATCAAGCCCCGCTCCAGATACTTGACCACCTGCTCCGGACCTAAGATGTCATTGAGCGCATCGTAAAGCGGACGCAGATAAGGATCGACCTTTTCCTGCAGGTCTCCCGGCAAAAAGCCGAGACTTTCCCCCGCTTCGACAGCGGGACGGGTCAGCACGATCCGCTTGACCTTGCCTTCCTTCAGCGCCGCGACCGCAAGCACAACGGCCAGATAGGTTTTCCCGGTTCCTGCCGGTCCGATTCCGAAGACGATATCCTTTTCTCTAATGGTAGATACATAGTGGCGTTGGCCGATTGTTTTGACCCTTATCGGCTTGCCCTTATTGGTAGTAGTAATTTCCCCTTTAAACAATTCAAGGAGCTGATCCGCTTTCATTTGCTTGGCCAGTTCAAAGGCATACATCACATCACGCTCGGAAAGCGCATATCCGTTTCGAATCAGCTCAAGCAGCACTTGAAAAAGATGCTCCAGCTGTTGAACCTCTTTGGGCTTCCCCTGAATGGTCAGCTCCGCTTCCCTGCTCATGATTTTCGCTTCCGTTTGCTGCTCGACCAAATTCAGGAACCTGTCCTGAGGGCCGAACAGCGCCAAGCCTTCTTCTGTATTTTTAAGCGGTATTTTGATGATTTGCGCGTTTTCCTGCAATTCTCATTCTCCTTGAACAATCGGTTGTTCTATAGCGATTTTCTGATCCACCTCAAAAAGCACTTTCATATAAACTTTACCACCTTCGATCTTTTCATGCAAAATTTTTTCGTTTTTAACCTGTCCGTCCCCCCCGGACTTCAACCGGATATCGGCCCGCCCCTGCTCCAATCCCAGCGTTTCGGCTTCTTTCCTTCCGAGTCGGGTGACCTCATAGTTGACTTCCATCAATTTTTCGTGCAGCCAGCCGAACGGCAGCCGCAAACTGCCCAGATGCCAATCGGTTCGTTCGGGAATCGTTTCGAATTTTTGAAAATCGCTTTTGCCGAAGCCGCTGATACGGATGGCGAGATTGCCGATAACCAAATAATTGCGCAGCTGCGTCTCCCCAGTATAAACCCTTCGTTTCAGCACTTCGGGCACGGTAATGTTGTATTCATGCCAAACCAGACCTCGAACGGTGCCTTTGGCCACGACCGCCTGTTTGTTCGCTTCGTCCCCGATCCATCCGGATACGAGCACCTGTCCCTTTTTCACCCGCATATTCGGCTGGACTACCGGCCTGCCTCGTTCCACGAACATATCCGTGACAACGGCATCCGAGGTGGAAACGAGATTGCGGGGGCTGTAAAGCTCGCGTTTTTCCGGAATGTCGCTTTCCACTACCTTGATCAGCACCTTCGTTCCTTCGATGCGGATGCCAATCCAGGACATGCCCGGAAGCTCGGCCGTCATTTCATCGGCAATCTTGTCCGTATCTCCGATGCGGAATTTCCATTGATGCGGGAAAATCCCCAATTGCGCCGCCTTGCCGATGATGTCTTCGGTCGGAATCCGCTGGTTTCCCTCTACCTTAACCTGCCAGACGAGCGAAGAAAAAATGAACAGGCCTGCAATAAACAATAAAAAACCGACAGCAAAAAATTTTCGTTTCTCCAGTTTGTCCAAAAAAAAGGGAAGTCCATGACGGCTTTTGACATGAACACGGCAGCCTGTCTGCTTTAGCAGCGGACGAAGCGCAAAAAAATCAACGATCGTAATGCTGCAGCGGATCACCCCGTTTTGCTGCCGTCGCAGTTCCCAAATGTTCATCCGCTTTTCGGCCATCGCGTTGATCAAAGCCTCCGCATTGTTTCCGCGGAACTCGACAATCACATACCCCCGCAACGCCAGTATCGATTTTGCTTGAAGCATAACCCTCTCTCCCGTCGCTTCAAATTTCCAATCCCGAAAAACCTATTCCATCTCTTCGATATATCTCACTTCGGAGATCGTTCCCTCAATAAATACCTCTTCACTGAGAATCGCCCGGATCGCCAAATTCCTGCCGCGAATCTCCAGCTGGCCTTTGCTTAGTTTCAGTTTTAACTGCTCCTCTGAAAAATGGATCACTCCACGGTAATTTTCAATATAGGTTTGCATATTGCCGATCATCGTAATGCGTGGAAGATCAAAGATGACGTCCTGGGGAAGATCCAGCAGGTTGCCGGTCAATTTGGACAAATGGCGACTGAAGCGGCGCATAAATGTTGTTCCCTCCCCACCGAAAAAAAGATGCTAGCAGCAGCCTTGCGCATAAGCTGAAAAAGAACGGTTTGCTTCTAAAACCATATGCTTTGATCCGCTGAATTATGAAAATCGGCAGGGTTTGGAAAGGTTCGGGGTGCAGGATTGGAAATTTAGCGATACTGAAAGCTGAGAAGGCTCAAAACTGGTTTGAATGGAATAATAAATCGGTGAGGCGGAGTGCACAATTTTTCAAACAACGGGGAAGCAGGGGAGAAATGGATTACCCTATAAATTCAATGGAATGACTATGGAATCAAGCCATCCACATACACGCTTGTCACTCCTTCCAGGATGTCCTGCTTTGACAGGCCGCGGTCATGGCGCATAAATGAATACAAATCGGGGGAAAGCGAAGACAAAACGGCGTCCGCTGTTATGACCGGATTAAGCTCCCGTCCGTCGGACCTGCGGGGAATTTCGCGAAGCAATCCGGACAATATCCGATGCAGCTGCTCATAATGGGACGATCGGTACATCGTCCAGCGTTTACCGTCGCATGCGGAACCATATGCTTGAATGACCTCAAGCCATGCCGATTGTTCTTCAATGAAATCGATGGACTTCCGCAAAACATCAGTCATCCTTGTGCGCAGCGGCATTTCTTGGGAATCGGCCAAATAAGCATCCAAATCGGCAAAAAACTTGTTGAAATTTTCATTTTTCAAATCCTGGCACAGCTCGCCCTTATGCGCATACCTGCGATAAAGCGTACCTTGTCCGACGCCGGCGGATAGGGCGATCTGGTGCATGCTGACTGCTTCAATACCCTTTTCTTCAAATAATTCACTGGCTTTTTGCAGAATGATTTTGCGATTTTCTTCAGCATCCCGTCTTTTTTTTCGTTCGGCCATAGCCGATTCCTCCCCTGGACTGATTGACAAACGGACAATTGTCCGTTTACAATAATGAACAGCAAATTTTATTATATTGTACTTACATCCGGTTTCATGGTCAACAAGATGAAAAAATGCCAGAAAAAAAGAGTGGAGGAAACACAAAAATGTCAGCAAGTACAGAAGCGTCTTCGCAAGAACAAATCAAACCGCAATCCATCAAACAGATCATCGCGCCGCTTATAGCCATTATCGTCGGATTGTTTATGGTTATTCTTGACGCAACCGCCGTGAATGTGGCGATTCAAAGCCTGATTCGGGAGTTCCACAGTTCGCTGTCCACGGTCCAATGGACAGTCACAGGCTACATGCTGGCGCAATCGGCAGTCATTCCGCTTGCAGGCTGGCTTTCCGACCGGTTCGGAGCCAAGAAGATCTTTCTTATTTCCCTTGGCCTGTTTACGGTCGGATCGCTGTTGTGCGCTCTCGCCGGAAGCGCCGAACAATTGATTGTATTCCGTATATTCCAAGGGCTTGGAGGGGGAATGGTCATGCCGATCGCTTTCGCTTATACATACCGTTTGAGCCCCCCCAACAAGGTTGGCGCGGTGATGGGCATGATGGGCGTTCCCATTCTGCTTGCGCCCGCGCTTGGCCCGGTCGTCTCGGGATATTTAGTGGAATATGTCAACTGGCATTGGATCTTCATCATCAACTTGCCGATCGGCGTCATCGGCATTCTGCTCGGCCTGTGGAAGCTGCCTAAAATCAAAAGATCCACGGTCGCAGCTCTTGATGTATCCGGAATGCTGCTCGCTCCTCTGGCTTTCGCTTCGCTTGCCTACGGCGTTTCAGAGGGCGCATTCAGCTGGACCTCGAACAAAACGATCATCGGTTTGTCCGCCGGTGCAGCCGCTTTGCTGCTCTTCATCCTGATCGAGCTGAGCAAAAAGCAGCCGCTGCTTGAACTGCGGATATTTCGCTCATTCAAGTTTTCGCAAGGCATCGTCGTTCAGTGGATCGCCCAAATCGCCTTATTCGGAACGATCTTTCTTGTTCCCCAGTTTTTGCAGAGCGCCAAAGGCATGAGCGCCTTCCACGCCGGATTGACCATTTTTCCGCAGGCCATCGCCTCGGGTGTATTTATGGCCATCGGAGGGAGGTTATTTGATAAATTCGGTGCCCGTCCGATTGTGACCGCCGGCTTGATGCTGGTCGCGATTGCCGGTTTTCTGCTTTCGAGAGTGGCCGGCAGCGGCGGCGGAAGCCTTGCCATGATCCTTCCGCTTGTGCTGCTCGGTTCCGGTATGGGACTGTCGATGATGCCGCTGAATACCCACCTCCTGCAGGCGGCTCCGCAAAATCTGGTGAGCCGGGTCAGTTCGCTGACAAGTGCGGCGCAGCAGATCATGAACTCCTTCGCCGTGGCTGGCGTCTCTACCATCCTGACCCATCATATTACCGACAATCTGTCTTCCGCAAAAAACAAGCTTGACGCGTTGACCTCGGCTTATGGCAGCACCTTTCTCGTGGTCATGCTGATTGCCGTCATCGGTGCGGTGATGGGCGCGACACTGCGCAGACCGAAACCGGTAAAAGGCGGAGAAAGCGAAACGGATGCCGCAGATGCGGTGATGATGGCCGGTCACTGATCAAACAAACTGCTTCATGGCCGTCTGCCCGGTGCATTCCAATCCGGGAGGCGGTCTTTTTTTTGAGAAAACCTCTGCCCGAGGCAAAGATGAACGACCGCGTTTAGAGGTTGGTTTTATCGCCAAATCGAATAACATTGGGACTAAGTAATGTAAAAGCTTATAATACTAGTGGTTAAAAAAACACTCCTTTTGCAAGGAGTGTTTGTATTTCTGTATTTTTTAGGTTATTGCAAAAACTGAAGCACCAACTGATTCACTACTTTGCCATCGGCTTTGCCTTTGATTTTCGGCATCAAAGCAGCCATCACTTTTCCCATTTCGGCCTTTGTCGTTGCTCCGACCTCTTGAATCGTCCGAGAGACGATTTCCTTAAGCTCGGACTCTCCCAACTGCTCGGGAAGATATTCGCCGACGATAGCAATTTCAGCTTCCAGCTGTTTAACCAGGTCGTCACGGCCTGCCTTTTCGAATTCATGGAGGGATTCCTTGCGCTGCTTCAGCTCACGATTCAATATGTCAAGCACTTCATCGTCATTCAAAGTTTTTCGTTGATCGATTTCAATATTTTTAACCGCGGAACGAATCATTCGAATTACGGAGAGTCTAAATTTGTCTTGGCTTTTCATCGCTTGCTTCATATCATCATTCAATCGTTCGCTTAAGCTCATTTACGATCCTCCTAGAACTTTCTCTTACGCGCGGCTTCGGATTTTTTCTTCCGCTTTACGCTTGGCTTTTCGTAGTGTTTGCGTTTTTTGACCTCAGCCAAAACTCCATCTTTGGCGATCGAACGCTTAAACCGACGAAGAGCAGAATCAATCGTCTCATTTTTACGTACTTTTGTTTCAGACACCAGATTTCCCTCCCTCCGAACAGACCGTCCAAGACATTTACACGGCTATCAAATTTCATTATATGTTAAAGTAAAAGGGAGTGTCAACTTACCGCCCATTTTCATTTTTCTCCATTCAGCTCCGCGCTTATTTCCCGTTAAGCGGACCGAGCTTTTCACCGCCCAGCAAATGATAGTGGAGATGAAACACGACTTGTCCGCCGTCGCTGCCGCAGTTGTTGATCAAGCGATAGCCGGAATCGGAGATGCCCAGCTGCCCGGCTGCATCCTTGGCCGCTTGGTTGACCTTGGCCAGCAGCGGCAAGTCCGCTTCCTCAATGTCATTGAGCGAGGCGATATGTTTTTTGGGAATGACCAGCGCATGCACGCTGGCAGCGGGTTGAATATCGTGAAACACGAGCACGTCTTCCGTTTCCAGAACCTTGTTGGAAGGAATCTCTCCGGCGACGATTTTGCAAAAAATACAATCCATAAGTAAAGCCTCCTTTATGTATTTTAATACTACGTGAACGGCACTATTAAAGTTTACTGCCGATAATTGGTTCGGGTTCACATCCATGAAGTTCGGAGAGGAAATTCTGTTTTGGGTGAGTTTGCTTCCGCCACTAAAGGGAGGACCTGAGAGACCTAGAACCATGAAAGTCGGAGAACTTCCCTTTATGTAAATGTCTCGATGGTTCTTGGTCTATCAGGTTCGGACTGGACATTCCCGCATCTTCGCCGGAAGCAGTCGAAACCCAAAACGGAAATCCCTCTCCGAACTTAACCGAACCAGTTCCTAGCAGGCAACTAAAATTAAAATCAATTGTGCCGTGCTTATATCATAGCGAAATTTCCTTTGTGAATCCAATGCTTTCAAGCTTCGAGTCTAAGTTAAAATGTCCGTTTGAAAGCTACATCCTTACCGTATGGGAACCGTCGAAAAAGAAAAGGATCTTTTCCTTGACCCGCTTGTTCCATATGCTTTCGATCGCCCGCGTATAGATGTCGATTTGCAGCCGGTACTTGGCTGCTGCGGCTTCGGGACGGTTTTTTACCGCATCTGTTTTATAGTCTACCAGCACCCACTCGCCGTTTTCTTCAAAAATGCAGTCGATCACGCCTTGGATCAAAATCGGTTCTTCGGCGATTTGCGGCAGCGACGACGCCGTGGCGTACACTTCTCCCGCAGCAATCGCGTAGCTGAAAGGCACTTCGCGCATGATGCGGGGCGAAGCCAGCATCCGTCTTCCCAGTTCCCCTGTGAAAAAAGACGACAGAACGGAAACGTCAATCACCATGCCCTGCGCTTCGCTCAACAGCTCCTTGGCCACCATCGCTTGAACTGCTGCGGCAATATCGTCTTCTGCCAAGCCGGTTTTCAATTCCACATGCTGCATCACGGCATGATAAGCGGTTCCCCGCTCAGCCGGGGACAGCTTCTTCTCCTCCATAAAGCGCGGACGGCGGATAAAGGCCGTTTCAAAAGCCTCCTGCGGCGGACCTGAGACGGTTTCAAGACTTGCCGCGGCCGCTTCGTCATGAAGCAGCATATGCTCGCCGAGACGCTTCAGCTCCGTGACCGAAGTTTTCGAATAAAGCCCCTGCGCCGCTGCAAAAGGATACTGCCAGTTCATCCGCCGATCAATCTCGGCTTGAAGCCGCATATGCTCATCCTCTTCCCCGCCTGCAAGCGACAAAGGTACGGGCTTCAGCTCTCTAAGCGCCTCCAGCAGTTTCGGCTCGTTTTCTTGTCCTGCAGCCGCTTCCGGCATGGCGGTTAGCTGCTCCGTGCGAACGATGGAAAGCTGCCAGCGGGAATCGTCGTTTTCGAGCAGGGAAATGCCCGGCCTGTCCAAGCCCGCTTCCGCCCTCCATACGGCTGCCTGAGGATGGCGGATTAAGGCCGGCCCGATCCAGTCCAAATAACAATCCGCTCTCCCCGTCGTTTCCGCAGGAAGCGCCGTTTCGCCGCTTTGCAAATGGCGGCCCCACTGCTGCAGGCTTTTCTGCAGATCGTTTACGGTGCCTAGCAAGATCAGTTTTTCCCTGGCACGCGTCAGCGCCACATAGAGGATTCTCATCTCCTCGGCGAGCAGTTCCATCTCCATCCTGCGCTTGATGGCCAAATTCGGCAGCGAGGGATAGCTGATGCGCAGCTTTGCATCGACAATTTTCGGACCGAAGCCGAGTTCCTTATGAAGCAGGAAGGGCTTGCGCAAATCCTGCCGATTAAACGACTTATTCAGACCGGCTACGAACACGACGGGAAATTCCAAGCCCTTGCTCTTATGAATGGTCATGATCCGTACCACGTCTTCCTGCTCGCCCAGAGCTCTCGCCGTTCCCAGGTCGCCGCCTGAATCGCGCATCCGTTCGATGAAGCGCAGAAAGCGGAACAATCCCCGCAGCGAAGTCGATTCATACTGTCTGGCGCGATCATATAGCGCGCGAAGATTGGCCTGACGCTGCATCCCCCCAGGAAATCCGCCGATCAGGTCGTAATAGCCGGTTTCCCTGTAGATGCTCCAGATCAAATCGGACAAAGCGCCCTGCCGGGCCCGTCTGCGCCACTGTTCGAGCTTGGTCAGGAAGCGCTCCGCTTTAAGCTTTAATTCGCGCGGTGAGGAGTCCTCCGCCGCAAGCTTTTGCAGCGCCTCGAAATAGGGTGCGCGGCCTTCGGCTATGCGGATCAGCGCGAGCTCCTCCGCGGTGAGTCCGACGAGCGGCGAACGCAGCACGGCAGCGAGCGGGATGTCCTGCAGCGGATTATCGATCACCTTGAGCAGGGAAAGCACCGTTTCCACCTCGGTAGCCGAGAAATATCCCGTGTTCAATTCGGCATAGGCGGGAATGCCCATTGCCCGCAGCTCTTCCATAAAAACCGGCGCCCATTGCTGCGTCGATCTGAGCAGAATCACCACATCCCGGAACGAGGCAGGCCTGAGCGCTTTTTGCCGCTTGTCGAACACAAGTGCAGGCTTGCCCTCAAGACCGACGATGCCTCTAATTTTGGCCGCAGCTGCACGCGCCTCCAGTTGAACGGTTTCAAATTCCCCCGCCTCGTCATCTCCGCTGTCAGCGCCTTCATCGACACCTGTCCCGTCTTCTTCACCGCTGTCCGGATAAGCAGCGGCGGCGCGATCGATCAGCAGGATTTCCGCCCATTGCCCGGGCGCATCCGGGTAAGCGGCTCCGCATTTAAGCTCCGCTTTGTCGTCGTATTCAATTTCCGCCACGCCTTCATTCATGATTTGCCTGAAGATGAAATTTACGGCGTCGACCACATGTTTTCTGCTGCGGAAATTTTGCGAAAGATCGATGCGGATCCCTGCTTCGCTTCCCTGTTGTCCGACCTCCGATTGTCCCGCATAGTCTTTGTACTTTTTTTGGAACAATCCAGGATCCGCGAGGCGAAAGCGGTAAATGCTCTGCTTCACATCGCCGACCATAAACCGGTTTCCCGGATTGTCCCTGGTGATCAGCCGCGCGATGCTTTCCTGAACCAGATTCGTATCCTGGTATTCATCAAGCAGCACTTCTGCAAAATGGGCGCTGTATTCAAGCGCGGCAAAGGAAGGACGGAGATCTCCCGGGGGGGAATCCGGATCGCTCAGCACCCGCAAACAATAATGCTCCAAATCGGAAAAATCGACGAGACCTTTTTCCGCCTTCGCTTGCGCAAAACGGCTGCCGAAATCCAAAACCAATTCCACCAGTTCGCCCATTAGCGGCTCAAGCTCCGCCGCCTCCTGCAAATACGATTCGAGCGGACGCTGGAATAATTCCTCCTTCAACGCTATCACGCGCTTTTTGGCCTGATCACGCAAATCCTTGGCCTGCTGCTGCAAGGCTTTGTCAAAATCATCGCCGCGGCAGGGCTTGAGATTGGCAAAGACCGGCTGTTGGAAGGCTTCGTAAACGCTGTCCCATTTCCCTTTGCGGGCTGCTTCCAGCATCATCCCGACAATTTGCAGCTCCCGCTTCAGCTGCTCCACATACGGGTACGGACCTCCCGGAAACAGCCCCAGCTTCAACGCATCCTCCAGCAATCCGCGGACGCCGCTCAATTCCGTGTCCACGTCCTGCAGAATGATGCTGCTCCAGATCGAGGCGGCGGCAAGTTTTGCTCCCCCTCCATTCGGATCGTCTGCAGAAGCGTACAAACTTAAGCTCCGTCGCAGCCAATGCTCCGGCAGCGGATGGCTGCGCGCATAGTCGTAGACGCGGCTGATCATCTTCAGCAGTTCGTCATCCGAGCGGTCACCGCCGAACCAATCGAGCATTTTCCAAAAGGGTCCGCTTTCCCCGCTTTCCTCGTACCGCGACTCCAGCAGCCGCTCCAGCACTTCCTGGCGGAGCAGCTCCGCTTCGGTTTCATTGGCGATTCGAAAGCCCGGGTCAAGCGGAATCAATTGGAAATAACGGCGGATCACCTCAAGGCAAAAAGCGTGAATCGTCGTAATCGAAGCCTGCTGAATCAGGGCGATTTGTTTGCGCACATGGGCGGAATCGGGCTTCTTCTCCAGCTCGCTCTCCAGCGCTTCACGAATGCGCTGCCGCATCTCTGCGGCGGCGGCATTCGTAAACGTCGCCACGAGCAGCCGATCGACATCAAGCGGATCGGTTTCCGCGGTAATGCGGCGGATGATTCTCTCAACCAGCACTGCCGTTTTGCCCGAACCGGCCGCTGCGGCAACCAGCACATGGCTGTCGCGGATATGTATCGCCTGCCACTGATCTTCGGTCCAAGCTTCTCCAGGCGGCTTAGGCACGATCGGCTGCATCGATGCCACCTCCATTTATCTCCGGCTCCGCCGGGTTTTCAGGCTCCGCTCCCGCAGGCATCGCCTGCCAAAGAGCGTCTTCGTCTTTTGCCTGCAGGTTTCGGTATGCGTTGCCGTCGAACGCGCTTTCGAACTGACAAACCGCTTTGAAGCCGCAAAACGTACAAGGCGTTTTTTTGCCCATCCGGTACGGCCGGATATCGACCACGCCCTCCGTGATCGCCGTGCCCGTCTCCCTAATGCTGCTGCGTATATGGCGGCGCAGCGTTTGCCACTGACCAGGCGAATAGACAGAGGAATTTTTGTAGATTTGACCGTTTTCGGACATGCCGACCGGGATAATTTCCGAACGCTTTTCCATGGCTCCGTCCATCAGTCTGATCACTTCCGCATCGGCCAGCACAAGACCTTTCATTTTGAAGCGCTTGAAAAGCATTTTTTCCGCATCCTCTTCGTCGGTTTTGCCATTCAAGGCAAGCAGCGGGTTATGCACATGAAAATACAGGACGCCCGCGGGAACGATTTTCTTGGTCGCGGCTCGTTCGGCATGCGTCACCATCACATCCAGATAGGTCAGCATCTGCATCGACAAGCCGTAATACACCTCGGGTAGGCGCAGCGCCTTATCTCCTGACTTGTAATCGATGACTCTGAAATAGACCGCATGCTCGTCCTCGGCACGGTCAACCCGATCAATCCTGCCTGCAACCTCCATCGAAAAACCGTGGTTCAACTCGAATTTCAACGGCGGCACACTGGCTCCCGCACCGAAATCAAGCTCCAGCCCATGGGGCTGAAATCCGCTTCTTCTGGCATGCTCGCCAAGCACGACGGAGGCGCGGCCGACCGTTTCCTTCAGCTTGCGGGCGACATACCGGTAGCGATTGGTGCTGAGCAAAATTTCATTTTGCAGCCGGGGAGACAGCGCCTCCACTGCAGCATACGCTCTCTCCAGGCATTCCCGGCGGGACAACTCTCCCCAATGCAGCCGTTCCTTGCCCAACTGATCGGCGATCATCCGCAGCGCGGCATGAAAAAGCTGGCCCACATCCGGAGCTTCCAGACGATACACGCCGCGTTCCCTCAGCTTGAGACCGTAGGACGCGAAATGCGAAAACGGACAGGCGGCGAATTTCTCCATCCGCGAAACGCTCGCCTGCAGCTGCTGACCGTACAGCAGCAAAGAAGTTGCGTAGGATAAAGGACGTTCGTGATTGGCGAAGAACAAGCCCCGATTCATCAGCTCGAGTCCGTTTTTCCATGCGGAGTTGGCGCAGAACCAATTGTAGAGTTGCCACCACATAGGGGAAAGGGGGACCCCCTTTTTCCATCGACGCAGCTGCACCGTCAAATAAGACAGCGAGCGTGCGGGATGCTGGACATACTCCAACTGCTCTTCCGCCGCGGCCGCGCCTTCGGGTTCTCCAACAATGAGATCGCCTTCGATGGAGGAATACATCCGCTTCAATCTGCGGATCACCTGCGAGGGCAGCAATGCCCTGCCCTCTTCGTCCGCGAGCGGATAACTGATCCACAGCCGGTCCGATGGAATGGAAAAAGCGGTATAAATAAGGAACCGTTCATCCAGCAAGCGGCGTTTGTTGCCCGGTGCCAGGCCGAGTCCCGTACGCTCCAGCCATTCCCGCTCCAGCTCGGAAATGGCTCCTCCTTCCTCGAAACGGGCAGGCAGCACACCGTCGTTCGCACCAAGTAAAAAGCAGCATTTCACCTCTGAGGAACGCGAGCGATCAATGCTTCCGATCAATACTTGATCGAGTGCTGGCGGCACCAGTCCGAGCCGGATGCTGTCCAGACCGGTTTCCAAAATGCCGGCAAAAAGCTCAGCGCCGATTTTCTCCTCACCAAGCATTTCCACAAGCTGATCGATCACAGTGATTACACTGTCCCAAATGGCGGCGTGTTCCCTGGCTTTTTCCGCTTGTCCGTCACGCAGGCATGCACGGCTCCAACGATCCAGCGCAGCCGGTACGCGCAGATCAATCAATAGGCGATACAGTGCTTCGCACATTGCTTTAACGCTGTCCGCTTGCTTTAGACTCTCCTGAAACGCTTTCAGCGGCGTGACGATGCGCATGCGATCGCGGTGAATTTGTTCGAGATCGGCGCTTTTTACCGTTTCGGGGCGGTCATCGTCCAATGAACGGTAAAGCTGATAGCTCCACTTCTCGGGATTCGTCCATCTCGAACCCTGAATCCCGAAGGCCAGCACATAATTTTCCAGCTTGTCCATCCTGCTGCGATAATCGCCGAACGTCTTCCCGGAGCCATCTTTCTGCTTGTCGCCGCCGTTTTCGTGGGCGGCTGTGGGCGAATCGAAGAAGTCCGTTTTCACCGCGCGAAATACTGCATCATACCGCCAATTGCCATTGACGATTTCCAGCGCGGAGCGAATCAGCTCCACGAGCGGATGATGGACGACCGGACGCTTTTGGTCAAAGAAATAGGGAATGCCGAAATCGGCAAGCACCGTTTCCAGCAAATCCTGATAATCCTCCCCATTGCGAATGACTATGGCAATATCGCGCCAGCGGTACCCGCCGTCCCGTACAAGGCGCAAAATCTCGCGCGCCGCCGCTTCGACCTCCGCTCTGCGGTGAACCGCAGCCTGCACGGTAATCTGTTCGCCGAGCGGACGTTCGCCGTTTTCGCAAGACGATTGCCAGGGCACAACGCCGTCTCCGGCTTGCTCGAGATGCTGCAGCGCGGGGCTGCGCCTGAATCTGGGCAGCGGATCGCGCTGCAGCAACAGCGGGACTTCCTGCGCAACATTGTGCTCGGCGGCCATACTGCGCAGCTTGATCATGGTGTCGGCAGTCGGGTAAAACAAATCCAGCTCGTCGGGATTTTCCTGCGGTTGATAGATGCGATCGGCGCAAAGAGACAAATTTACCTTGATGCATTTCTTCATCAGTTGCGCAATCACGGCGTATTCCTGCGGGGTAAAGCCGTGAAAGCCGTCGATCCATATTTCCGCTTGAGCTAGATAATGCGAGTCTTCTACAGCAGACGCCAGCATCGTGAGCAAGTCTTCGGAATCCACGTACAGACCGGACAGCGCTTGCTCCAGATGCGAATATATCAAAGTAAGATCCTGCAGCTTGTCCGCCAGCAGATGCGACCTCTCCTTGAAGAAATTCTGGTATGTATCGGCATGCGATTGCAGTTTCTGCGGGTCGAGCAAATATCGTTTAAATTCGTTGATGATGTCGTGCAAATTGTCGATTGCGCCCATCTGCTCATCCGCATGGCGAAAAATTTTCAGCTGTTTGTTAACATGGCGGACGATGCGGTAAATCAGCATTTTCTTTCCCGTTTCCGTAATCGGCACGCGTGCCGTTCCACCGGTTTCCTGCAGCACGCGAAAGGCCAAACGGCGAAAGCTCAGCACTTGGGCGCGGATCGTTCCGGAGATGCCGGGCTTGCGGATCAAAGCATATTCCGCTTGAAAGGTCGCTTGCTCCGGAACAAGCAGGATCAATGGAGGACCGAGCGGTTCTTTTTCCAGCCGTTCGCTGATTTCCTGCAGACACCTGGCCGTTTTCCCGCTGCCGGCACGTCCTATGACAAGTCGAATCGACATCATTCTCACCTTTCAACATTTTTCTTTATCTTATCACACTTTGCTGCGCACCTCGAAGATGGAAAATTTTAGATAATGGCCTTCCTCCACACCCAAGATCCGTGGATGATCCTTGCCTGCCCCGTTAAATGAAATCAGACGCAGAATCTTGCCGGCATCTACGGCAGCATCGTGAATCGTTTCCAGGAAAAGCTCCGGCCGGACATGGTAGGAGCAGCTTGCAGTAACCAAGAAGCCTCCCTCGCGAACCAGCTTCATTGCATGCAAATTGATATCCTTGTACCCCCGGCGGGCGCCTTCAACAGCTTGCCTGGATTTGGCGAAGGCTGGAGGGTCCAAAATGACTACATCCCAGGTGCGGCTTTCCGCGGTTAAAGGCTTGGAGGTATCGACATGATTTTCGGCAGCTTGAGCGCGTTGTTTTCTTTCTTCAAGTCCCTTGACCTGCTCGCGCAAATATTGAAAGGCGTCGGCGACCACGAATTCAACCCTGTCAGAAAAACCGTTCAATTCGACATTACGCCGAGCGCTCTCAATGGCATGCTCGGATATATCGAGACAGGTCACCTTCTTGGCTCCGAATTTGCAGGCATTCAACGTAAAGCTGCCCGTATGCGAAAAGCATTCCAGCACTGTGGCCCCGTCCCAATAAGGAAAGCTGACTATTTTTCCGTTGCGGTTGACGGGAACGCTTTGCGTTCGACCTTCCTCTGTGACTTCACGCAGCTCGATTCCGCTTCTGCGCCCCCAGCCCATCATTAATGGCTCGATTGCGGCGCGGTTTTCCCGCTGATCGAAGAAATAACCGGTTTTTTGGCCTTCCACGATATCCACCGTGATCCGCAAACCGTTCTCCTCGATTTCCACAAACCGAGGACATTCTCCGAACAAAACACCCGTCGTTTGTTCAAGTCCTTCCAGTTCTCTGACTCCGACATCGCTGCGTTCATAAATGCCTTTCGGGCGGAAAACCTCGACCAGTGCCTGCACGATCGTCTCCCGCCGCTGCGCCAGCGCCAGCGTGAGCAGTTGAATGACCAGCACGTCGGAAAAGCGGTCGACGATCAGTCCGGGCACGAAATCCGCTTCTCCATACACCAAGCGGCAGGAGGCGGTATCAGGCACAAATCGTTCGCGATAATCGCGGCAGCGCGTAAAACGCTCGACAAAAAAAGCCTCATTCAGCTCTTCAAGCGGATGGTAGGCAAAAATCCGCACAGCGATTTGTGAATTCGGGTTGTAGGCACCGCTTGCCAAAAATCGGCCCAAATGATCGGAAACCGTAACCATATCACCCGCTGAAGGCTCCCCTTCGATCCGTTCGATTTCATTTTTAAATACCCAGGGGTGATGCCCCTCCACTCTTTTCTTTCTTTTTTTCAATAACACCACATTAGCCAAACAAATTCCGCCTTTCGTCTCGATTTAGGGACAGATGCTTGTCATGCCCGCCGCTTTCCATTCATATAAATCTACTTATACGAGTTCTTGTCCTTTTTCCATTTGTATTCAATCAAAGGAGTAGACCTTTACATGCTGACGCAAATCGTTTTTCCGCTGCTAGCGGGACTAGCCGTTTTTTTGTTCGGAATGAAGGCGATGGAGCTTGCCCTGCATCTTTGGGCGGCTCCCTACCTGAAGCAGGTACTCCGCCATTTGACGCAGACGCCGTGGAGAGGGCTCTTGACCGGAACGGTGACTACCGCCGCGATGCAGAGCAGCAGTGCCGTCACCGTGATTACAATCGGTCTTGTCAATGCAGGAATCATTACCTTCCCGCAGACGCTTGGAATCATTCTCGGAACGAATATTGGAGGCTGCCTCACCACCGAACTGATCGGTCTGGAGATCAGCCATACGGGATTGCCTTTGCTGATCGTTTCGGCAATAGTCTGGTTTATGGCCTGGTCGCTTCCCGCGGAAACGATGAGTCCGGCGATGGAAAAGACGGTTACGGCTTTCCGCCACCTGTCGCTTGCGGTCGGAGGCTTTGCCTGCATTTTGCTAGGCATGAAGATCATGGAGTCGATCGTGCCTGCCCTGCAAAGCAAAGGACTGCTCGCCTGGTTTCTTGAGCAGTCGCAAAAAAGCCTGCTCTGGGGCATTCTTGCCGGCGCCGTGCTGACCGCAATCGTGCAGAGCAGCGCGGCGACCATTGCGATCACGATGGGACTGGCCTCCGTTCAAGCGATCTCCATAGAGCTTGGCATAGCGATCATCCTCGGAGCGAACATCGGCACCTGCGTCACCGCTTTTATCGCCAGCATCGGGGGCAGCAAATACGGACAATTGGTTGCTTGGGCGCATGTGATTCTTAATATCGGCGGAGCGCTGCTGTTTTACCCGCTGATCCCCTACCTGCAGTCCGTCTCCGTGTGGATGTCCGATATTCCGGCCAGCCAACTGGCGCATGCGCAGAGCGTCTATAATATCGTCTGCTCGCTTGCCGCTCTACCGCTTTGCTATCTCCCGTTCCTAAAAAAAATCCAAAGCGGCAGTCCGCTTTAAATATCCAGCCCCAACCGCTCCAGCGCTTTTCTTAATACGGAATCGTTATTTCTGTATCCGGCCGAGGCTTGGCGCAGCCATGCTTGCCCGGGCTCAAGCCATACCGCGGAGCGGATCTCTTCTTCCTGCACCTTCAAATCACCCTGCACAGCCTCAACCAAATAGTAGTGAACGGCTTTATCCACTGTCTCGCCGTTCCCATGCCGATATTGGTAACGGATGACCTCCAGGTCTCCCTGCAAGTCGCCGCGGATTCCCGTTTCTTCGAGAATTTCCCGCAGAGCGGTCTGCTCCAAGGTCTCCCCGGCTTCTATTTTTCCTTTCGGAAGCGTCACCTTGCCGTATCGGTCTTGAATCATCAATATTTGCATGTTTTCATGATTGCGGCGATAAACGACCCCGCCCGCGGAAATTTCTTGCATGATGCGTCACCCTTTATCCATTTAATATGTTGAAAAAGTGTGCCTGCGAGCTTTCGCCGACACACTCCTCTGCTTTTGATCCGCTTATAGATTGGCGGCTTGAGCGGATTTTGCCGATAACACTCGGGCCAATTCACCACGGCAAACGTTTCCGTCCGCCTGCGTCAGCTTGACTCTGCACAGCTCGCCGCGCAAAGCCTCCGTTCCGGGAAAAACCACCTGCAGATAGTTGTCTGCATGTCCGAGCAGCAAACCGCTCCCCGGCTCTTCCTTATAAACCCCTTCTGGAATAACCTCAAGCACTTCCCCGACAAACTGCTGCGCATAACGATTTTTCAGGCTGTCCGACAGGCGGATCAGCTCACGCACACGGCGATGCTTCTCCTCTTCCTCCACCTGATCGTCCATCCTTGCCGCCGGCGTACCGTTTCGCTTGGAATACGGAAACACATGCAGTTCGGAAAAGCCCAGCCGTTCAATCAAGCGATAGCCGTCCATGAACATGGCTTCCGTTTCCCCCGGAAAGCCTACGATTACATCGGTTGTAATCGCCACGCCCGGCATCGCCTTATGCAGCTTCTCGATCTTCTCCGCGAATTCGGCCGTCGTATATTTGCGCCGCATTCTCTTCAGCACCTCATCATGGCCGGCCTGAAGGGGAATATGCAGATGACGGCACATTTTGCCCGAAGACTTGAGCACCTCGATCATTTCATCGCTGATCTGGCTCGCTTCAATCGAACTGATGCGGATGCGCTCCAGCCCCTCGATCTTGTCCAAATCCTGCAGCAGGTGATGCAGCCTGTAATGATCCAGGTCATCGCCATAGCCTCCGGTGTGGATGCCGGTCAGGACAATTTCTTTGAAGCCGGATTGCACCAGCCTGTGCGCCTGCTCGATCACGCTCTGCGGACTGCGGCTTCGTGAAAGTCCCCGCGACCAGGGAATGATGCAGAAGGTGCAGAAGTTGTTGCAGCCATCCTGAATTTTCAAAAACGCCCGGGTTTTGTCGGCAAAATCCGGCACGTCCATATCCTCGAAATCGCGTGTCTTCATGATGCCGCGAACCGCATTGATCGGTTCCCGCTCCTCCCTGATGCGATCGATATAGGAGAGGATTTTGTCCCGGTCCTGCGTGCCGACAACCAGATCCACCCCGGGAATATCCATGACTTCCTTGGGTGATGTCTGCGCATAACAGCCCGTTACCGCAACAACCGCTTGCGGATTGCGGCGAATCGCGCGGCGGATGATCTGCCGGCTTTTTTTGTCGCCTGTATTGGTGACCGTGCACGTATTGATCAAATAAACATCGGCAGCCTGTTCGAAATCGACCTGCTCATAGCCGGCATTTTTAAACAGCTGCCAGATCGCTTCCGTATCGTAAAAATTGACTTTGCAGCCCAATGTATAAAAGGCGACCTTTGCCATGGCTCTCTATCCTCCCGTCTATTCGGTTTCATATAAAATGTAGGAAAGCCCGACCAATGCGGCGGTTTCCGTACGAAGAATCGTTTTTCCCAAGCTGACCGACACGCATCCGTGCCGTTCTGCCTGCTCTCTTTCCGCTTCCGTGAATCCGCCTTCAGGCCCGATAATCAGCAGGAAGGTAAGCGCTTTGCCGTCCGGCGTGCTGCCGGTTAGCGCCTGCTTCAGCGCCTCCTTGAAAGATTGCTCCGTTTCCTTCTCATAACAGAAAAAAGCGAGATCTGCCTCTGCCGCCAGCTCCATCAGCCGCCGCCATTGAAGCGGCGAATCGACATCCGGCACGACACCGCGATGCGCCTGCTCCGCAGCTTCAATGGCGATTTTCCGCCAGCGTTCCAGTCGTTTGGCTTCCTTCTTGGCATCGTATTGGACAATCGTCCGTTCCGATATAAAGGGCAGGAAACGAACCGCGCCGATTTCCGTTCCTTTCTGGATGACGGTTTCGAATTTGTCGCCCTTCGGCAAGCTCTGCGCAATCCAGATGCGATGCTTTGGCTCGCTCAAGGATTGCCTTGCCTCGAGAATTTCGGCTCTCACTTGTTTATCGCCAATGTCCCTAAGCTCCGCTGTATATTCCCGGCCGGATCCGTCGCAGCAGATGATGCGGTCGCCGTTTTTGGCCCGCATGACCAAAGCGATATGACGGGCTGAATCACCGGTCAGGGTAACATAATGATCCACTATTTGCTGCGGATCCACAAAATATCGCTGCATGTTCATTCAAACCTTTCCCAAATCCAATTTACAGTTTACAACGTTTATTTTCTAAAAGCTAGTTTTTACAGTAACTCCCTGCTCCCGCCCGAGTCACTGACCCAGCAGCAGCTGTGCAAGCTTGGCCATGCCCTGCATGATATTGACCTGCAAACTGAACAGGGGATCGATCGTCATTCGCCGCAAAGGGGGGATAAATACGAGCAGCAAAAAAACAAACACGCCCCAATGCTCATACTGCGTCATCTTGGCCCGCGTCTCCTTCGGTGCCAAATCTTCGACTATCCGGTATCCGTCAAGCGGCGGAATCGGAATCAGATTGAAAATAAACAGCACAATATTCAACTGCACAAGCGTATTCAAAAACAGGAATAAAGCTTCCCCGCTTTTGTCGGCGAAAAATTGAAAACCGTTCAAGGCAATCAAGCGATAAATCAACAGGCCGATAAAGGCTACAATCAGATTGCTGAGAGGTCCCGCAGCAGATACGACGATGCCCATCAAACGGGGATATTTGAAATTTGCGCGGTTCACGGGAACAGGCTTTGCCCAGCCGAAGCCTGCAAGAAAGATCAAGATTGTGCCGAATACGTCCAAATGCTTGGCCGGATTGAGCGTCACTCTGCCCTGCAGCTTGGCTGTAGGATCCCCGAACAGCGCCGACGTCCAGGCATGGGCA
>CAZESH010000032.1:0-22930 GCA_964514665.1 uncultured Caryophanales bacterium
GTCGGCTATCATACGTAGCTAAGTCGCTCACACTCCGGTGCTTATTCCGGCTATCGTTCGCTGGCGGCAGCCGCGGGCTGCAGCCGAACGCGCTGCAGCCGCAGCGCGTTCAGCACCACCGATACGGAGCTTGCGGCCATCGCCGCACCCGCTATCCATGGTGCAAGCAGCCCGAGTGCGGCCACGGGAATGCCCAGCGCGTTGTATCCTAATGCCCAAAACAGATTTTGTTTAATGTTGCTCATGGTGATCCGGCTCATCGCAATGGCATCGGGTATGCTGTTCAAGTCGCCGCGCATCAATGTGACATCCCCGGCTTCCATCGCCACATCGGTCCCGGTTCCCATGGCCATGCCGATATCCGCCGTGGCCAGCGCCGGCGCATCGTTGATGCCGTCTCCGACCATGGCCACTTTTCGACCCTCGCGCTGCAGCTTTTTCACTTCCTCCGCTTTGCCCTCGGGCAGCACCTCGGCCAATACCCGCCCGATTCCCGCCTGCGCGGCAATCGCTTGCGCGGTCTTTTCGTTATCCCCAGTGATCATGATCACTTCCATACCCATGTTCTTCAGCCTGGTTATGGCCTGAAGCGAGGTTTCCTTCAATGTATCGGCAACTGCGGCGATTGCCGCGCTTTTGCGATCCACCGCGATCAGCACCGCGGTTTTCCCTTCAAGCTCCAATCCGCGCATCTTATCGGCATGCAGGCTGTAATCGATATGGTGCTGATCCATCAGCCTGCGGGTGCCTGCCAGCACCTCCCTGCCTTCCACCACGGCACGGATACCGTAGCCGGGAACAGCTTCGAACTGCTCCGTTTCCGCAAGTTCGATTCCTCTTGCGCCAATTCCCGCGGCAATCGCTTCCGCCAAGGGATGCTCGGAATGCTTCTCGGCCGAGCCGATCCAGCGCAGCAAATCCTTTTCTTCCAGCTCCGGATCGAGCTGTATGATGTCGGTTAGCTCGGGTTTTCCCCGCGTGATCGTACCGGTCTTATCCAGTACGATCGTGTCGATCCGCTGCGCCGCTTCCAAATGCTCCCCGCCTTTGAACAAAATGCCGAATTCGGCGGCACGTCCCGAACCGGCCATAATCGAGGTAGGCGTTGCCAAACCCAAGGCGCATGGGCAGGCAATGACCAATACGGCAATCGCTTTTTCCAGCGCGCCGGAAAAATTGCCCGGCTCCACGGCAAAGTACCAGATCAGAAAGGACATGAAAGCGATGCTGACCACAATCGGCACGAAAATGCCGGAGATGCGATCGGCTATTCTTTGGATCGGCGCTTTGGAGCCCTGAGCTTCCTCAACGACCCGAATGATCTGTGAAAGCGCGGTATCGCGCCCCACCTTGACGGCTCTAAGCTTTAACCGACCATGCTTGTTGACGGTGGCTCCGATCACGCGGTCGCCGGCAGCTTTTTCCACCGGCAGGCTCTCGCCTGTCAGCATCGATTCATCCACAGTGGTGACGCCCTCGAGCACCTCCCCGTCCACGGGAATTTTCTCCCCGGGCTTAACAAGCAGCACGTCGCCGACACGCACGTCATCTATCGGAATACTTGCTTCAAGCCCGTCGCGGATCACGACAGCGGTCTTGGCCCGCAGCCCCATCAAGGTTTTGATCGCCTCCGAGGTCCGTCCCTTGGCCAATGCTTCGAACAACTTGCCCAAAATGATCAGTGTAATCAAGACCGCGCTTGTTTCATAATAGAGCGCCGGTACATGCCCGCCCGCTCCCGCCGACCATTCGACAGTCGAAAACAGGCTGTAAAAATATGCCGCAGACGTGCCAAGCGCCACCAGCACATCCATATTCGCGCTCTTGTTGCGAAGCGCTTTGTAAGCCCCCGTGTAAAAGGACCTGCCGATATAAAACTGTACGGGCGTAGCGAATAGAAACTGTACCCATGGATTGGCCAAAAAATCGGGCAGATAGATCCATGACGTAAAAGCAAAATGGCTGGCCATCGTCCACAGCAGCGGCAAAGACAGCACGACGGAGAGGGCCAATTTGCGCTTTTGCCGCTCAATCTCGCGCCGGCGATAATCGCCCTGCTCCCGGGTCTCTTGCTTTGTCCGCGCTTTATACCCCAACTGCTCCACCTTTTTCAGCATTTCGTCGGGCGAAATCTCCGCCGGGGAATATTCAACCTTGGCGGTTTCCAAAGCAAAATTGACCGTGGCCAGATCGACGCCCGGCAATTTGCCCAGGCCCTTCTCGATGCGATTGGCGCAAGCGGCGCAGGTCATGCCTTCAATTTCAAGATCGAGCGTTTCTTTGGCCGTATCGTAGCCAAGCTCGCGTATGCGCTGTTCCATGCTGCTGAGCGAAGTTCGCTCCGGATCATAGGTGACCGCCGCTTTTTCCAAAGCAAAATTCACATTTGCGGCCATCACTCCGTCCAGCTTATTCAAGCCCTTTTCAATCCGATTGGCGCATGCAGCGCAGGTCATGCCGGTAATTTGTATGGTGGTTTGCTGTTTGCCCATCCTTGAATCACCTTCTTAAATACCCATATGGGGTATACAATAATTGTGAGAAAACCGCTTCCGAAGAAGCGGCTCGTGAAATCAATCCCGCTGTTTTTTATTGAACAACATCATAGCCTTGATCCTCGATCGCTTCCTTCAGCTGCTCCAGGGACACTTGATTGCCGTCGAAAGCAATTTCCACCGTTTTCGCGGACAGATCGACCTTTCCCGAAGCTCCGAGCTTTTTTACCGCTCCTTCAACGGCACTGACACAGTGTCCGCAGGACATGCCTTCAACAGTCAGGGTTACATGCTTCATCCTTCATCTCTCCTTTATTTCATCAGCTTGTTAATCGTTATCAGCAGTTCGTTGACAACATCCAAATCATTGTCTTGAATGCGTTCAACGACACAGCTTTTCATATGGCTCTCCAGCAGCAGCTTGCCCACACCGTTCAATGCGGACTGAACGGCGGCGATTTGATTGAGAATATCGTCACAATAAATGTCGCCCTCGATCATCCGCTTGATCCCGCGAACCTGCCCTTCGATCCGGTTCAAGCGGGAGATCAGGCTTCCCTTCACTTTATCGGAATGGTGGCTGGCCCGCTTGCTGTGGTCGGAATTGCAGCTATGGAACCCCAGTTCCCCCATGTTTTCCTCCATATCTCCCCCGCCTCCTTTGCTCGTCATAATAATACCATACCCCCTTATGGTATATCAAGGAAAAAATATTGCCTTTTTATACATTTCCCATTCATCCGGGAAACATTCACCGGTGCCCGAGATGCTGCATCGTCAAAGCAAAAATTTGCTCAACATGATGGTCGTCCAACGAATAAAAGACCGTTTTCCCGGCCTTTCTGCGCTTGACGATCCGGAGGTTTCGCAAATACCTCAACTGATGCGAGATGGCCGATTGTCCCATTTCCAGCAATTCCGCCAAATCATGCACACAAAGCTCGCTTTGCAGCAGGGCGAGGATCAGCTTGACCCGCGTTTCGTCCCCGATCGCTTTGTACATGGCGGCAAGCTCGGAAATCGTCTCCCGGGAAAGCATTTTTTCCCTGATCGCGGAAAGCTCCGCCTGGCCGCAGCATTCTTTCAAGCTCTGGGTGTTTGCTTCCTGCACAGCTCGCATCCTCCTTTTCTCCCATTCACAGAGAGTTGCAGTTTATTGCTAATTGTATCATAATATATGAATAATTGCTCATATGTTAATGTTTAAGGAGGGACGCGGACGTGAGCCGGAATTCTCAGGATCACCACGATCACAAGCATGGGGACGGCCATCATGATCATGACCACGATCACGACCATGCCCATCCTCATTCCCATGTTAGCCATACGCACGTCGCACAGCATAAATTGAAACAAGCGATGCTGCTTGCGCTTGGTGTACTCGCCGTTGAAGTGATCGGCGGATTCTGGGCCAATTCTTTGGCCCTGTTAAGCGACGCCGGCCATATGCTGACGGATGTCGCTTCTTTGATTGCAGCCTTTTGGGCGGTAAAGCTCTCCACCAATCCGCCGTCTTCATCGATGACCTACGGTTATCACCGCATAACGATTATCGCCGCTCTGATCAACGCGGTAACGTTATTTGCCAATGCACTCTACATCGGAGAAGAAGCCTACCAGCGGATGCTGGATCCCCAGCCGGTCCGCGGGACAGTGCTGTTCATCGCGGCAGCGATCGGTCTTCTCGTCAATTTATATATCGGCTTGGGCATGCGGGAGCATGCGGACAACGTCAATATCAAAAGCGCAATGCTGCATGTGATGGGAGATGCGGCAGCCTCCGCCGGTGTGATTGCAGCAGGCGTAATCATGTATTTTACCGAATGGTACATCTTGGACCCGATTCTCAGTGTGCTGATAGCTGTGATTGTGGCTCTTGGAGCCTTTCGCGTGCTGCGGGAATGCTTCAATGTGCTGATGGAGGGCACGCCTCCCAGTGTCGATTTCGATTCCGTGATTCAAACGCTGCTTTCCATCCCGGGTGTCAGAGATGTGCACGACCTTCATATTTGGTGCCTTACTTCCAACCGCAACGCCATGAGCGCGCACCTCGTCGTAGACGGAGGGCTGTCGGTCAAGGATTCGCAGAGCATTTTGCAGAAAATTGAAAGTGAAATATCGAACCGTCACGGAATCGGGCATATGACGGTTCAGCTTGAGGACGGCAGCCAGCCGCACGAGCATGACATGTTCGGTATCGACAAAGCATGGAAGCACTAGACAAAGGAGAAGAAATAAGGATAGCCCGCCAATCGGAACGGGCTCCCGCCGCTCCCTTTTATCGTGATCCAAAGCGGGGAAATTTCCGCCTGGCCATCACCTCTACTATATTGCCCGACGGATCGCAGAAATACAGGGAAGCAGCGGCAGCCCCAATGTTTTCGTATAAAAGCGTTGCATTTCCGCCGGCTTGGCCGTGATTAATTTAAGCGTTGCAATTTCCATCAGTACGCCCTCCGATCCTTCGCAGGAAAAGTTTTCTGCCTTTATTGTAGCTTCCCGAAATGAAAAAAGAATCGGGCGAGCCGTTTAGGTCAAAGGTCGTAGATCAGCTGCCGCCGGAAAAAGATAGTTACTTTTAGCCAAACGACTATGATAAAATAAAATCATCCAGCGGTTTTACGAGGAAGGTGATCACATGGACCAACCCAACCCATTATGCCCCCGTTTTGAAGCAGCCTTCGAGCTGCTCGGCAAAAGATGGACCGGTTTGATCATTCACGGATTATTGCAGGGACCGGGGAGATTCAAAGATTTGTCCGAATCCATTCCGAACATGAGCGATCGCATGCTGGCAGAACGCTTGAAAGAATTGGAGTCCGCAGGTATCATTGAAAGAAATGTTTATCCGGAAACACCGGTTCGCATTGAGTATAAATTGACGGATAAAGGCAAGGAGCTTGAACAGGTTATGGAATCCGTCCAAAAATGGGCGGATAAGTGGTATTAAAAAGGAGGACGGCTCGATGCCGGGTTTTTTATCTCGCAGCCTAGGGTGGAGGCGCTATGCTGTCGTTGTGGCGGTGCTCCATATCCTCGGGCTGTTCGGGCTTTTTTCGATTGCCCGCGAACATAGCGCACTTTGGAGCATCGGTCTGCTCGCCTATTCTCTGGGGCTCCGGCATGCTTTTGATATCGATCATATCGCGGCGATCGACAATACCGTCCGCAAGCTGACTCAGCAAAAACGCAATCCCGCAGGCGTTGGCTTTTATTTTTCCTTAGGCCACTCCACGGTCGTTTTTTTGCTTGTGGCTGCGGTGTTTTGGTCGGTCAAATGGGTTCAGTCGGAGATTCCCCAACTGCAAAAGGTCGGCGGGATGATCGGCATGGCCGTATCGGGAACGTTCCTTCTGTTGATCGGATTTATCAATTTGATTATTCTCATTCAGCTGTTTCAGGCCTACCAAAGTATGCGCAAAGGGACGGCAAAGCATGAACAGCTTGATCAGCTGCTTCATAACCGGGGACTGATTTCCCGTCTGATTCAGCCTTTGTTCCGCTTCATCAGCAGAAGCTGGCACGTTTATCCGCTTGGCTTTTTATTCGGTCTAGGCTTTGATACCGCTTCTGAAATCGCGCTATTGTCCGTTTCTGCAACAACGGCGCAAAGCGCCATTTCGTTTGCAGGCGTGCTTTCCTTGCCGCTGCTGTTTGCCGCAGGGATGAGCCTGATGGATACGGCGGACGGACTTTTCATGACCTCGGCCTACCGCTGGTCGCTGTCCAATCCACTCAAAAAAATGTACTACAATTTTACGGTCACGACCATTTCCGTGGCGGCCGCACTGATCGTAGGCATTCTCGAGCTGTCCCAGTCTGCGGCGCTCAAGCTGAATCTTAACGGTGCTTTTTGGAGCTGGCTGCAGCAGATTGATCTCGGTGATTTAGGCTATATTCTGGTCGGTGTTTTTGTGTTCGCCTGGATTTTATCCGTTTCCTTGTGGAAGCTGCTGCGGCTGGAGGAGAAGGCCGGTTTTTCGGATACATGATCGCATGAATGGATGAAACCTTCACTTTGCATGGTTGACCCAAAAGCAGATTATCTTTGCACGTCCGCATCCTTTCAATATCCCGGTATCCGATCTGTATGCGATACTCCCGGCCATGCACACTCTGCACCGGGACTATTGCTATTTCGTTTTTCAACATTGGAGGCCATGATGTCCGTGTTCGCGCCTCCTCTTACTCCGGTTTTCGGCATTCGAGCGTTCATATTTCGCACCGGAGCTCCTGCTATTTCGTTTTTCAACATTGGAGGCCATTCGTCCGTGCTCGTGCCTCCTCTTATTCCGGTTTTCGGCATTGGAGCGCATGGCAAACGCACGGTATTGCTGACTGTTGTCTACGTGTGACTAAGGTGAGTCAAAACTTATAAATTATAATGTTTAAAAAAGGCTGAGCAGAAGCGACCTCCTGCTCAACCTTTTTTAACTTTTTGGTCCATTGTCGACTTCTTGAGAACCGCTCCTTTTCAGTAATGGTTGGTGATACTTCCATTTTACTAAATTGCGGTTTCTTTTTGTTTTCTCCAAGGGAGGGGCTGCTAGCTTGTGTATAAGCAGCCTATAAGTCAGGCTTTTGCCAAATCCGATTACCGGGACAGCACTTTACGCCTCTTCTTTATTGCGGCAATCGAGACAATAACCGAAAATTTCGAAGCGATGATTAACCACCTCGAAATGGGCGGGCATCCCCTTGACCTTGTCCAGCGGACAAAATTCGAAGGTATAAGTTCTTTCGCAGCCCAGACAAATGATATGGTGATGGTGGTCGTCCTGGCATGCCGCGCGAAATTTGACGCCATCGTTCATATGAAACTGCTCCAATACGGACTGCTTACCTTCGCTTAACAGGCGCAAATTGCGGTATACCGTATCAAAGCTGATTCCGGGGTAATCCTTTTTCATATATTCGTACACATCCAAAGGGGACAAATAGCGATCCGTGGATGCAAATAAATGCGCCAAGCTTTTGCGCTGGGCAGTCACTCTCCAGCCTCTTTGCGTCATCGATTGGAGGATGCGATTTTGAATTTCTTCCATATTCAACGGCCTGCACCTCGCTCTTTGTTAATCCTACTATTATAGTATAACTATAATCAGAAATTTTACAAATAGTCTGCAAACATAACGTACTGGGTACGGAGTCTTTTTACACAAGCATGTAAATAATAAGAACGACTTAAATCACACTTGACAGACAAAAGTAAACTTTACTATTATTAATAGTAATGATTACTACTATTTAGGAG
The DNA here is from genome assembly GCA_964514665.1 of uncultured Caryophanales bacterium. GTDB lineage: Bacteria > Bacillota > Bacilli > Paenibacillales > KCTC-25726 > CAZESH01. The sequence continues at coordinate 7,750 of CAZESH010000032.1, forward strand.
GAACCCTGCCATCATGCAATTACGCAAAAAAATTCACTTCTTCTCCTTCATCACGCTTACCCTTTCTTTACTAATCATGACCGCTTCCGGCTGTTCCAATTCCCGCGGGGACAAAAAGCAGGCGCTGATCCAAATCGTCGCGGCGGAAAATTTTTACGGCGAGGCAGCCGCACAGGTAGCAGGCAATTATGCCGAGGTTGTCTCGCTGATCACCAATCCCGACGCGGATCCCCACGAATTTGAACCGACACCGCTGATGGCCGGGAAAATCAGCGATGCCGATATCGTGATCTACAATGGTTTGGGCTATGACGGCTGGGTCGACAAAATCGTCGGGGCATCCTCAAGGACGGGGCACCAGTCTGTGATTAGCGTGGCTGCCGATATCATGGGCAAGAAAGACGGCGACAATGAGCATGTCTGGTACGACCCGGCGACGATGCCCAAGCTGGCTGGCGTATTGGCCGAAAAATTGGGCAAGCTCGACCCCGCACATGCGGAGACGTTTAAGAGCAATGCCGAAGCGTATATGGCTTCATTAGCCCCCTTGACCCAGCAGATCGGGAATTTGCGGCAGGACCCGCCGATATCCGCGGAAGTTTCCGAGCCCGTATTTGATTACATGCTGAAGGCGCTGAATATCCACAATAACAGCACGCTCTTCTCGAAAGCCGTGGAAGAAGGAGTGGATCCGTCTCCGGCGGTGTTGGCGCAAATGCAGCAGGACCTGAAGCAGAAAAAAGTCGGGATATTTATTAAAAACAAGCAGGCAGAAAGTCCGATTGTGGAAAATTTGGCGCGCCTTGCAGAAGCGAGCGGCATTCCCGTCGTTGAAGTGACGGAAACGGAGCCTGCCGGGCAAAACTATATACAGTGGATGAGCGGCCAGTTGAAGCAAATTGAAATCGCTTTGGCCGATAAGCATTCATAGAACAACTCCCATTCATTCGAAGGAAGGAACTCTCATGAGCTGTGAAATCAATATCCGCAATGTCAGCGTCTTTTTGTCCGGGGAGAAAATTCTCGATAATCTTTCTCTGCAAGTGGAAGCCGGTCATTTCGTAGGGATCATCGGTCCCAATGGAGCGGGCAAGTCAACTTTCTTCAAAATGCTGCTGGGACAAATCCCGGCTCAAAAAGGATCGGTCGAGCTTCTCTGCGGCGGTCGCGCCATGAAACCGGGCGAGATTGTCGGATATGTGCCGCAATCGCGCCAGATTGACGCGGAAACGCCGATCAGCGCTTGGGATTTCGTATCGCTCAATCTTCCCGACCGATTCCGGCCCTGGATGAACAAGAAGGACCGCCAAACGGTGAATGAAGCGTTTCGTCTTACCCGTTCGGAGCACCTGGCGCACAAACCGATCGGCAAAATGTCCGGCGGCGAAAGACAGCGTATATTCCTTGCGCAAGCGTTGGTGCGCGAACCCAAGCTGCTGCTGCTCGATGAACCGACTTCGAGCCTGGACCCGGGTGCACAGGAGATCATCGCTTCCGTGGTGGATCAAATCTGCAGAGAACGCGGGATTACCGTGCTCTTCATCAGTCATGACATCAACCTGATTGCCAAATATGCCGACCGCATTTTATTTTTGACCCGGCGGCATTATGCAATCGGTCCGGTAGCGGAGATCATGCGTTCCGACGTGCTTTCCAGGCTGTATGGAACGCCGGTGGAAGTCCATGTAAACGGCTCTAAATATGTCATGACTTCCAGTGCGGAGCCGGACAAAATATGCCATCACGAAGAATCGATTATTGGAGGATGACGAATGTTCCACTATGAATTTATGCAGCACGCTTTTGTCGCCGGATCATTGGTTGCGATCATGTGCGGGGTAATCGGTGTTTTTGTGGTGGCAAGGGGGCTGCCCTTTATCGCACATACGTTCTCGCATATCGGATTTTCCGGCGCCGCCTTTGCCGTTTGGGCGGGATGGAATCCGATCAACGGCCTGCTGCTGTTTACTACGCTGAGCGCGCTGGCTATCGGCCGGATGGGCGTCAAATATTTTCGCAGGGATGCTTCAATCAGCGTCATTCTCAGCTTTTCACTCGGCCTTGGACTGCTCTTTCTTTCCTTGTCCTCCAAGCAGGCCGGCTTCACCTCCTCGATTTTGTTCGGAAGCGTGATCGGCATCAGCGCAAACGATGTCCTGGAGATGAGCGCACTTACGGCATTTGTCCTGCTGGCGCTGACGCTTGGCTACAAAATGCTCAAATTCGATTCGTTCGATCCGCTTGGCGCGCAGGCGGCAGGTCTTCCCGTGCGCTCGATTTCCGTCGTATTCCTGCTGCTGCTCGCCGTGGCCGTGGCCGAAGCCGTGCAAATTGTCGGCGCGCTTCTGGTGTTTGCTTTAATGACCATTCCGGCGGCAGCGGCGAGAAACTTCGTGCACTCCATTTTTGCCATGCTGCTGCTGTCCTCGTCCTTTTCACTGCTTGGCGTCTGGGCCGGACTGATCCTGAGCTATTATACGAACGCTCCGGTCAGCTTTTATATCACTTCCGTGGAAGCGGCGATTTATTTCCTGTCGCTCGGCTGGATGAATATGCAGGAGAGAAGAATATCCCGCGCATAAAAAACAAGCCCGTAATTTATTTGCAAATCGGATGACAAGTTATCCCTGACAGCGGCATAAGCATGGGAGGAGAACACTAAAGGAGGAAAACCGATGAATCCTCTCATCACTATGCCTGCCGCTGTCGGACTGGGCGTTCTGCATGCTTTGGAGCCGGGGCACGGCAAAGGCGTCATCTCCGCCTATTTGATAGCCACGCGAGGCAGCATCAAAGACGCCCTGCTGCTCGGCTGCATCTCTGCTGCCGCCCATACCTTTTCCATCGTAGCACTCTCGCTGGCCGTATCGGAGACACTTCGCGTATTTACACCCGACGCCTATCTCACCTGGATCAATCTGGGCTCCGGATTGATCATCGTCGGCATCGGCCTGTCCATGCTGATTCGCCACTTCCGCCCCGCTGTCGTATCGCTCGGCCGGTTGAACGGCCAAAAGCCGCATCAGCACGAGCACCGCCATCTTTTTCACACCCACTCCCATGACGAAGATCACGCGCACGAAGCCAGAACATTGGGCAAAATTATCTTGGTCGGTTTGATCACCGGCGCGATTCCTTGCCCCAGTGCGATGGCGATTTTCCTGGCAGCCGCCACAGCCGACAAAATTCCGCTCGGTTTGGGACTGGTCACGGCATTTTCGGTAGGAAGCGCATTTTCCATGTCCTTGATCGGCATTCTCTCGGTCCGGGCCAGCCGGGCTTTGGTCAAGATGAAAAGCTTCGGCTTCGTACGTTCGCTCAATCAGCTTTCTTCATGGACCATCCTTTTCTTCGGCGTCATGATCATGCTGCATGCGTTAAATTCACTTTCCCCGGTAGCATGAAAAAGGCAGTTCAGCCATACACTTGTACAAAGTGTACGAGGAGTCTGCCATGAAAAAACAAAGCGAAATCGAAGAGGCCGTGCTTTCGTTAAGCGGCATGTCCTGTGCCGCCTGCGCCGCAAGAATCGAAAAGGCAGTCGGGCGCATGGAGGGGGTGAGCGCCGTCACCGTCAATCTTGCCCTGCATCGGGCAACCGTCTGCTACTCCCCCTCCCTCACCCACCTTGGGCAAATCGAATCGAAAATCGGCCAAATCGGATACGGCGTAGTCAAAAGCGCTGCCGCTTCGCCGTGGCCGAAAGCAGAACAGGAGGAAAAACAGGCAAAGCGGCTGCTGCTGCTTGCAGCTTCCGTATCGCTGCCGCTCATTTGGGTGATGATTGCCCATTTGCTTGGACTGCAGCATCGTCCGGCGATCTTGTTCCATCCCTTCATTCAGCTTGCCGATGCCACAGTCGTGCAATTTGTCATCGGCCGGGCTTTTTATGCGCGTGCTTACAGCGCCTTGAGGCACGGAAGCCCCAATATGGATGTGCTGGTCGTCATGAGTACGTCAGCCGCTTATTTTTACAGCCACTATTTGACGATATCGGCCCTGCTTCACCCCAGGCTTCATCCCGTGCTGATGTATGATGCCGGCGCGCTCATCATCACCGTCGTACTGCTGGGGAGATGGCTGGAAGCAAAGGCGAAAAAACACACGCTAAGCGCCCTGCATCGCTTGTACCAGCTCCGGCCTGAGACGGTAACGCTGCTGCAGGGCAAGCAACCGCAAAAGGTGCTGTATCAAGAAGTTCATCCCGGCGATACGGTGATCGTTCATCCCGGCGAGCGCATTCCCGTTGACGGCATCATTAGAAAGGGAAACTCTTACGTCGATGAATCGGCAATGACCGGTGAACCTATGCCGAAGCATAAAATCAGCGGCGATACGGTGATCAGCGGTTCGATGAACCAAAACGGCATGCTTCACCTCGAAGTAACCCAAGCAGGCGATGAAGCCGCGCTATCCCGGATGATTCTGTTGATGGAGGACGCCCAAAAATCAAAGGCTCCGATTCAGCGCAGAGCGGATCAAATTTCCGCCGTCTTCGTCCCGGTGATGATCGCAATCGCCTTCTCGGCCTTTGCAGTATGGCGGTTCTGGCTTGAACCGGGCAGCATCAGCATAGCGTTGGAACGAGCGATCTCGGTATTGGTCGCAGCCTGCCCGTGCGCGCTGGGTCTGGCGACTCCCATATCGATTCTGGTCGGTACAGGCAAAGCGGCGGAACTGGGCATCTGGTTCAAAGAAGGCCGCTATCTGGAAAACCTGCATCATGCCGACACCGTAATTTTGGATAAAACCGGCACGCTCTCGCTTGGAAGACCGCGCATCACCGACATTCACGCCGTCACCCTTTCGGTGCACGAAATGCTGCGGTTGATGGCAGCAGCCGAGCAGTATTCCGAGCATCCGCTTGCGGTCGCTTTCCTGCAGGAAATCAACGCCGAAGCCTTGCCTTCGGTCCGGCAGTTTTCTGCCGAGCCCGGTCTCGGGATAAGGGCTGTGGTCGACAATCGTTTAATCCATGCCGGCAGCCCGGGCTACTTGACTCAATGCGGCATCCGCATGCAGCAGCCGGAAAAAGAAATCGCGCTTAAATGGCAGTCGGAGGGCAAAACGGTGATTGCCGCAGCTGCAGACGGAGTCTGCTGCGGCGTCATTTCCCTTTCCGATCCGCTGCGCAGTCACGCCCGGTATGCCGTGAGCCGGCTGAAAAAAATGCACAGAGAGGTCGCGCTCGCTACAGGGGATCATCAGGCTGCTGCGGAGAGGGCGGCTGCCTCGCTAGGCATATCCCGCGTTTATGCCGGCGTCTCGCCCGAGGAAAAGGTCAGGCTGATCCGCTCCGTTCAGGCGGCGGGTCACCAAGTGATCATGGTCGGCGACGGCATTAACGACGCCCCCGCCCTGGCGGCTGCCGATATCGGCATAGCCGTCGGCACGGGAAATGATATCGCGCGGGAGGCGGCTGCCGTCAATATCATCAAGCCCGATGTGCGGAGCGTCGCCGACGCGATTCTGATCAGCCGAAAAACGATGCATAACATTCAACAAAACTTGGGCTTTGCTTTCCTGTACAATTCCCTGACCGTCCCCTTTGCCTTTATGGGCTTTCTCAAGCCCTGGATGGCAGGAACGGCCATGGCGCTCAGCTCTGTTTCCGTGGTGCTGAATGCCCTGCGGCTGCAGCGCATCCGAACCGGTTCCGGCCTATCCCGGGAACATGCGCCCCGTTTCGCCACGCGGAGCGAGGATGACGCCCGCACCGTCAAAGCGATAATGTGACAAAAAAACTCTGCCCGCGGACCATTGGCGGACAGAGAATCCGTTATTTCTGTATTTGAGGGGTATTTTCGGGTTATTCGGACTCAGGTTCCGCTATTCATACTCGCAACAACCCATTTTTGCTGATTTGCAGCAAATAGCGGATTGCCTCACGGAAGGTCAATCAACATGAACATCGCTTCCGCATCCGCGCGGATCGTCAATTGTTCAACGCTGCGGATTCTTGCCGCATCCCGCCGGTCCAGCTTCGAATCGCCATTGAGCGTCAACGCCCCTTCGATGACAAAAACATAGATGCTTCTTCCCGGCTTTTGTTGAAAGCGGATTTCGTTTTCCGGACCCTGCCGGCTCAAATAAATGGTGAGATCCTGATGAATATGGGCAATCTGCTCACCCGACTGCTTGGATACGACTGGAAGCAGACTGTTTATCATTTTCTCCGGATCGTACTTCGTCGTCTCATAGGAAGGTTCCAAGCCCCGCCGTTCCGGCATGAACCAAATTTGCATAAAATGGACCTCGTCATCGCCCGGATTCATCTCGGAATGAACAACACCCGTCCCCGCCGACATGCGCTGCACTTCCCCGAAGCTGGTTACCGCAGTTTGCCCGGTACTGTCCTGGTGCTTCAATTGTCCCTTCGTTACAATCGAGACGATTTCCATTTCCTGATGGGGATGGGCGCCGAAACCGCGATGGCCTTGAACGACGTCGTCGTTAAAGACGCGCAGAACACTGAAGGAAGTATTCCCGGGATCGTAATAATCCGCAAAAGAGAAGCTGAAATTGCTTTTCAGCCAGCCATGGTCGGCAGTATAACGAGATTCCGCAGGATGTATCTTAATCATTGGCTTGACTTGTGACATGAAAATCTCTCCTTTTTTCTGATATGCACGGCGCTATTGGTTTTTGATCTTGACTGACCGGCAATAGTTCAGGTTCGGATCCATGAAGTCCGGAGGGGGATTTGTGTTTCGGACTTAACTGAACCAGGCTCCAAGAGGGAAACCGAGATCAAATAATTATCTTGAATTCAAGATAAATTCTATCTAACACGCTTGAGAATGTCAACAGCATTGGCTATAAATCCGATTATATTCCAATCCAAATAGAATGTCTTGTCCAAACCCCTCCTTTACCGTATTATTTTAGTTAGCCGACACATATTTAGATTTTTCTTCCATTTTATAATGTCTCCTCTATTTGCCGTAATGGGCTGCCGGGAGTTTTCTTTCCGAGCTTTTTGTATCCTCGATATGGAGCGTGTATGCCTGATGTCGATAATGTTAAATTCGCCTGAATCCAATATTACCGATCGTATTTTCCAATTTTCCCCTGTCGGAATTGCCGTCATTTCGTGCGACGGTCGATGGATCAAGACAAACCCCGCTCTGCGCCGGATACTAGGCTGTGAGAAGGAAAGCGAACTGACAAACGGAAATTTTATGGATGTTATATACCCGAACAATGCAGAAAACCGCAGCGATTATTTGCAGCACCTCGCTTTTGGAGAAGAGACCAGTATTCAGATCGAAGCCATATGCAGGACTAAATCGGAGCGCACCTTAGCCATAAGGCTTTTCCTTACCAAGCTGCCGCGTACTGAAGCTGATCCGGAGCGCCTGATCGTTTATTTCACGGAAATCTCCGGATCCCCCCGAAAACGGCCAAGCAAACAGCAGCTGGAAGAGAATTTGCAGAAATACAGTTCCCTGAAAAAGTACAACCCAAACGGGATTTTTTCAATCGATCCATCCGGCACAATATCCAATCACAATCCGGCTGCGGAAAAATTGCTCGGCTATCGCCATGAAGAGCTGGTGGGAAAAAAATATCTGCATCTGATCCACTCTTCTCAACGAAAGCTGGCCAAAAAACGCTTCAAGCTTCTTATTCAAGGAAATGTACTAACGGACATCCATTGTTGGCTCAAGCATAAAGACGGGCACTTTATCGAGGTGCTGATCACCCCTGCACCCATCATCATCAACCATATTATCAGCGGACTTTTCCTAATTTTCAAAGACATTACGGAAACCCGCCGATCAGAGGACGCCATGCTCAGGGCGGAAAAACTGTCGGTCGCCGGACAGCTGGCCGCCGGAGTTGCCCATGAAATCCGCAACCCCCTGACCGCAATTAAAGGCTTTCTGCAGCTGCTTAAAAACGCTAATGCGGAAAAGTCAAGAACTTATTTGGAAATTGTACAGGCCGAGCTGGAAAGAATCGAAATCATCATCAGTGAAATGCTGGTTCTGGCCAAACCGCAAAAAACGGACTTCAGACTGATGGACATGAAGCGAATTTTGGAAGACGTCATCGCCCTGATCAGCGCACAGGCAGCCATGAGCAATGTCGGGATTAAAGCAGCTATCCCTTGTCAGCTGCCTGCGATTCTTTGCGATTCGAATCAAATGAAGCAGGTATTTATCAATATTCTTAAAAATGCCATTGAAGCCATGCCGGACGGAGGGGAAATCACGCTCGCAGTCGAAGCAAGCCGCAAAGGTCAGCTGGTCGTACGGATTACCGATCAAGGAAGCGGCATCTCCGAGGAGCAAATTACCCGATTGGGAGAGCCTTTTTATACGACAAAAGGAAACGGCACCGGATTGGGCTTGATGGTCAGCCAGAAAATCCTCAAAAACCACGGAGCATTCTTGCGGATTTCCAGTCAGCTGCAGATCGGCACTACGGTTGAGGTCATCTTTCCTGTCAAAGTGTAATCGGAAGAACGCTTAAACCTAGGATAAAAGACGCACATTTTGATATCATCAATCGTATCATACGACTAAAAGTCATTCGGGTAGTCAGATAAGGAAGGATGAATAACCTGTGAATCTATTCCAAAGATTAAAGCTCAAAGCCATGCTGCGGAACTGCAACTATGAATTGGCCGGAACGGTCATCAAACAGCAGTATTACGATGACCACAAGCAAACGGAAATCAACCGCCTGATTGACCGCTTCATGGCCGATCCCGGTTTTGATGAAGCTTTGAATCTAATTGCATATAACGAAATGATGATCTTCTACTTCACGGAAAGCTGCGAGGACGGATTGTATGTGAGGCAAAGCACCAAGGAAACAGAAGAAGCCCACCATCATTCGGCAGACAAAAGTTCTCCGCATACCCGGGATGATGATACGCAAGAGCCTTCCGACACGCCGGCGCCCGCTTTCCAAAGCGACACCGACAAGGCTGCCGAGCCGAACGGGAGCTTTCCGAACGAGAGTGCGGAAACCGCAAGCCGCCGCAAACAAATTGAAGAGTCGGAAGAATGGATGAATGAGATGATTGCCAGAAGCAAGCGCAAAGCCAAGCCATTTGATGCGAGTGCGAGAGAGAATTATCCCGCAGCCAGAATCGTCAAGTCGGTTTTGGGCCAGTCCTTCCATGCGCATATCGACTATGGCGATCCTCCCGGAGAACAGCATCCGGCCGCAGAACAGCAAGCAGAGGAAGCCCCGGAAGCACCAACCGCTTATATAGAACGGATAGAGTATATAAACGATGCACAGCATGAGCCGGAGGCCGCCGCGCAAGCGCTGCCGGATGACGATTTCGCCTTTGATGCGGCTCCACAAGTGCCTGGCAGCAGTTCCGCTCCCGAGACCGCCGCATATGCGCAGCTTGGGCATCGTTCCGCTTCTGAAGCCGCCGCCGCTTCGGAGCATGCTGGACAAGCCGATGCGGCAGTGCGCCCCAGCTTTGCCAATGTGGTCACAACCTTGAACATGGATATTCATACGATGATGAAGCAGTTGAGCGATTATCGCAGGCAGCTGGCTGAGCACCCCCCCGACGAAGAGCGGATCAGAATTTACATCCGCTCACTGGAGAAAGCCATTGATGAATTTTCCCTGGCTGTGGATCTGCTGGAGGGAGAGCGCAGATAATCCGCTAGAATTCAAGGCTGCCCGTTGGGATATACCATCACCTTGATGCTGCGATTCTTGTTGATCCGCGCATGCTCCATCGCTTCCTGAGCGGCAGATAACGGAAAGCGGTCGGTGATCAGCGCTTTGACGTCGGAAATTCCCCCCGACAAAAAGGAAATTCCTTGCGGATACGTATTGGCGTACCGGAATATGCCGTAAATATCCACCTCATTGTCGGCAATAAACGGCACATTCAAAGGGATTTCATCCTGTTGGGGAAGACCGATCACGGCCATTTTGCCGCCGCGGCGCAACGAAGCAAGCGTCGTTTGCAGCGCTTTTGGATTTCCCGCCGTTTCGAAAGCCACATCCACACCTTTGCCGCCGGTCCACCGCTTGATTTCCGCCAGCGCATCCTGCTCAGCCACGTTAATCACATGATCGGCGCCGATTTTTCGAGCTGCCTCAAGGCGAAACGGTTCTAAATCGGCTGCGATGATCTTGGCTGCTCCGAATGCTTTTGCCGCGGCAACCGCCATTAATCCCACAGGTCCCATGCCGATGATCGCAACGGAATCTCCCGGCCGCAGCCCCGTTCGTTTTGCGGCGTGAATGCCGACGGAGAACGGTTCGTTCAAGGAAGCCTCCTCGAAGGATAGATGGTCGGGAATCGGAAAGAGGAAATCCTCCCTGATTTTTATATACTGCACGAACGCCCCGTCCACAGGCGGTGTGGCCAAGAATGAAACCTCCGGACACAGATTGTATCTGCCCTGCTTGCATGCATCACAACGTCCGCAGGTGATCCCCGGCTCAACCGCAACGCGATCTCCGACGCGTACACTTGTTACGTTTGCGCCGACGGCAGCGATCACGCCTGCACACTCATGTCCGAGAATGATCGGCTTTTCCACAACATACGGGCCGATTCTCCCATGCTCGTAATAGTGCATGTCTGAGCCGCAAATACCGACCGCCATAACCTTCACCAGCGCTTCATCCGCCTCCGGCACCGGAAGCGGCCGTTCCTCCAGGCGAATCACGCCCGGTTCAAGCATCACCGCCGCCGTCATCTTATCCGGCAGTTCGCCCGCTTTATTGCCGGTTGAATAATTTCCATCTATCGTCATCTTCTTAACCTCCTTGATAAATTCCAATAAATGCCCTGTTAGAGGGATTCGACGTTTTGACTGAATTTCCTTTGCTTCTCTTTAGCTTCATATCCAAATTAAGGTTGTATAAATTACTGTAACTATGAGAAAAATGTATTTGTACACTTATCCCTATATTTCCATATATTGCAATTTCGAAAAGAGGTTATTTATTGCAGCAGCTTCCTCCCTACCGCAGAACAAGAGCTTTTCTTTCGCCTTTTTCACTCATCCAGATTCATATGAGAAACCCGTGGGTGGTGGCTTTCTTTTCTTTCGCTTATCCCGGCTTCGGCTATTTGATACAGCAAAGATTGGCCAAGGCTTTTATCCTCATCGTCTGGGAGATCTTCATCAACAATTCGGCCAAAATCAACCTTGGCATCATGTATACCTTACTCGGGCACTTCGATCAAGCCAAGGAAGTATTGGACGAAAGATGGTTGATGCTTTACGTTCCCATATACTTCTTCGCGATTTGGGACAGCTACCGCTCAACGGTTGACATGAACAAGCTTTACCTGCTGGCCGATCGGGAAGATGCCAAGCTGCTGCCGATGTCGATCGGGACATGGGATATCAATTATTTGGATAAAAGAAAACCTTTTCTTGCTTTTATGTGGTCCGTGATCGGCCCTGGGCTGGGTCATTTGTATGTACACAAATTTATTACCGGCATATTTATTTTTGCCTATTCCATCTCGTTGATTATTTTATCGCACCTTCCGCTCGGGCTCCACTATTCGCTGCTGGGAGAATTCGATCGGGCGAAAGCGGTTCTGGATATGCAATGGCTTTTGTACTTGCCTTCGATTTTTTCGTTTATTTTTTATGACGCTTATAATTCCGCGGTCGAACTGAATAAGCTCTTTTCCAAGGAACAGTCTGGATTTTTACGGGAAAATTTCCAAAACGAGAGTTTTGAAATGCCATTTTAGGTGGTGCGATCCTTGTATATTATAGCAACCTTCGAACAAAACATGTACCTTGAACTCGCTTTAACTGCACTGCGGCAAAAGGGACTTGCCAAAGAAAAAATCTTGGCCGTTCCGTTGGACAAGCGGACAGAACCGGCCAAATTGTTCGATAGTCTCCATTATTCGGACGGCTTCAGCATGCTCGATTTGGGTGCCATACTGGGAACCTGCCTGATGCTGTTAGGCGCCGTTTACGGCTATGTTCTCAAATGGGGACCGATCCTCTGGGGGGTGATCGGAGGCGCATCGGGACTGGCCATCGGCTTGATCATCAAGCTGGCGATTATCCGGAAAAAACATTCCCTCGCCCAACAAAATCTGGCCGAGGTTGTCGTGATGATCCACTGTGAGGAAGAAAAATGCGATGCGTTTGAACAGCTGCTATGGGAGAACATGGCGCTGGGGGTTGCGTATATCCGTCATATCAAATAGCGGGCATGGGCCCGCTAGTTTGTAAAGTGATCAAGATATTGTCCTATAAACTCTTGTCAATCGCTTGAATCAGCCGTTCTTCAATGTCCTTGGCTATCGCCTCAAGCTGCGGATCACCCAACAAACCGATGATCGCCGTCGGTCTTGCCATGCCGATTTGCGTTTGGCCGCCCTTGTCGTATACGACAATCTTGCACGGCAAAAAGTAACCGGCCAGCTTGTCGATATTCAACACCTTGGCCGCTTCCCCGGGATTGCACACCTCGAGAATACGGTAAGCCGTATTGTAGGAATCAACGCCTTTTTCCTGCAGCTTGGCCTGCAGGTCAAAATCCCACAGAAGTCCAAATTTATATTCCTTTAACTGCTGCTCCAATGTGCTGACCGCCTCGTCAACCGTCTGCTTTGTCGATACTGAATAATGAAATTCCATGCTGGGTCCTCCTTTAACCTTTTAAGATTACTTTCCGAAAAGCTGCTTCATCATGTCGTAATTCATCGCGCCCTGAACCTTGCCGTGAATGATTCCTTCTGCATCAATGACATAAGATGTGGGGAAAGCGGTTATTTGATACTTGTCGCTTACTTCCCCCTTGGCATCCAAAACAACGGGAAAGCTCAAACCGTAGTCTTTGCTGAATTGTACCACATTATCAACGGATCTTTCCGTCGTGGTGGCATCTACCGCAAGCACGACAAGATCCCCGTCCTGCTTGAAAGCTTGATAAAATTTTTCCATATGCGGCATTTCCAGCTTGCAGGGCGGACACCACGTCGCCCAAAAGTTCAACAGCACCATCTTGCCTTGATAATCCGACAGCTTGACCTTCCGGCCCTGCAAATCCTGAAGCTCGAAATCGGGCGCCTTCTGTCCTTTTTCAATCCCCGTCTGCACACCGGATGCTCCATTTCCACCACTGACTTCTCCATATCCTTTTTTCGCCTGGTAATCATAGACGCCCCATATCACCAAAGCGAGCAAGATCACCAATACCGCGGCATTTCTTTTCTTCACTATCGATTCTCCTTTCTAAAGCGTGAATTGTGCCAGCCAGGCACTGATTTTCTGAAACTGCCCGCTGAACAGCAGCAAGCCGATGCCTACCATGATCCATCCGTTGACAATCGACAAAATCGGCACCCAGCGGTTGATTTTTCTTACCGCGCTTAAAGAGTAAGTCAGCAGCACGGAAATCATCAGGAACGGGATACCCAAGCCGAGCGCATATACGACCAGCATGACCACACCGCTGAACAAGGTTTCAGACGAGCTTGCCAGCAGCAAAATCGAGGATAGCGCCAGCCCTACACAGGGTGTCCAACCGGTGCCAAAAGCGAGTCCCAATAAAAAGGAGCCCGTACTCCCCTGACGGTTCAATTTGGTGCTGTCCCATTTTTTCTCCAGCATCAGCAAGCGCAATTTAAGAATCCCCGCCATTTGCAGACCGAATAAGATAATCAGCAGTCCGCTGAATTTTTCGATTAAATCGCGGTATTGGGACAGCGTCTGCCCGATCAAACTGGCCGAAGCCCCCATCGCCACAAAAACGACGCTGAAGCCGAGAATGAACCAGATCGAGCGCATGAACAGCAAGCGCTTGCTGACATCGATTTTATTGTGCTGCACGGCAGTCCCCGTCAAATGGGAGACATATGCAGGGATCAAAGGGAAGATACAGGGTGAAAAAAAAGAAAGAAGTCCGGCCGTAAAGGCGACCCATATAGATATGTTCTCCAAACGCTTAAGCCTCCCGTGATTGATTCTTGTCCAATTTGTTCAGCCACAAAAGCGAAATCAAGGCAGTTACTAAAAACACCATTTGCTGTCGGGAAAATATCCAAACCGCGGTTCGGTTGTCCAAGAACAAGACGAAGATTTGTCCGAGGCTGAACCAAAGCACAATTTTCAGTAATACCGCTGCATCGCCCAGTTTTTCCCGTACGAACAGCCCGACGCCCAAGGCCAGGGAAAGAATCGCTGCAGCTATATGAAAAACAAGCCGATCCTGCTCCAACGCAAGCTGCAGCAGATGAAACAGCGCGCTGCCGCCCAAAAACACGGAGGCAAGTGCATCTGCGACGATGGGGAGCGAAAGCTGCCGTTTCCGCATGCTCAGCCATAAATAAACGGCAGTTATTCCCGCTGCCAGCCAAACCCCTTTATCTCCAGGCGGAAAATATATCAAACTGAGCGGATTGCGGACAACGGAAACAGGGTCAAACACGATCGAGCTGAATTTCCATGCAAATATGGAGATGATAAGGGCGTTCGCAATTTTGTCCTTTAAAAACCCCGACATCGCTTCTTCCGCCCGCTTGAGGCGAAATTTCAAGACCCAATAACCGCCAAACGCGGACAATAAATAAGCGAGAAGCCCTGCATTGATCACAAACGGGCCGATGTTGAGCGAAGTCATGCTGCACCTTCCCTTTTTGTAAAATGGGGCTGCAGCTTGGCAGCCCCTGGTTCGTCAAGCTTTTTCAGCAATCAGCAAATAATGGGACTCTGTGGGAAACTGCGTTTGAACGACAGTGAAACCCGCTTCCTCGAACGCTTTTGTCATCTCATCGGAATGAATCCGGTGATGGAGCGGCGGCCCCTGTTCCGATTCCTTCTTCTCCCATTCCAGGCACATTACGCGGCCGCCGCGCTTCAACACGCGGAACATTTCCTGCAAGCCCTTGGCAAGCGGCTCGACCTCATGCATCACAAGCGAGGCAATGATGCGGTCCGCCTTGCTGTCTGCCAGCGGCAGCTCTTCAATTGGCCCCAGCACAAATTCGACATTCGTCAGATTTTGGGCTTCAACCCGCTCTTTCAGCACCTCATGCATTTGCGGTTCGACATCGAGTGCATAGACGGTACCCTTGGTAAGATTAGCGGCCGGCAAAGTAAAGTACCCCGTACCGGCGCCCAAATCCAAAACATCATCATGTTCGCCGATTTCAAGTGAAACCAACAGCTTTTCCGGGGGAAGCGCCTTTCTTCTTTCGGGGTTATCC
>CAZESH010000033.1:0-22920 GCA_964514665.1 uncultured Caryophanales bacterium
CGGCAGCGGTGGCGTCCGGGGATAACGACGTGGTCGGGAACGATCCCGCGGCAAGCGGCGGTGCCCTGGGTTACGGCAATTTCGACAGCGTGGGCGACTGGATTCAGTTCACCGTCAACGTTCCGGATGCCGGTACGTATGCGGTCAGCGCGAGGGTGAAATTGCATGCCGACAGAGGCACGGCGCAGCTGTATATCGACGGTGCCGCACAAGGCAATCCGGTCGATCTCAATCAAAGCACGCAGGAATATACGGTGGTTGGTTTGGGGGACGTCACCTTCGGCTCGGCAGGGAACAAGCAGTTCAAGTTTCAAATCACGGGCAGGGATCCAAGCAGCAATGCGTACACGCTGGCGATAGATAATCTCATGTTGACTCGCAAGTAGGCATTTTGTCAGTGGAGGCAAGCAGTCTGGCAAGATCGCATTCCGATCGGAGTGCGGTCTTGTTCTTTTTTCACCAGGTTGAACTATGCCATGGTTTTCATTTTGCTTTACATGCAGTCATTTGGTTGCATATTATAGGGACATGGATAACATGGACGATGTCTTTAAGGCACTCGCCGATCCCCATCGACGCAAGCTGCTGGATGAGCTGTTCAAAAAAAACGGGCAAACCCTGAGCGTGCTGTGCGGGCATCTCGCGATGACCCGGCAATCGGTAAACAAGCATTTGCTCATTTTGGAGGAGGCCGGCTTGATCGTGGTCGAATGGCGGGGGAGACACAAGCACCATTACTTGAATGCCGCTCCGATCGGCGACATCTACGAACGCTGGGTGAAGAAATACGATCAACGCCGGGTGGAGGCTCTGCTGGATTTGAAAAAAAGCTTGGAGGAGGAACTATCTACTAGAGGTGTAATCAAGATATGATATGAGGGCGTCATATAAAAGAGAATTGTTAGCGCAGGATTTGGAATTTAGCAAAAATTGTTGGCGTGTTTGATACACTAGGGATGTCCAAATTGTTTGGCTTGGGTGACAGCTATGTACATCGAGGAAGTCTGTTGCGAGATAATTCCCCTATCACCCAGTAGTGTGATGAGCCTCTATTTCAGACGGGATCGAGACATGTTATAAAAATGAACGGGGGATGTTCGTCATGTGGAGAGTTCATAGGCTTAGTCTGATTAGACAAATCCTGTATTTGATTGTGATCATGTTGGTCATCCTTTTGATCTCATTCACCATTTCGAATTCGATTGCCGAACGTATTGTCGAGAAGAAGGTTACGGAATCCGCCAGCAAAATATTGCTGCAGGTGGAAGAATCGATGATGAGCTTTTATTCGGACATGGACGGTATTTCATATTCGTTGCTTTACAGCCCGACGATTCAAACTTACTTGAGTACGAATGACATTTTATCGAGAATTCTCATGAACAACGAGATCATATCGGTATTCTCGAGCACGCTTTCCTTAAAACCGAACATCAAAGCCATTCAGCTTTACAATAAGGAAGGCACCCTGGTTACCAGCTTAGGGGAAGGAATCGGACCAAACGTCATAAAACCTGTTCCGTTCATTGAATATTCGGGTCTTCAGACCAATCCGGATCGATCAAGCTCCTACTATACCATTGCCGTTCCGGTCTATAATCTGAAAAGTCTTATGAACAAGGATTACAGGGGACTAACTCTTTTTACGATGGATCTGACCAATTTCAAGAACATCTTACAAAAGGCAAAGATGACAGAAAATTCCCAATTCTTGCTTCTTGATCAAAACGATAAAATAATGGCCAGCGCAGACAATCTGAACAACAATGAGAGGTTTGGAATCGAAAAATGGAGCAAGGATAAGCGGTACATTGTGCAGACCGTCACGTTATCCCGAACCGGCTGGAAACTCATCAGTATAATCCCGAAGAAAGAACTTCGCCAGGAATTGAATATCGTCAAAAGATTGAATATTGCGACGTATTTGGTCATGTTTTGTATGCTCTGCATGTTCTTGTTGATTTTTTATGCCCGCATTTTAAAACCGGTAAAGGCCTTAATGGACTTTATGAAATCGTATCCAAAAAAAGGCGGGCAAAGCCGGTTTAACGTAGTTTACCACAATGAAATCGGTGTGTTGGCCGGCAATCTGAATCAAATGCTTGACGACATGGAGACATTAAGCCGGGATATCCAAATTGCGCAGAAACGGATGTACGAAATCGAAATCGGAAAAAAACAAATGGAAATTTCCGCATTTCGCAACCAGATCAATCCTCATTTTCTGTACAACACCCTGGAATGTATACGCGCTATGGCTCTATTCTACAAGGTCGAGGAAATCGCGGACATCTCCGCTTCGTTATCGAACATGTTCCGATACGCGGTTAAAGGCAACAATTTCGTAACCGTCCAGGACGAGCTTTCGCATCTGAAAGAATATGCTAAAATTATCGATTTTCGATTTAGGGGGAAGATTCAAGTTGCAATCCAGGCGGATGAACAATTGAAATCGGAGAGGACATTGAAAATGCTGCTGCAGCCGATAGTGGAAAATGCTATCTTCCATGGGTTGGAGAAAAAAATCGAACCGGGCATTGTTAACATTCAGGTCAGGAGAACTCTGGAGAATGAGATTCAATATATCGTTCAAGATAACGGCTGCGGTATGGACGCCCATCGGCTGGACGAGCTTTTAGCTGGCTTGCAGCAATTTGAGGAGCCCGGATATATGATGAAAAACGCCGATAAAGGCATCGGTTTAGCAAATATTTACCGGAGAATAAAGCTATTCTACGGAGAACAAGCCGATATGGACGTTGACAGCAAGCTGAATATCGGCACAACCGTGCGCATCACGTTTCCTGCTTGGGATAAGACGGAAGAAACGGAGGATAAATAAAGATGTATCGTGTGCTGATTGCGGATGATGAACCATGGGTGGCTTACGGAATTGCCCATTTGATCGATTGGGAGAGCTTGGGTTATACCGTCATTGGAGAAGCGAATGACGGCTTGACCGCTTTGCAAATGATAATCGACAGACAACCGGATGTCGTCATCTCCGATATTCGAATGCCGGGATTAGACGGCATCCAGCTGCTGGAGGCCATCGAACAAAGGCGATTGAAAACCAAGGCGATCCTGGTCAGCGGTTATGCTGAATTTGAATATGCGCAGCAAGCGATTCGGCTGGGCGCTTTCGATTATTTGTTGAAGCAGGTTGACAAAAACAAACTGACGGACTGTCTGTTGCGATTGTCCGACCATCTGGCGGATAAACAGAAGGAATCCCGTGAATTGGATCTTTATCTGGATGAGCTGTTCGAATTGTTGGAGCCGGACAACAAAATCAAAATCGGCAACTTCTTATCCAACAAAGGAATCGAGTGCGAGTATCCCCATTACCGGTTCCTTTGTTGTTTGTACGCTCGCTCGACGGTCTCATCCGCCAGCAAAGAGATTACAGTTCATCAAGGAGTAAAGTCGATCTGCTTTCGGACGGGACAAAACAAATTATCCATCTTGTTGAATTACGATGAAAACAAATATCCGCTTGATTTTTTGAATTACATCTCGGATAACCTTGCCGATGCCGATTACATCGGTATTAGCGGCATGGGCACATCCTCTACTCCAATAGCCAATATATACCAAGAATCCGACATCGCCGTGTTCAGTTCATTCTTTCATCGGGACCATCGTGTGCTCCGTTATAAATCGGCCGAATTCTCACCGATGATCGGGAAAGCGATCTTGAATATGGAGGTGGCCATTAAAGAGCAAGACCAGAAGCAAATCAGCCTGGTGCTGGACCGGCTTTACGAGGAATGCAAATCCGAGTTCATGCTTATCGATCAAATTTCCACGATCTACAATCAAATCGTTTCGCTTATATACAAATATTACAGCGGTACGGGCGGGATCCATGAAATCGAGCATCTCAGCTATGAACAAATCGTGCGCTCTTTTAGTTCGCTTGAACAATTGTTTGACCGTATGAGATCGTTCTTCGAACAGTCGACTTTTGATCAGGTCTCGATATCCCATGAACTGGTTAAAAAAATTATCGCCCATATCGATGCAAGCTACACGGAGGATATCATGCTAAGCTCGTTGTCCAAACAATTCAATATCAGTCTCGGGTATCTTAGCGCGTTGATCAAGAAGGAAACGGGAAAAACCTATTCGGAATATATCATCAACAAAAGATTGAATCTGGCGAAAGGGCTGTTAAGCGATTCGACAATTTCCATTCAGGAAATTGTCGAACGGGTGGGGTATAAGGACTATTTCCATTTCAACAAACTTTTTAAAAAACATTTTGGAATCACGCCGAGCAAATACCGCAAAATCTGATTTTTATTTAGTGTTGCGAAATAAACACCAAAATAAAAAAAATCAAACATATGCTCATATCCAGTTGCAGTCTATGATAAAGAGGCTTCAACAAAAAGAATCAGAAATAGGGAGGGGTTATTTTGTTCATGAAGAGAAAGTGGTTTGCATTGGTGTTCTTGGTGATTGCAATCGTCATGTCTGGTTGCAGCTCTAATAGCGCAAAAGAAGAAAGCGCTACCAGTTCCCCTGGCGCGAGTTCCTCGGCGCCGGCAGAAACCGCCAAAGCCTCGCAGCCTCCGTCAAAAGTTGTATGGTTTTCGTCTGTAGGCTTCTGGAATCCACCGACGACTTGGGACACGGATCCGAAAACGATAACAGGCGCCATTACGGAGAAGACCGGGCTTACGTTCAATTTTGATATTCCGGCGCAAGACGGGGAAACGAAATTGAACTTGATGCTTGTTTCCAACGCGGAGATGCCGGATCTCATCACAACCACGAACGATGCGTTGGGCAGAAAGTTGTACGAAGCCGGCAAGGTATGGGATCTGGATGAATTTTTGAAGAAATACGATCCGAACTCTCATCTGTTGAAAGATTTTCCTGGCGACGTCAAGAATGCGATTGTCGCAAAGGATGGCGCTTTCTACGCATTTCCTAGCCATATCAGTTCGGATGATGAAAGAAAGGTTTATCCGCCTTCCGATCCGACCTATATCAAAGAAAACATAGACTACTATCAAAACAATGCGGTTATCGTCAATAGCAATCTGATGAAAGAAGCCGGTATCACCTTAGATGAGCTCAAAACCGAAGAAGGTCTTCTTGCCGCTTTACAGAAGGTCAAAGACAAGAAATTGACGGTCAACGGCGCCCCTGTTGTTCCTCTGATGATTCACGGAAAAGATTCCCTGATTGATCCGAATGGCAACCTGGGTTTCACATTGCAATTCCTTTTTAACAATTTTGGCGGAATGCCGGTTGACAAGGACGGGAACTTCAGAGATGAACTGTTGGCTCCCGAAATGAAAAATACGCTTGAGTTTCTATATAAGGCAGCAAAAGCGCATGCCTTCGATCCAGGTCAGTTGACGATTGACGCGTCCGCGGTAAGAACGCAAGTGTCGAGCGGACAGGTGTTCGCTTTCATCGGCAATGCAGCAGATACGGGTTTTGCTAAAATGACAGATGTTGATTGGGTTTCTCCTGGCGCAATCTTGTCGAATGCGGGAGCGAAGCCTGTTCTCTTGAGGACTTTACAACCCGGCCGCGGTTGGATGAAGACGTATATTTCCAAGACGACGAAGGAACCGGAGAAAATCACTAAATTTATCAGCTTCATGAGCGGCAAAGAAGGTTTGATGCTGAACAACTACGGTTTCAAAGGCGTTCATTACAGCCTGAATGATAAAGGTTTGGTTATCCAGACTGAGCAAGGAATAAAAGACACTGCGGATTACAACAAGACGGGATTGACTGCGTTCTGGCCATTCGCTAATATTTCGTTCACAGACAGCGTTACACCGGTTCCGACAATGGAGACGAACAGAGAAGCCATTGTAGCGCACAATGTTAGTATCGTATACGGTGAAACGCCGGGAGTCGTCCCTTACGATCAATCGGCATTGTGGATTCCTAATGATTTATTCCCAAGCGACAGCAAGGAATTCAATGATGCTCAGGAAATCAAAAGCTATAAGCAAGCGCAAGTTGCCAAGATCGTTTTGGCTAAAGACGCTGCTGAGTTTAATAAGCTGTATGACGAAATGATTGCCAATCTCAAAAAACTGGGCATCGATGCGATTGACGCCGGAAAAACGAAATATTTCCATGAATGGTCTGGGAAATATGGAATTGAAGTCACCAAAGGGGTTAACTCCTAAAATTTCTGGCAATTAAATGCTGAAGTCAAGTGCCAAAGCGCGTTCTTGTGATACACTGCGCTTTGGCACTGCTACTGTAAGAATGGAGGGTACGCATGACGTCGCGAAGGCAGAAGGGATTCAGGATAGGTCATGATATTCGAACGCAGTCTGAACTATTGGTTATGCTTATACCTGGTGTGATTTTTATGTTGGTTTTTAATTTTACCCCTTTATTTGGATTAATTATGGCATTCAAGAATTACGAGCCAATTATGGGTATAGAAGGTATATTCACAAGTAAATGGAATGATTTTCAGCATTTCACTAGAGTTTTCGACAATTTTCAGTTCTGGGCTGTAATCAGGAATACGGTGGCGATCAACCTATTAGGACAAATCGTAGGGATTCCGGTGACTTTATTGTTTGCCTTGCTTCTTAACGAAATCCGAAATGCCAAGTTCAAATCGCTGGTCCAGACGGTCACCTATCTTCCGCATTTTCTGTCTTGGGTTATCTTTGGCGGTTTGTTTATCACGCTGCTGAACCCAAGCGGCGGTATGATTAACTTATTTCTACTCAAGCTCCATCTCGTAAGCGAGCCTGTTCCGTTTTTAACGGATCCCAAATATTTTTGGGGAGTAGTTACTGGAACAGGATTAATCAAAGAAATTGGCTTCGGCGCCATCTTGTATTTGGCTGCGATGGCAGGTATAGACCAGAGCTTGTATGAGGCTGCTGCCATTGATGGGGCCGGGCGGTTTAAACGCATGCTGCATGTAACCATCCCCGGCATAATGCCGACATTGATGATTTTGATCATTTTTGCCATAAGTCGAATGTTGAACAACAACTTCGACCAGGTTTATGTCTTCCAGAACACATTAAATCTGCCTGCCAGTCAGGTTGTTGATACGTTCGTTTATCAAACGGGTCTTCTGCAGTTCCAATTCGCCTCGGCTACGGCGATCGGTTTGTTGAAATCGGTGTTTGCGCTTGCACTGTTGGTAGGAGCCAACGCTCTTTCGAAGAAATTGACAAAATCAGGCTTGTTCTAAGGGGATGTCCTTTATGGTTGGAGGCAAGACTTTAGGTGATCGTATATTTAATGCATCGAATATAACAATCATGATTGGTCTTATGATTGTGACCTTATATCCGTTTTGGTTTTCGTTGGTCAGTTCCTTGAATACCGGTTCCGATTTGCAACGCGGTCCGGTATTTCTATGGCCAAGAGAATTCACTTGGGCCAGTTGGCAAACGGTGCTGGCAGATCCGGGCATGCTGAAGGCGGCTTGGATAACCGGTACGCGAACGGCGATTGTCTCTGTGGTGTCCATTCTGTACACAGCCATGTTTACCTACGCTTTTTCCCGACCTTATGTCAAGGCGAAGGGTTTTTATGTCTTCATCGGCTTCACCAGCATGTACGTATACGGAGGATTGATTCCTGATTTCATGCTGAGGAATTGGCTCGGCTTGTATGATCATTATCTCGTTTATATTTTACCGTATCTTTTCGCAGGATTTTTTAATGTCATCATATTTAATGCCAACTTCAAGGCTATTCCCGGGGCATTGTTCGAATCCGCAAAGATGGACGGAGCCAGCGAATACGGTATATTCTTTAAGATCGTACTCCCGCTTTCCAAACCCGTAATATCGGCGCTGTTTGTATTTACGGCAGTATTGACATGGAATGACTATGCTGTGACTCTCTACTTCACACAGTCCAATGATTTGCAAACGTTGCAATATCTGATTCTCAGGTTAATCCAGTCTACTTCGGCGACCGAACAATTGGCAAGTATCGCGCAAGGCTCCAATGCGGCGGTAGCCGAATTATTCGCGAAATCGGGGGGGAGCGGGCTGGTGACTTCCAAAACGCTGGAGCTGGCGGCGATGGTTCTTGCTTCTATTCCGATGATCGTCATGTATCCGTTTGCCCAAAAATTTTTTCTTAAAGGTGTTATGCTAGGTTCGGTTAAAGAATAGGCTACAGACTTGAAGAACCAGGAGGAAAAGCTGATGAGTCATTTGGTTGTCTATGACGCTCCGAAAGGTGCAGTCGGGATTGATGAGTACAAAATGAGTGTCAGGGTTCCGGGAGCGGCCTGGCAGGACTTGTTTGTATATGAAGTTAAGGTAGATATGCACGATGTGCGGAAGGCTTCCATGGTTTACTTCGACATGGAAGGGCCGATTGTGGTTCGGGTGGAATCCCGCTTGCAGCCCATACGGGAGGCTGTCATTCGGCCGCTCTCTTTGCAGCTGCCTTGTCAACAAGATAAAGGCGCCATTACCTTCGTTCTTGAGAAGCCTTGCAAGATTGTTGTCGAGATGAATGGACAGCGTTTTTCCGCCTTGCATCTGTTTGCAAACCCGCTTGAGTCGGACCCTGTGGATCTTGAGGATGGGAATACGCTGCTGTTGCCTCCGTGTACTCACAGACCCAAGGATATCCAACGTGCGCTTGAGACTCCTTCAGAACCTGAAGGCAGGACGCCGAACGTATTGTATTTTGCACCGGGTATGCATTTTATCGAGGAAACAGTTCTTCGCATTCCTTCCGGAACTACGGTATATCTGGCGGGCGGAGCCGTCCTGATCGGGTCGCTCGTGTGCGAGGGCGTGGAGGATGTGACGATTCGCGGAAGAGGTATAATCTACCTGGCGGAGTTCCATCGCTTCACTGCACTTCGGGGACTTCGTATCGTGTTCTCCAGGCGGATAGCCGTGGAAGGGATAACTGTGGTGGATCCGCCGCATTACAGCATCTACATCGGAAGCTCCGAATATGTCCAGATCCGCAATTTCAAGGCGTTCAGTACCCGCGGATGGTCGGATGGCATCGACATGATGGCCAGCTCCAACATTGAGATTGAGGATATCTTCATGCGAAACTCTGACGACTGTATTGCGATCTATGGCTCGAGGTGGGATTATAACGGAGATACGAGGCACGTAACGGTCCGGAATTCCGTGCTTTGGGCCGATGTGGCGCACCCTATCAATATAGGAACGCACGGCGACCATCATAAGGATGGAGATGTGATCGAGAATATCCGTTTCGAGAACATCGATATTTTGGAGCATCATGAACCTCAGGAAAACTATTGGGGGGCGATGTCTATCAATGCGGGGGATCATAATACGGTCCGTCATGTAACCTTTGAGGATATTCGGATCGAGGATTTCGAGTTGGGGCAGTTGGTGGACATTCGCGTCGTCTGGAATAAGACATATAATCCGGTTCCCGGCAGACGGATCAAGAATATCGTGTTTCGGAACATCAGCTATAACGGGCGCAATGCAAATCCGAACCGCATCTATGGATACGATCAAGAAAGGGGAGTCGAGAACGTTCGGTTTGAGAATCTTCGGATCAACGGGGAGCTCGTCTTGCAGCCGGAACAGGGCAATTTTGTGATCAACACATTTGCCAAGGGGGTGAGCTTCCATGCGGTAGATGAATGAAGGTCAGAATGGGAAATATTCCCAATAACAAAGGAGGAGCATTATGAAGCAAAAAAGCATTTTTCGTATTGGAAACATGTGTAAGCGCTTGCTGGCAATCGTTGCGGTTGCGAGCCTATTTGCGACGATTGTGCCGATTGGCGCTGTCTCGGCTGACACCGGCAGCACCGTTAGTTCGGGGTATCAGGTGCAAATCAATGAAACGACCGGAAGCAACGGTTTTACTCATCCGGGGGTCGGATTGACCAAAGCTATCCTTGAAAATGCGAGAACGGAGATTCAAGCGGGAAAAGACCCTTGGTATTCTTACTATCAGGCCATGGCAGCAGATCCAATGGCATCCAAAACGGTCACGTCCAGTAATCAAAGCGCATCGGACCCCGATAAACCGGCCATTGATGCGTTTGACTGCCAATGCTTTGAACCGAGATTTGTGCAGGACGGTCTCAAAGTGTATACACAAGCTTTGATGTATTATTTTACCGGCGATGAGACGTATCGAGCCAATGCCATGCATATCATCCGCATCTGGGAGCAGATGGATCCGGCGAAATACGCTTATTATACGGATGCCCACATACACGCGGCGATCCCGCTCAACCGAATGGTGACCGGGGCGGAGATCTTGCGGTATTCCAGCAATCAGGATGCCGCAAATGCATGGACCGATGAGGATACGGACAAGTTTACGAACAACCTCATTGTGCCGGTCACCGAAACTTTTTTGCATAATAACAACTATTTCATGAACCAGCATAACTATCCGCTGCTCGGAGCCATGGCGGGGTATATCTTTACCGATAATCGGGATCGCTATAATGAGGCTGTCGAGTGGTGGACCGTAAACAGCACGGCGATCAATCAAGGCTTCAATGGTTCGATCAAGCAACTGTTCCGATTGGTGGATACCAATGCAGCGACAGGCGAGAAATTAAGCACTCCGTATGTTCAGCATGTCGAGATGGGCCGGGACCAGGCGCATGGCGGCGGCGACTTGACGAATGCGGCCATCATTTCGCGGATGCTTCTGGCACAGGGAACTAAACTCGATCCAGTGGCTGGAACCGTATCCACAAATGCCGATGCCGTAGGTCCAATGGAGTTTCTGAATGATCGCATTTTGACGGCCGCCAACTATTTCTGGCAATACATGCTCGGGCTTGATACGCCATGGACGCCTGTGCCTTATGCCTATAATCCGGATGGCACGATCAAAGCCATCTACTATCAGTTGGCCAGCGGTTACAGGGGGAGATTCAACACAACGAATTTCTGGGACTTTTATTCTTATTATACGTATGGGAAAGGCATTAATCTTGCGGAGAAGGCTCCATACTACTATAAGGCATTCACCGAGAAACTCTTTTTGAACTGGGAGAACCCGGACGGCGGGGATGACTACTGGCTCTATATCCCAAAGGCTGCCGAGGCGGATGCGGCCAAGTTTCTTCCCAAGCAGCAAACCGACCCTTCCTTGACGGAAATGGAAATCCGGTATACGTCTTTTGATAACAATACGGCTACCGTGCAAGAAGGAGATACGGCCTTTGTCCGGTTCAACGCAACGGAAACGGGCGCCAGGATTGCGCTGCTGACTGCGGCCACGGGCAATAAAACGATTGCATTCAAGGTTCGGACCAATGGTGTAGCCACATTGCAGATGTCTCAGGGTATTAACGATACCCTCACGCTGCCGGATACGAAGGGCCAGTGGGTCTATGTGCCCTTTACGATGAATCAATTCCAGCATTTCGATGATTTGCTGTATATAACGGTAAAAGGAACACCCGGAACGACGGTCGGCATCGACAACATCAATAAGGACGCTGGAACGCAGCTGACGCCTCCGTCCTTCAATGCAGGCCAGGATAATATCAATCTATTTGCCTATGTCGGAGCGCCGGTCAGCATCGATCTGTCCGCTACGGATTCAAACAGCGCGGATGTTGTTTCTTACGATAGTACGAACTTGCCGCAAGGTGCTGTATTCGATACGCATACCGGCGCATTTTCCTGGCAGCCGACGCAAGCTGGAACCTATTCCTTTACCGTTTCAGCTTCCGATGGTACATCGATGACAGCCGGGAATGTCAAAATTACCGTAGCCAATGACCGGTCCTCTGCGGTGCAAGCAGCCATTGCGCCCTATAATCCGAATGTAAGTTACGTGACCGCATCGCTGGACAATTATAAGGCTGCATATATTGACACGATGGCTCTGATCCAAACGGCCACCGATGCGGCATTCATTCAACAATTGCAAACCTTAAGGAAAGCAGCGGATAGTCTCGCTTTGCTGACTCCATTATTGTCGGATGGAAGTATGGATTACCCCGGCATTATGACTTCCACTTTCGGCCCATGGAGTGCTTTGCTTACGGATAACACGAACGATACGTTTGCCGGCTTGTCGTTTTGGCCGAATGCGTATCAAATACTGGACTTTGGGGCCGATTTTAGAGTCTCCGCAACGGCTTTTGGTTTGCAAAGCAGAGCGAATTTTGCGGACCGCGCGGCGGGTCTTACGATATTCGCATCCAATGACAAGATCAATTGGACGCGGATTACTTCGGGAGAAACACCGTTTACCGATGGCATGTCGACACTTATGGTAGACGACGCGTACAAAAACACCCAATTCAGATTTTTCAAAATCCAATTGATTCATCCATATCCTGACGTTATTCATGATAAGCCTCAGGGAATTTTGGAATTAGGGGAACTCAGAATTAATGGAGTTCGCCATGAGTTGGTAACTCCAATTGCGAGCAATATTGCCGATGCGCTCGCGGAAGCGGCGGAGTTGCCTGCCGAAAATTACACGAAACAAAGTTATTACCAGTTCCAGAAAGAAATTGAATATGTGAAAAACGCCGTCGGCAATCCCGATTATACCGAGCAAGAGCTGATTAACGAAGTTTATGATGCCCGTAATTTGTTGGTACCGTACACGACATCGCTGTATTCGTTCGAAGGAAACGCGAAGAATACGTTCGGGTTCCCCGACGGAGCCGTCTTTGGAACCGAAGCTTACGCGGCTGGAAAGGTCGGGCAAGCGCTCAGCCTGAACGGGACAGATAGCTATGCTATGCTTTCGGGAGTGCACCCTTTGTCCGACTACGACGAGATTACCGTCGCAGCCTGGGTGTACTGGAACGGAGGCAGCGCCTGGCAGCGGATCTTCGACTTTGGCAACAACACCAGTCAATACATGTTCCTTACGCCGAGTTCATACAATAGTACACTGCGTTTTGGAATCAAGAACGGCGGCAGCGAACAAATCGTGGAAACGTCCCAGCTTGCCGCGAATCAATGGGTGCATGTTGCGCTGACGCTGGGGAAAGGCACGGCGAAGCTTTATGTGAACGGTGCGCTGAAGTCGACGTCGAACAGTATCACGATCAAACCGAGCGATTTCCAGCCTACTGTGAACTACATTGGCAAAAGCCAGTTTGCCGACCCGCTCTTTAACGGCATGATCGACGAATTCCGCGTATACAATCGCGTTTTAAGCGATGCCGAGATTGGAGCCGTGTATAACCAAACCGGATATGAGGTTGACAATAGCTTGCTTACGTACTTGCTGGATCAAGCTGCTACAGCAGGCAATGCCGGCATTTATACGGCTGACAGCTTGCAAGCGTTGCAGCAGGCGATCCCTGCGGCGCAAGCGGTCGCCTCCAATACCGGCGCAAGCCAGGCTCAGGTTGATGCCGCTGCCGACAGCTTGCGGGCGGCCTGCGAAGGACTTGTCTATCTGCCGGGCATTCCGGCGATCGCTCCTGTCATGGATAAAGTCGTTACAGCCGGAACGGAGATTAATTTCAAACTCCATCAGTTGAATTCCGTGACCGGCACTATATTCAATGTCAGCGGACTGCCGCAAGGAGCCGTATTCGATGCGGACCAGCGTACCTTCGTCTGGACGCCGGACAAAATGCAGAGTGGAGTCTATCCCGTAACTTTAACCGCTGCAGCGAACGGAGGAAGTACTTCCCGCACCGTCAAGCTCACCGTTAATGGCCAACCGGTCATCGCCCCCAATGAAACGGTGGAGCTTACAGCAAAACAAGCGATTACGTATCAGGTGAAAGCAACCGATCCGACGGGGTCGACGCTGACGTACAGCGCTGACAAGCTTCCTTCGGGCGCGGCGTTCGATACGGCAAAAGGCACGTTCACCTGGACGCCGACTCTATCGAACTATGGCGACAATTTGGTCACCTTTACGGTGAGCAACGGATTGTATAAGGTCAGCCAAACGGTTGATTTCAAGGTTGACCTGGGCATCCTGGCGCCGGATGATTATACCAAGGGCAGTTACTATCTGTATCAGAAGGAAGTGGATCGGATTCTGGCGGCGATCGCTTTGCCGGGCGCCGATAAAGCGGCGCTTGCCGCTGAGCTGATGCAGGCCGAAGGCTTGCTTGTTCGCGTCCCGCTGTCGCTTTATTCGTTTGAAGGCAATGCAGACAATTCCTTCGGGACGACAACCGGTACTATCTCGGGAACCGCCGCTTACGCGGCAGGAAAAATCGGGCAAGCGATCAGCCTGAACGGTACGGACAGCTACGTGACGCTGCCGGCGTCGCATCCTCTGTCCGCCTACAACGAGGTTACCTTGGCAACCTGGGTGTATTGGAATGGAAGCGGCCAGTGGCAGCGTATCTTCGACTTCGGCAACAACACCAAACAATACATGTTCCTGACGCCGAGATCGGGCAGCAATACGCTACGTTTTGCGATCAAGAACGGCGCCGGCGAACAAATCGTGGAAACGTCGCAGCTAGCCGCGAATCAATGGGCGCATGTAGCGGTAACGCTGGGCGGCGGTACGGCGAAGCTGTATGTGAACGGCGAACTGAAGGCGACCAAAACCGGCTTCACGACCAAGCCAAGTGATTTTAAACCAAGCAAAAATTACATCGGCAAAAGCCAATGGCCTGATCCGCTGTTTAACGGAATGATTGACGAATTCCGAGTCTATGATCACGTCTTAACCGATGCCGAGATTAAAGCCGTTTACAATAACACGGGGGAGTGGACGGACAACAGCTTGGTCACGCTATTGCTGGGGCAAGCCGCAGCGCTTGACGCAACGCTTTACACCGAAATGAGCTGGCAAGCGCTGGCGGCAGCGGTCGCGAACGCAGAAGCTTTGGCCGCCGATGCCACTCAAGATGCCATCGACGCTGCAGCCGCGCAACTGCTCAGCGCGCTTGAGGGTCTGAATGCGACCCCGGTTTTCGCGCTGGTGTCCGCAAAGACGGTAGAAGCTGGAACGAGCGTTACGTTCGCCGTATATGCGACTGATCCGGACGGCGATGCGCTGACTTACAGCGCAGGCTCGCTACCAGACGGGGCAATATTCGATCCGCAATCCGGTCAATTTTCTTGGTCGCCGAAAGTGCCGGGCGATTATGGCGTGACGTTTAATGTATACGATGCGAGGGGGGCGACGGCTTCTACGACGGTCGATATCCAGATCGTTGATACGACCCCGCCGACGATTAGTGTAACCGGACTGCTGTCCGGCACCTACGACGATACGACTGACATCACGCCGATTCTTACGCTGAGCGATATCGCGTCAGGGGTCGACAGCGCGGCGACAACCGTAACGCTGGATGGAGAAAGCGTGCAGCAAGGCTCTACGATTCCGCTGTACACGCTGACTCTCGGCTCGCATACGTACATCGTGACAGCAAGCGACCTGGCTGGGAATACGAGCAGCCTGACGATCCAGTTCCGGACGACGACAAGCATAGCATCCATGAAGTCGCTGGTCGAGCGCTTCAAGAATGCTGGCTGGATCGATAATGCCGGCGTAGCCAACAGCTTGCAAAGCAAGCTGGATGCGAACCTACTGGCTGCCCTCGTGAACGAAGTGAAGGCGCAAAGCGGCAAGCATATTAACAACCTGGCTGCACAGTACTTGCTTCGGGATGCCGAGTATTTGTTGTCCGAACAGTAAAATGAATAAGTAATAATGGATTCATCGAGAGCCGGCACAATGCAGTAAAGACGTCTGTGCCGGCTTGTCCATTTTATTAAGAGGTGATCCCATGTAAAAGTATGTAGTCAGAAGCCGCTGTGAAATTAGATTGCTTATGGTAATCTACTGGAGCCAGTCGAACGGGTGGGATATAACGTTTCGAAATAAACACCAAAATAAAAAAAAACAAACATATGCTCACATCTGGTTGCAGCCTATGATAAAGAGGTTTCGACATCGGCATGTTCTCTCTGTATACGACGAGAAAAGACCCAACAACAAAAAAAGGACGGTCATAATGGATTCTTTATATGGTTATTTATTCGCCCATTTCATCGGAGAGCAGGAGGGCGGAGAACAAATTTATTTTGCCATGAGCCAGGATGGAATGCATTGGTATGATCTTCATAACAAACAACCGGTCTTACGTTCCACAATCGGCGAACGGGGGGTACGGGATCCCTTTCTGCTTCGGAGCGCGGACGGCAGCGTTTTTTATCTGTTAGCGACCGACCTTAGCATCTATCATCGGGGCGGATGGGCCCAGGCGACGATTACCGGAAGCCGTTCTCTCATTGTTTGGGAATCGCCAAATCTGGTCCACTGGTCCAAGCCTCGCATGGTTGAAGTTGCTCCACAGGAAGCAGGCTGCGCCTGGGCTCCCGAAGCGATTTATGACGAGGAAGAAGGAGACTATCTCGTCTTCTGGGCTTCCAGCAGGGACGCCACAGACGGGAATGGCCGGGGGATGCACATTTATTGCAGCAAGACACGGGATTTTCGCGCGTTTACCCCGGCCGAAAAGTATATCACCCGGGGAGAACAACGCACCATTATCGACACGACCGTCATCAAGGCCGGCGGCAAATATTATCGGGCCTCCGGCGATGGCCATATCACCATTGAATCCAGTGACCGCCTGATGGGGGAATGGAAAATCATCTCGACGCTGGAATCCCTTGGGTTGCAGTTGATGGGGAAGGATGTTGAGGGTCCCGAGTTTTTCAAATTCAATGGTGAAGAGAAATGGGGACTTCTGGTTGATCAATATGCTACAAACGGCGGGTATTTGCCACTCATCACGACGGACATCGGCGATACGACAGGAACATGCTGGAGGAAGCCGAAGCCGGATGAATATTCGTTTGGCAGTTTGAAAAAACGTCACGGCACGATATTGCCTATAACCGAAAGTGAATATGAGCACATACTTGCTAAATGGGGGCGGTGAGTTATAGCCATGAGTTCTTCATTATTGCTGCCCTATTATGTAACGCCTGGCACCGCCCTCCCTTCGAAAATGAATGGGGAACCCGCGGTCTGGCATTCGTCCTTGCCCGGTTCACTGGATGAACAAGGGATGCTTGTGCCGCCGCGGAAAAAGATGAGCGCCGAATTTCAATTGACCGCGATCACACCGAACAGGGAATATTCCTTCAAGGTACGCATGCTGGGTATGGATAGCCGATGGTTGGCTGGCTACACGCGCAAGCCGGACGATAATCCGAATATTTACAGCCTGTTTGTTGCCAATAGTCTCCACCTGGCCTTAAGTATGGAAGGGAGCGGCTTTGAACCGCTGAACAGCAACTATGGCGTGCTGTTTGCCAAAGCCGATTATAGCCGATCGGCGGCAGGCGCAACCAAGCTGCTTCAAAAGCCCCGGTTCTTTAGGCTCTCTCAAGATGGCTTTGGCATCCTGGCAACGCCCCTCGATCATAATGGACATGTTGATCATCCTGGCGAATTGCTTTATTTTGTAACGAAGGACTTTGTGCATTATGAAGAAAAAGGAAGGATCAAGCTGACTCAAGCTGCACTTCTGGATTATTCCTGCGAACTGGATGCGGCGACTCTGCGCTATCGGATCGGCTGGATGGAAGAAGGCGGCGCAACCCGCTTTGTCACCACGAAAGATTTTATCCATCTGGATCACCCGCAGGCAGGAGAGATGTTTTCGGTCAGGTTTGTGAATTTGGACATGAAAGATACCGACTCAGCTCAGGTAATCGCCTTGACCGCTTCGGAAGCCGAGTATCTTCGGAACAAGCTTGGACGCGTCTGCAATGTTTCCGTTGATGCTCCAACGATTATGTTGCAAGCGGGCGCCGCTTCCCTGAATCTGGACAGCATTCGGGTGACGGCCCGATATTCGGACGGCAGCGTTGGACTCAAGAGAATTGCCGTGGACCCGGACCAGGCGGCCGCTCTTGATTTATCGCAGCCAGGCGAGTATACGCTTCTTGCGAAGGTTATCCGGCTTGATTTTCCTTACCCGATGATGAATGGCAAAGCGGATCCGGCTGTGCTGCTTTACAAGGGGCGTTATTACTTTATTTCAACAGATGAGGACCGGCAGCGTAAAATCTGCATCCGCTCGTCGGATACGCTTGAAGGTCTTGAAGACGGGAAGACGATTGAAGTCCTGCTGTGGGATGGCGATGTCCCGGACGGCGAGCGGCACGGTCCCCATTGGGCGCCGGAATTGCATGTCATCGGCGGCAAACTGTATTGTTTGCTGGCCATCAGTCTCAATAATGAATGGCATGGCGTTCAGGCTCATGTGGCGCTGCTGAAAGGGGATGACCCCATGAATCCGGAACATTGGGACACACCCAACCGGGTGGTGGACCGCCATGGCAGGGTGTTGGCGGATCTGGCCGAGAGAGAGCGCAACATCTCGCTCGACATGACCTATTTCGAGCACAACGGCAAATCCTATGTCTGCTGGTCGCAGCCGAAATGGTTCGGGGAGGAGCAGGAATTGGCATCTTTATATATCGCGACGGTAAACCCCGAAGCGCCATGGCGTCTTACCGGCGATCCGGTGCGGATCTGCCGGAACGAATACGGCTGGGACCGCAACGGCCGCGTTGCTTCCGGCGTAGCGGAAGGCCCGTATGTGCTGAAACGAGGCGATAAGCTCTATATGGTATTTTCCGGCTCGAACGTAGGTCCGAAATATGTCGTCGGCTTGCTCGAAATGTCCGCCGCAGATGATCCGATGAATCCGGCCGTCTGGAGGAAATCGAACTATCCCTTGATGCATTCATTAAGCCGGCAGGGACAGTATGGGCCGGGCCACAACATGTTGGTACAAGACCCATACGGTGATTGGTACAATGTATACCATGCCTGCGGCGTTAACGGCGGAGTGCGTCACGCCAGCATTCGACCGGTGCATTTTCGCTTTGACGGCTCACCCATTCTCGATATGAAGGACGAAGAAGAACTTCTGCCTCAATTCGAACAGGTGACTTTGAAAATCTTGATCGTATAGGAGGTTATTTCGCATGAATGGCTATTTATTCGTTCATTTTAAAGAAAAAAAGACGCCTGATGGGGAGCAGGTTTACTTTGCTCTAAGTACGGACGGGTTCAACTGGATTCAGGTAAATGACGGGAAGCCGGTTCTTGAAAGCCGGCTGGGAGAGAAAGGCGTTCGCGATCATACCATCGTAAGGGCCAAGAACGGCAAATTTTATATTTTCTCTACCGATCTCAGTTTGGCGAACTGCTTTCATACCAAATACCGAGGCGACTGGAAGAACATTTCGACCGACGGCAGCAGGCATTTGACGCTGTGGGAGTCGGAGGATTTGGTGAACTGGTCGAACCAGCGGCTGATCAAGCTCGGTGAAGAGGCATTCGGTTGCTTGTGGGCCCCGGATGTCATTTGCGATCCTCATCATGGCGACTATGTTCTGCATTGGTCTTCTTCTCATGCCTCGAACGGCTACGGTCCCAAGGCGATTTACTACTCACGGACCCGGGATTTCGAGAACTTTACATCGCCGGAGCTGCTTTGCCGGAAAAAAGACAGCGGGATTATCGATTCGGCCATATATGAAGAGAACGGAATGTTCTATCGTTTTCTTAAGAGTGAGGCGAATCCCGCGACCATCATCCTGGAGAAGGGAAGTACGCTCACTGGAGACGACTATGTCAGAGTGGAGGCCTTCGATCATGAGATGGCCAAGTTGAAGCAGGGGGTCTATGAAGCGCCGACCGCCTTTAAACTGAGCAACGGCAAATGGTGCCTGATGCTCGATTTCTACGGCGTTGAAGGCGAAGGGCAAGGATATGTGCCGTTCATCGCCGATACGCTGGAAAGCGGGCGATTCATTCGTTCGGATGAGCGTTTCAGTTTCCCGTATGGCTTCAAGCATGGGACTGTGCTTCCAATTACAAAGGTAGAATACGACAGGATTAAAGGGTTCTTCA
The DNA here is from genome assembly GCA_964514665.1 of uncultured Caryophanales bacterium. GTDB lineage: Bacteria > Bacillota > Bacilli > Paenibacillales > KCTC-25726 > CAZESH01. Next base: position 19,840 of record CAZESH010000033.1, read on the forward strand.
ACACCGGCGGTTGATTGAACTCAATTGTTGTAGCGTTTCTTCGTGTAAGGCTTACTGCCGGGTTCTGTAAAAGGATAGTGTTTTATTGCGGCAACACATAACTGTAGTGGAGGTTCATGCGATGGTGAATCAAGGGCCGACGTTGGCCGGCGAATGGGCGGATCCGCTCCTGCTTCGGGATGGTGACGATTATTACCTGTACCCAACCAAAGACAGCGACGGATGGTTGTACGATAAGTTCCACGTTTTTCACAGCAAAGACTTGATTCACTGGGACGGACCTTATCTGGCGCTGGATCTGAAGGATATCGAGTGGGCGAAATCACGAGCATGGGCGCCTGGAATCAATAAATATAACGGCAAATATTACATGTACTTCTCTGCCGAGCAGCAGATCGGCGCCGCCGTTTCCGACTCGCCTCTTGGTCCGTTCCGCGACATGCTCGGAAGGCCGTTGATCGCCAGGAACGAGTTCGATTGCCAGAGTATCGACGCGGATCTGTTCATCGACGACGACAATCAGCCTTACCTACTTTGGGGTCAAGGGAAATGCTGGATCGCTCCGCTTGAGAGCGATATGGTAACGTTTAAAGAGCCGCCGAGGCGGATATCGGATCAATTGTACCGCAACAGAGGGAAAGATCCTGCACAATTCGATATCGGCGTTTATAATGAAGGGCCGCATCTGCAGAAGATAGACGGCCGTTATTTGCTAACGTGGAGCAACTATGATACCCGCGACCCGCGTTATCAAATTTGCTTCGCTACGAGCTCGCATATTTACGGTCCCTATGAGTCCCCGGAGGATCATCGGGTCACCCGTCCATCGGTCAGGTTTGCCGGGACGGGCCACGCTTCCATGGCGAGGTTCGGTGAGGAGTGGGTGCTTGCCTATCACCGGATGATCAATCCGGAAAGCAGTTTGCTGCGCGAAACCTGCATAAGCAGGATCCGCTTGGAAAATGAGAAACCGATCGTCGATGTGGACGAAGTCATCGGACAGGCGGCTCACCCAGAAGTTGAATAATCAAATCGTACAGGTTGGGAGAGAAAGTCATGACAAACGCACTGCTGACGGGCGGCATCTTCAAACAATCTCAAGATACAGGAAAAGGGTATTTACTCCATCTCGACGTAGACCGACTCGTCGCGCCGTGCTACGAAGCGGCTTCTCTGGGGCCCAGGAAGTCAAGGTATGGCGGATGGGAAGCGACTCCGATTGCGGGACATTCCATCGGGCACTGGCTGTCCGCCGCAGCGGCCATGGTTCACGCAACCGGAGACAAAGCTTTGCTTCAGAAGCTGACGTATGCCATCGACGAGCTGGCAAGCGTGCAATCGCATGATCCGGACGGCTATGTCAGCGGATTTCCGCGCGACTGCTTCGACCGGGTGTTCACCGGAGATTTCGAGGTCCACAACTTCGGCCTTGCCGGATCGTGGGTGCCGTGGTACAGCCTACATAAAATTTATGCGGGGCTTATCGACGCTTACAAACTGACGGGGATCGATCGGTCACTTGAGGTGGTCGTCAAGCTCGCCGATTGGGCCAAGAAAGGTACAGATCGGCTGACGGACGAGCAATTTCAACGTATGCTGATCTGCGAGCATGGCGGGATGAACGAGGCGATGGCCGATCTCTATCTGCTAACGGAAAACCGCGCGTACCTGGAGCTTGCCGAACGGTTCTGCCACAAGTCCGTGCTCGAGCCACTCTCGCGAGGCGTGGATGAGCTCGAAGGCAAGCACGCAAATACGCAAATTCCGAAGGTGATCGGCGCTGCCAAGCTGTACGAAATTACGGGCAACGAGGCATACCGGAAAGCGGCGGAGTTTTTCTGGAGCGAGGTGACGCGGGGCCGTTCCTATATCATCGGCGGCAACAGCATCTTCGAGCACTTCAGGGCGGCGGGTCAGGAGAAGCTGGGCGTCGAAACGGCGGAAACGTGCAATACCTATAACATGCTGAAATTGACCGGACACCTGTTCCGCTGGTCGCAAAAGGCAGAATATATGGATTTCTATGAGCGCGCCTTATATAACCATATTCTCGCGTCACAGGATCCGGACACCGGCATGAAAATGTATTTCGTATCGACGGAGCCGGGTCATTTCAAAGTGTACGGAACGGCGGAAGAGTCTTTCTGGTGCTGCACCGGGACAGGCATGGAAAATCCGGCCCGCTACTCACGGGACATTTACCACTCGAATCCGGATGCGATTTACGTGAATCTGTTCATCGCCTCCAGAGCCGAATTCGCAGATCGGCAAGTCGTCATCCGCCAGGAGACGGACTTTCCGATCGCGGACCGGACGCGGCTTGTCGTGGAGAAGGCGCGTGACGCGAGCTTCAAGCTTCGGGTCCGCGTTCCGTATTGGGCGGCGGGAGCAGTTGCGGCGGTCGTGAATGGGGCCGAAGTCTATTCCCGTTCGGAGCCCGGTTACCTGGAGATCGAGCGGAGTTGGAACGCCGGCGATACGGTCGAAGTGACGCTGCCCATGGAGCTTCATCTTTACCGGGCGAAGGACGAGGCCCACAAAGTTGGCTTCCTGTACGGGCCGATCGTGCTCGCGGGCGCTCTGGGGAGAGAACGTTTCCCCGAGAACGATATCGTGGACACTCATGTGAAGCTGCACCATCATCCGCTCATCGAAGTTCCGATCCTGGTTGCCGAAGAGCCGGATATCAAAAAATGGATCAAGCATGTCGACGGCACGGCATTGACGTTCATCACCGAGCCCATCGGCCAGCCCGGCGGCTTGCGGCTGATGCTGATGCCGTTCTATGCCCTGCACCACCAGCGGTATACGATTTATTGGAAGCTTATGAACGAGGAAGAATACAAAAACTATGAAGATCATGAGAAAGCGGAGCGGAACCGGATAAACGCGATCACGGTGGATGTCGTTAGTCCGTATGAACAGCAATCCGAGGTCGAGCACGACATTCGATCGCAGCAATCGAGAGCGGGTTATTCCGTTTATGCTCAGAGCGGCTATCGGGACGCGGTCGGAAATGGATATTTTAGCTATCGGATGGCGGTCTTGCCCGATCGACCGTTGTTGCTTCAGGTTACCTAC
>CAZESH010000034.1:0-22875 GCA_964514665.1 uncultured Caryophanales bacterium
TTTTTCCGCCATCGGACAGTCGATGAATACGTCCGACTGCGAAATGTCGGCAATCAGCTGCAGGTGATCGGCCAAATCCCCGATCATGCGGGATTCTTCCAAAGTCAAAGGGGTCCTTTCCAAGCACAGTTCTTTGACATCCAACATTGCCATCGTCATCCTCCGTTGCGAATCTGGTTCACCAACATCTGCCTGAGCTCTTCAATCCCTGTATGCTCAAGCGAAGAAGTCATCACGATATTCCCCTCCGGCATGGCTTGGCGCAGAAAATCTAAGGCAAGCTTCGGATCGGCTTTTGCATGATCGATTTTGGTTACCGCGCCAAATGCCGCAACAGGAAATCCGGAAGCAAATCCCGGCGGGAAATAATTGCGTTCGCGGGTCGCGTCGTGAACAAGTAGTACGGCGGCTGCCTCATGCGCGGTTGCCATCAGCGAGCGGTAATACAGCGGATTCTCGCTGTACTCGCCGGGTGTATCGATCAGCCAATCCCGATAAACAAGGCTTTGCGTTTTCGCTGCGGAGCCGGACTCTCCCATCAACGCTTTAACCAAGGTGGATTTACCCGAACCGATCGCACCGATAATCATCACCTTTTTCATCGCTCACGACCTCGTTATCGCTGCGGTGGAGAAGCCCAGCTTATCCTGCAGGAATTCGTTGATTGCCACAACCGCCATTTCCACGGCAGATACTTCTCCGACAACAACCAATGAGCCGGTGAAGCGATCCAAATATCCGATTCCCACATGGGCCGCTTTGGTTGCAATATCTGCAGCTATGATCGCCGTTTCGGTCGGCGTCAAGGTGAGGATGCCGAGCGCATTCGCTTCTTCGATACCGAGCTTTGAATATAAGATGGGATCCGGATTGGCGATGATATGGGCCAGCGTCAGCTGCTTGCCAGGCACATATTCCTGAATGACCCTTTGCTTCTGCTGTTCCATCGGTTACGCTCCTTATTCCTGATCTTTGTCGCCGACCTCAAAGCTGTCCACGATACCGACGATCATGGCATCGATCGGCACCCTTTTGTCGGTGAACAGAATGCGGGCCGGACTTCCTCTGGAGATGATCACTTTTTCACCGACGCCGGCGCCGATCCGGTCGGCAGCAATCACCGTTTGGCCAACCTCTTGATCCGAGAAATCGAGCGGCTGAACGACCAGCAGCTTGAGGTTATCCATGCCCTCTTCTTTTTGGGTCGCCCATACGCTTCCGATCACTTTTCCTAAAAACATCGTATCTCACCTTTCATCCAAGTAACGGACGTCGATTCGTTTTTCCTTCAACAAATCTTTGGCCAAGGGCGAAATGATCGCATCGCGATTGATGGTTAAGCTTTCTGCTTTTTGGTTTCTAAATGTTTGAGCGACCCATTCGGCGGAAAGCAGCTTCCCGTTAAAAACTGTCTCTCCTGTCTTTCCCTGCTCTTGCGGCAAACTTGCAGCATCTTCGATGCCGGGATCGGAAGAAGCCGCTGCAGACGCAAATTTATCAACAACCCTTTGCGCCAACAGCTCTCTTGGAGCAAATTCCACTCCGAACTGTGCCATTTCCAGCCTGTAATAATCAAACAGCTTTTTATACGGTACGGGCAGCTCGAGCTTGCCCAAGGTACGGCGGTCGGATCGCTTCAAGCCGGGGACATCCTCGCCGACCAGCACGAATTTGCCCAGCACCAGCGCGGAAAAGATCAATTCGGATTTAACGGTTCCCTTCATGCCCAAAGCTGCTCTGCCGGCATTGTCGAGATCAATCTCGGGAATGACAATCCCGTCGTACTGATTGGGGAGCTCGATCGGCGCTGGCGCATATTCATCGGCTGCAATCACGCTGCACGATCCGCGGGATTCGATTTTATGCATGCCCATCCAAGCACAGGCATCTCCATCAAGAAACATCAGGTCGTGTTGAATTCCTTCGCTTTCCAACAAAATAAAATGGTCTGAAAAAGCCTCATGGGCCGTACTGTCGCAAAAAACATACAGGACTTTGGGCGGTTTGACCGGTTCAGGCTGCATCGCTTGCACCAATTCGCGCACAATCGATTCAACCATATGTTTGATTTCCATCTGCACGCCCCCCTTTGTCCTTCATCATGACCCCGTTTTTGCCGATGATTTGAACGCAATCTCCCGTTTTCAGGCGGGCAGCGTTCGCTTCATCCGTATCGACGTGAAAATCGAGCGAAAACCGTTCGTTTACCCGCACGGCCACGTCGGCGAAGATCAACGGGCGATCGCCCGAGGTTTGCAGCATGATCGTGTCCCCGTTCTTTACACCAAATCCAGCCGCTTCTTCGGGAGACATATGAACGTGATTTTTGGCGACGATCAGGCCTTCGTTTAATTGAACCGATCCGCGGGGGCCCGCCAGCTTGATTCCCGGAGTTCCCGCAATATTGCCGGATAATCTGAGCGGCGGATGCATGCCGAGCAAATATCCGTCGGTTGCGGAAATTTCCACCTGAGAGGCTCCTCTGGACGGCCCCAATATTCTCACCTGTTCAAAGCTTGCCTTGGGACCGATCAGCTTCACGGTTTCCTGTGCGGCAAATTGTCCTTTCTGGGATAACTCCCGAAGCGGAACCAGACGGTATCCGATGCCGAACAAGGCTTCGACATGCTCAGGGGAGAGATGAACATGCCGGTTTGATACGCCTACGGGAATACTGAACCGAGCCTGGTTTGCAGGATGGAACGAGACGGAATCGGTTCGTTCGACTTTGATGTTCCTGTCTTTCAAAAAGTCTGCAGCGGCCGGTGTCAGCTTATCCCCTTCAGCGATCACGAACGGATTCGGAATGCCTTTCACCCACTGGGAACGCAGATGCGTTTCCGTAATGAGCGCCATCTGCTTGCTTAACCTTCCAGCTTCGGCAGAATGTGTTCGATATCGTTATGCGGACGCGGAATCACGTGAACGGAAACCAGTTCTCCCACTTTTTCCGCCGCTGCCGCTCCTGCATCGGTCGCTGCTTTGACAGCTCCCACATCGCCTCTTACCATGACGGTGACCAGACCGCCGCCGACATGCACCTTGCCGATCAATTTGACATTTGCCGCTTTCACCATGGCGTCCGCCGCTTCGATCGAACCTACCAAACCTTTGGTTTCTACCATTCCGAGTGCCGTCAATTCTCCTGCCATGAAAAATCCTCCTCAAAATTATTAGATTTTCATTTCCGCCAAAACATGCTTGACGATTTGCATCACTTCATCGCGTGTGATATTCAGATTCGTACTGGAGTGCAAAATCTTTTCCGTTTTTTGTGAAACCTGGTGCTCCGTCGTCTCCACTTGCATTTCACGGATTCCGAATGCGACCCTTTTAATATTCAACAAGTGCTGGGGCCCGATATTATCGGAGGTGATGTTGTTTCCGAAGGAGCCGCAGCCGAGCGTCATGGAAGGCTGTATGCCGGTAGATGCTCCTATTCCGCCGAAAGTGGTGCCGGTATTCACGACAATGCGCGAGGCCGGCTTTTCAAGGCCAAAGGCCTCAATAATGTTCATATCCTCGCAATGGATGCCCAGCGTATGGCCGAGTCCGCCTAACTCCAGCAGCTCGATGCATCGCCGGCAGCCTTCCTGCCAATCCTTCACTGTATACAGCGCCAATACCGGGCTCAGCTTTTCAACCGAAAAGGGGTATTCAAGCCCGACCATCGTTTCCTCTGCTATCAGTACGCTGGTGTTTGCCGGTACGGTTATTCCGGCCATTTCGGCAATGACCTGCGGCGATTTCCCGACTACCCGCGGATTCAGACCTCTGCCTTGCAGCAATATGGCCGCGACCTTTGCTTTTTCTTGTTCGTTCAGAAAATAGGCGTGCAGCTTCTTGAATTCGTCTACCACCTGTCCCTTCACGGATTGATCGGTCACAATCGCTTGCTCGGAGGCGCAAATCGTTCCGTAATCGAACGTTTTGCTTTGCAGGATGCGGCCGACCGCTTTAGGCACATCCGCGCTCCGATGAATGTATACGGGAACGTTGCCCGGCCCCACTCCGTATGCCGGCTTTCCCGAGCTGTAGGCGGCCTTTACCATGGCTGTGCCGCCGGTTGCCAAGATCATGTCGGTCAATTTATGCTTCATCAGCTCTTGGGTCGCTTCAAGAGACGGCATGCCGACACAGTGAATGAGACCTTCCGGCGCGCCCGCTTTTTCCGCCGCTTGACGCATGACCTTCGCCGATTCCAGCGAACAGTTCAAGGCCGATGGATGCGGGCTGATGACAATTGCGTTTCTTGCTTTCAAGGCGATCATGCATTTGAACATGACGGTTGAAGTCGGATTGGTCGAGGGAATGATCGCTGCCACAATCCCGACCGGTTGGGCAATCTCCCACACTTTCCGGGCTTCATCCTTGCGAATGATGCCTACGGTGGTCATATCTTTGATCGCTCCGTATACATCCCGGGCAACGAACAAATTTTTGGCTTTTTTATCCGCCGTTTTTCCGAATCCCGTCTCTTCCACGGCAATCGCGGCCAGTCTTTCAGCTTCCGCCTCGGCTGCGCGGGCCATCGCCCCGACAATTTGATCAATTTGCGCTTGCGTCATTTTTTCCAGTTGTTTTTGCGCCTTTTTGGCTTGCTGCAAAAAATTCCGCACTTCTTGGATCGCTTGCAAATCGGAGTCCAGCATCATTTCCGGTTATCCCTCCCTTCATTGCTTCATATTCATGAAGAGTCGAATCAGGTCCGATTTTTTGGCCGAGCTGATTGTCCTTCCGATAAGCGGAAAACCAGGCGTATTGCGTGCCCTTTTGCGCAGTTCTTCTACAGAAAGCAGTTCCAGTCCGGATAAATCGGATGCAGGAACCTTATCTTGAATCGAAGCTTCTCTGTTCATCGGTTGACGGACGACTGAAGCCAGCGAGAGGTCCGGCCGGGCGATGACATGCGTCGCCAACAGCTTGCCGACTCTCTTGGCTTCCGCTTCGCCTGCCGCGACCGCAGCCTTGACTGCAGATACGCTGCCCCATATGTATACCGTCACGATTCCCGCATCGGCTTTATCATAGGCAGCCACTTTAACATCGGCTGTCTTGGCGGCCGCATCCGCCGCCGCAATCAATGCCGGAATCCCCCACGTTTCAATCATTCCGAGCGCCATCATTTGATTATCCAATCTTTCTCACCCGCTTTTACTTGCACGTATTATTTCGGATCCTTTGCGATCCCTTTCACCGCCTCGGCAAATGCTTCGGCCGCCGCCGCGCAAGAAGATTGGCTTCCCGTCAGCAAGCCGCCGCCAAAGTTGGTTTCCGTCGGCGGACCGTAAAACTGGCACAGCTTGACGTCTGCTGCCTTCAGTGCCGCATCCATGCCGAAAATCGCTTCCAATGGGGGGGCAATCAGATAAGCCAACGGTTCGCCTTCTTGGATGCCGGCAATTTTGGACAAATACGAACCGCTTCTGGAAATGACGTGAGCGTAATAAGCATGCGTTCCTTCTTCGTTGAGGGAATAAAAGCACGCTCCGTTTTCCAGCAAATCGATTGCCGCTTCCAATCCGCTTTTGACCTCGGATGGCGTTTCTCCACCGATGATGCCGATGAATTCACCGGACAAAGGTCCTGAGGCGTGAGCCGAACCGGCATAAAACGACCTCGCATACACCACTTCAACCGCCGCTTTTTTGGTCGCTTCGTCCACTGCCGTGTATCCGACATCGTCAATACTCGATGTAAGCAGTCCCAAGCTGCGGATATGCGACTTCAATTCAAGCTGTTTCGAGAGTGCCGCATCCACATTCGGGATGACCCTGACGGCTAGCGCTGCGGCGCGTATTGGCTGCAATCCCACTCCTTTCACCTCTTTTTCACAGGTTGTAAAACAACAAAAAAATGCCCGGAATAAAAAAACAAATCGTTTTTTTTATCCAAAGGCACCATTGCCTTAAAGCTATGCTTTTTTAAGATTGTTTATTTACTAAATAATATATTCGAAAGCCGAAAATTTTGCAAGGGTTTTCATTTTGGTTTCATTTTAGCTACATTCTTCTACTATTATTTTTATGATTCTTGGAGAAGGTTTAATCACGATTGTTTCATCCTTCTTCCTTTCTGAATGTTAGTTCTTCGTAACTGTGAATCCCAGCATCAGCCCCTGCCGGAAACGCACTGCCGTCATGGATTCCGATTGCCGCGGCCATCCCTGCGGAATTCGCCATTTGCATGTCGGCGGCGGTGTCTCCAATCATCACGGCTTGCTGCGGCCTCAAACCGAGCTTTGCCAATGCCATCTGCAGCATCAAAGGATGCGGCTTGCCGAACGGGACCTGATCACTGCCGATTACCACTTGAAAGTACTCTCGTATCCCCAACCATCGCAAATGCTTTACGGCAAACGCCGTCTCATCCGATGTTACCACACCTAAAACCAGTCCGCATTTGCGGCATTCCGACAAAAAAGCCTGCAAACCTGGAAGCGGCCGTACAGGGCGGCTTTGTTCCATCATCCCATTCACCGTCTCGATCCGTTCGGAAACTTGGCTGATCGCTTTATTCCATGGCCAGCCACCTTGATACAACTGCCAGGCAAGGATCGCGCGAATTTCCGCGTTCGCAGCCATGGTTAACGGTCCATGCGGATCAAAATCGACTCCGTCAGGCTTCAATGACAAACCGAGCACGCCTTCCCAATCGACGCTCGCATCTAAAAGCCGCAGCTGATCAAGCAGAGATAAGCTCCAGTTCCCCCACATATGGCCAAAATCCAGGAGAGTTCCGTCTTTATCGAATATAATGCCTTGGATTTTCCAGCTTTGCTTACCTGCGTCCAGCTCAATCATAAATTTCGGGTCCCTTCCATCTATGTAATCGCTACTTTCAGTGCTTTTTTCGTGCCTTCGGCACTTCCATGAAAATGGCATCTTCCGAATACGCAACATGGGCACCCGTCTATGATAACATCCGAATGGGCGAACCGCTTAAATAAGCCTGGATATTGGCAACAGCTTCTGAATAGTACGTGCTGTAATTGGCTTGCGTCACATATCCCAGATGCGGTGTGGCAAGAACGTTGGGCAGCTTGCGGAGAATATCTCCCTCCGGCAAAGGTTCAATTTCGAACACGTCGATTCCCGCTCCTGCAATCCAACCGTTTTGAAGAGCCTTCACAAGCGCGGAATGATGGACGATCGCGGCTCGTGACGTATTGATCAAATAAGATGAGGGTCGCATGCGCTTCAATTCCTCAGTGCCGATCAAACCTCTGGTCCGTTCGCCGAGAACAAGATGAATCGATATAAAATCGCTGCTTTCCAGCAATTCCTCTTTTGAGGCTGCCAGAAGAACACCGGCTGCCTCCGCCCGCTCTAAGGTCAGGTTCTGGCTCCATGCAGCTACCTCCATACCAAATGCATTCCCTATGCTTGCCATCCTGGTTCCGAGCTTTCCGAGTCCGAGAAGTCCGAGACGCTTGCCAAACAAATCCACCCCGATGCTGCTTTGCCAGGGACCGTTATTACGGAATGCATGATTCTCTGAAACTATGCTGCGCGCAAGGCCCAAAATCAAAGCCCAGGCCAGTTCGACTGGCGGTCCGGAACTGCCATTCGTACCGCAAACGATCACACCATGCTCCGAGGCGGCTGTCCTGTCGATAGATGCATTGCGCATACCGGATGTGATCAGCAGCTTCAATTTTGGCAGACGGGCGAAGATCGATGCATGAAAAGGGGTGCGTTCACGCATGATCACGGCAATTTCACAATCGCCGATTGCTTCAACAAGCTCCTCCTCTTTGACAAAATGCTGTTGAAAAAAACGAACCTCCACGCGATCGGCAAGCGTTGACCAGTCCGCCATTTTCTCTGCGACTTGCTGGTAATCATCCAGTACGGCGCAGCGAAGTTTCATTATGCTTCAACCTCTTTTCTTTCCCCATCTTTCCGTTCCGATTCGCCCCGTCATTTAATTTGGTTTACGGGGTGATTTCAGGAATCCTTATAATTCTCGGATCTGTAAAAATATCAAACTCGTCCCGGCTTGTGCTGGAAAATTCAGAAACGACCGCGCCTTCATCACCGGCTTGAAACCAATGCAAGGTGTTGGGAGAAATCGTATATTGTTCTCCGGGATTCAATTCGATTTGATGAAAAACTGTGTAATACATTTCGGATCCGCGAGGAATCTTCGCTTGAATGTCTGTTGACGGTTCTCCTTCAACATAAAGCCATACTACCCCCCAACGGCAGCGAAAGGTCTCCATCTTGCCTTTCTCGCCGCCAACGGGCGGATGCTTGTGCTCCGGACAAGTTTGACCCGGATACAGCACCAATTCCTTCGCACAGTACCTGGAGTTGTTTACATAGGTGATCAGCTGCAGGCCCGTACGTTCCAATTCATTGAGGCCAAAGTCGGCGATCTCGATCTGCGCAGCCTCATCCTGTGTCAGACGAATGTTTGCCTTTTCCAAAAACGACAATGTTTTTTCTTGCTCTTGTTTGATTTGTGATGCATTAAACATGATAAACACCCCCTTCTTTGAAGCCCTTCTCCCCATTTCATGACAAAGCTTTATCGATAAAATAAGCGGACAAACCGATATAATTTTTCGTACTTAAGAGCTCGTCAATCTCTTTATCCGTAAGATGACTGCGTATCTCCTTGCTGCTTTTAAGCTCATCTGCCAGCAGAATTCCTTTTTCATAACTGCTCATCGCCAGATCATACACCAGTTCATGGGCTTTCTGATGACCGACAAATTGCGAAAGCTTCATGAACACCGCTTCCGACATAATCAATCCCTTAGAAAGCTTAAGGTTGGCTTCCATCTGTTTCTCATTGACCTTCAAATCGCGCAGCACCCATTCCATATGCTTTAAAACCGCACTGACATATTTAAAGCTTGTCGGTATGACCTCCCATTCAATCATCCATACACGAAGATCCCTTTCATTCTCCATCATCATCGATTGCGTGATCAATGCCGTTTGCTGCCGCAGGAAGGAGTTGATGGCGACGACGGTTTCACATGCCATGGGATTTCGCTTTTGCGGCATCGTGCTGCTGCCGACTTTGCCGTGATAGAAAGGTTCCTCCAGCTCTCCGACTTCTGTCTTCTGCAGCTGCACGATCTCGTTGGCAATTTTGCCGAAAGTGGATCCGATCATAGCCAAAAGAAATACAGTTTCAGAAAGGCGGTCTCTGGCAGCATGCCATGTAACTTTCGGATTGGTCAAGCCAAGCTTGGCAAAAAAGCGTTCTCTGACTTCAACCGCATTTTCGCCCAAAGAAGCGAGTGTTCCTACACCTCCGCTTAGGTTGCCGGTGTTGGTCTTGGCTTTTATTTCCTGTAATCGTACCATGTGCCGGCTGATTTCATCAACCCAAACGGCAGCTTTGTATCCGAAGGTAAGCGGCAATCCCTGCTGACCGTGCGTTCTGCCGGACATTATCGTATGCTTATGCTTGCGGGCAAGACTTTTGGCAATCGCCAGCAATTTATCAAGATCCCGTTCCACCGCTTGCAGCGCTTCTCCGATTTGCAGCATCAATCCCGTATCCATGATATCCTGTGTTGTCGCTCCCCAATGAATATATTCACCGTAAGGGCGATCACACAAGCCTTCAAATTGTCGAATCATCGAGATGAGCGGATGCCAGGTGGATAAAATTCCTTTTTTCATTTCATCGATGGAAAATAATTCGACCTTTCCCTTTTTTCGTATTTCCGCTGCAGCTTCAGACGGAATTACGCCCAATTCCGCTTCTGCTTCGGCAAGCGCAATCTCGGCCTCAATCCATTTCTGCACTTGATTGCGGTCCGAAAAAATGTCGCGCATTTCCTCTGTCGAAAAAAGATTTTGAAATAGTGAAGAACTGAGTACACTCAACTTCAAACCTCCTTGTTTTCAGAGTCCAGATCATCCGATGAGCCTGCCCGGAAGCCATAATACAAGCTGCGGGAAAAAGATGATAATGATGATGACAACAGCAAGCAGCAGAAAATATGAAGCTGAACCGCGAACCACCTGATTGATGCTGGATTTTGAAATGTCTTTAATGACAAACAGGTTCAATCCGACCGGTGGTGTAATCAGGGCGAGTTCCATCAGCATGGTCAGATAGACGCCGAACCACAAGCCGTTAATCCCCAAAGAAATGATCAAAGGATAGACGACAGGCAGCGTGATCAGCATCACGGATACGACCTCCATAAACATGCCCAGGATCATGTAGCCGAACGTAATGCTTAACATGACAGCCCAAGTGGACATGCCGGATTGATTGATGAAGTTCAGCAAATTATCGGGAATCTGCAGCAAGGTAACAACCTGTCCCAGCATTAAAGCTCCGGCGATAATCATCAGGATCATGCCGCTGCTCAAAGTGCCTTCTGCCAAAATGGCCGGCATGTCTCGGACGGTTATTTTTTTCCTTGCGAGAGAGACGATAAACGCATAGATTACGGCAGCGGCGCCGGCCTGGGTCGGGGTAAGCAGACCGAAATAAATGCCCAGAATGATTAAAAACGGCAGAATCACGCCCCATATCGCATTTCTCGTGGCCAGCAAACGCGCTTTTAGACTATACTTTTCGGCAACCGTCCCCTTATCGGCGATGATAAAATTCCAAACCGCAAACAACAGCATGACCAATAAACCGGGAAATACTCCGCCCATAAAAAGTTGGCCTGTCGACTCGTCCGTCATGCCGCTGTATAAAATCATGGGTGTGCTGGGAGGAATCAGTATGCCCAATGTCCCTCCGCCCGCCAACAACCCATACACCCTGAGCGGCCTGTATTTCCGTCTGATCATTTCAGGAATGGCAATAATCCCGATCGCTGCGCAAGTGGCCACGCTCGAGCCGGATATGGCTGCGAAAATCCCGCAAGCCAAAACCGTCGCAATACCGAACCCTCCGCGGATATGTCCCAGCCAAGCCGTGGCAAATTGATAGATTTCCGGGCCGATATTCCCCTTCTGCAGGATCACACCCGCCAAAATAAAAAGCGGGATCGCCAACAGCGAGCTGTTATCCAATGCTTTAAAGGCAATCTGTGCAATTTGCGGGAGACCCTGGTCCAAGCCGGACAGAAAGACAAGACCGAGAGATCCGACGACACCCAACGTGGCGAAAATCGGCACCCCGCCGATCAGCATTACGACAAGCATTATAAGCAGACCCAATATCGGTGAAGAGAACCACAATGCGATGCCCAGGATGAACGCAGCCAACAAGATCAAGCTTGGTATCCACTGAATTCGCTCTTTTTGCTTCCCGCTTTGAAGGATCAACTCTATCAAGGAAAAGACGCTCTGTATTAAAAAAACCGCCAAACCGACAGCTCCGCCCAAATAAACATAGGACATCGGCGCTTGCACAAGAGTGGATGACCGCTCATGAGTGGCGAAAGCAGTCATGGATAAATGGAATGTATAGTAAGACATTGCCGACAAAAATAAAATGATCAGGAGATACCCGCCTGCTTGAATCACTTTTTCTGTTTTTGCATTAAGATGGGAAATCAAAATTTCTACATGGATATGGCGATTTTTCAGTAATACGAAGCCGGAAGACAAGAATGAAAACCAAAACAAGCCATAGCCGGAGATTTCATATACCCAAATCGTGCCGTGCCTTAAAATCAATTGAAGCAATATGTCATAGCCCATCATGAACGATATCACAACCATCAGCCAACCGGCCAACGAACCGGTCCAGGAAGACAGTCTCGGTATGGTGTTTCGAATTACGGACATGCTGTTGTCACCCCATCTTTGAACGCTGATGAACCCATTACTTGTGCGCAACCATCAGCCTTGATAAGTGCTCTGCTTTTTCCATAACCAGTTTGGCAAGTGCCGCTTCTTTTTGCCGGTCGCAGCGGTATTCCGGCACCGTTATGACCAGATCTCCGAGCAATTGCTTGCCGGAGCCGAAAACCGGAGCGGCGATGCCTATCGCACCGCCGATCCTTTCTCCGGATGTGACAATATACCCTTGCCGTCTAATTTCCATTAACTCTTGTTTCAATTGTTCAGATTTAAGGACAACACCGGCTTTCTCCGCTTGCTTGATGATCTGTTCAATTTCTTCATCGGGAAGCCATGCCATGATGGCTTTACCGCTGGCGCCAACATAAACCGGCATCAGTACGCCGACGTCAACGACATATCTTAGCGGATTCACGGACTGCTCCATAATGGCCACCATCATCTGTCGATGCGTGCGGTTATACAAACCGAACAGCACCGTTTCGCCGGATTCTTCGGCCAGTTCCTTGGCAAGTTGACGGGCGACCTCCATATAGTCCATTTTTTGCATCACGAGCGAGGCTAATCTGTAGGATTCCATCGCAAGCGAGTACTGGTAGCTTTCTGCGGTTTGAACAATGAAGCCCACTGCCTGCAAATCGATTAACAGCCGATGCACCGTACTTTTGGGAATGTGCAGTTCGTGGGAGATTTGTCTCACACTGTACTCGTTATTTCCTTCAATCATGAAACGCAATATACGCAAAGCTTTTTGTGCAGAAGAATCTTCCCGCGTCATCCGTCATCACTCCAAATAAAATATAATCTAATCGTGCAGCTGCTTTAGAAGATTCTTCAGACTTTAATTTTTATTTGATTCGCTCATCTTCCACTTTTTGCAGCAATGCTTTTCCTTCATCTCCGGTTTGTGACAGGAAATGATCTTTCAATTTGGGCAGTACCGAATCTTGAATGGTTTTGTAATCTTTACCTTCGATAGTGATGATATTAACTCCTTTTTCTTTCAATTGCGCCATGGCGGTTTTGGTTTCCTTCTGGGCTTCGTCCCTCGACCATGCATCGGATTTTTGGCCTGCGTCCATCAAAATTTTCTTCTGATCATCAGACAGTTTGTTCCAAGTGTCCAAATTGACCAAAATGGCATAGGGTGTGACGGGCTCGAGACTCATATCCGTTACATTCTTTGCCACTTCATAAAATTTGCGGCTGAGATGACTGACTGCAGTTGACATGGCTCCGTCAATCGCGCCTTTGGATAACGCATCGTACACATCGCCTGCGCCCATCGACACAGCTGTCGATCCGGCATATTGGAAAAATGCAGAGGAATACTGTCCCCAACCTCTCATGCGTTTTCCTTTAAAATCATTAATATTGCGAATCGGATCTTTGGAGATGATCGATTGGTCATTGTAGTTGAACCATCCGATCAATTTGACATGCGCTTTCTCCTGCAAGCTTTTATCCAACTGTGCCGAAATGGCGTCGCGGGAGCGATAATAATGATCGTAATTGTCAAACAGCATCGGAATATAGAGCGCACCGATCAGCGGCACTTTTCCCGTCCAAAAATCCATTTGGCACATGCCGATATCCACTGCACCGGTTGGAAGAACATTAACGGCATCTTTATCGTTGTACAGTTGTCCGGCAGGGAATGTTTCAACTTGGATGGAACCGTTGGAAGCACCTTCAACATTCTTTTTAAAATCATTGAGAGCCGTTGTGCCGAAAGATTTGATCGGTAAAGTACCAATCATCTTCAACTTGATCTGTTCCCCGGATTTTTGGGCATTATCCGAAGCTTGACTTGCAGGAGCTTGGGACGGATTACTCTTGGCAGAATCACTTGGGGATGGGCTGGCATTTGATTCGGACGAGCTGCTTGCAGCCTCTTTTTTCGAACCGGAAAAAGCGCCTCCGCCACAACCGGCAGTGATAACAGTAAGCATCACCAAAACCAACAATGAAAGCATGAATCGATTTTTTAACAAATGAAAAACCTCCCTGTTTAATGATAAAATTATATTGACAGCGCTTTCAAATCGTGATGAATATTACTTGGAATCCCCTCCTGCATCCATAAATTTTATTATCAATGTCCCGTATAGCAGGACAGGTGTCCTACTACTGAGCGATAATAATTATTTCGACGTTTCCTTTCCAATTCCTCTGTCATTTATCTGTTTACCCGTTCATGGCAGACAGGAAAGCATCTTATCGATTAAAGGAACGGCTTGCGCCGTAGAGAAAAATCCGCGTGACTGCTCATACAATGCAAGGCGGGATTGCCGGTCCCAGCGGGGATTCATGCAGCCCATAAACTTTTCTTTCAAATCCTCTTCGCTCATCGGATTTTCCGGATATCCCTTTGCCGACTTCACCGCAGCTTCGAATTGCTGCCCGTTCTGCATTTCGATTTTCAAACCCAATACCTGCTCTCCGTAACTTGCATTTCGCAGGTTTTCAACAATTTCACGCGATATTTTTGACATCAGTTCCTGCGCCGCTGCTTTGCTCTCCGCAAATCCCCCGGCAAAATGCCAATTGTTCATTGGCCCTGTGAGCAGGCCTAATGCTGTGCAGTATTCCAGACTGAACTTGGCCTGCATGCCATCCTGCGGGTCGGGATAGCAAAGCACCTTGTCGGTTGAAGGGGAAATAAAGCAGGTGACCGATTTAATCGAATCCGCATGAAAATCGTCGATTTCTCTGATTTTTATTGCACAGTCAATGGCCCGTGTGGTATATCCGCAGGAAGGATAAGGCTTTATAATAATGCCTTCTTCGATAAATCGTTTGGACACTCGATGAACCTTGTTTGTGCCAGAGAAAATATGAAAGTAGGATTGCTGTGAATTCAAGGCCTGAAGCGAAGCATCGAAGCCCTTTGCCGCCAATTTCGCCGCAAAAATTCCGTTTCCGGCAGCCCAACCCGCATGCAGAGGTTTGGTCGAAGTTCCGAAATTCCCCCGAATCCCCGAAGCCAACGAAGCGGCTAAGCCCATCGCATGCATAGCGTCGGAACGATTTAACGACAGCAAGCGGCAGGCTGCGGCTGTTGCGCCGAACACTCCGATAGTCGCGGTTGTATGCCAGCCTTTGACGTACTGGGCTCCGGCTGAATTGGCGGCAATTTGCGCCATTGTTTCATAACCGGCTGTGTAGGCATCCATCATTTGTTTGCCGCTGCTGTTCTGTTCATATCCAAGGGCATAAATCACAGGCATCAGCACTACAGAAGGATGACCGATCAGCACCGAAGAAATATCGTCATAATCCAACGCATGCCCTAATGTGCCCAATGCCATTGCGGCTTGTTGAGCATTGGTGGTTTCCTGCATGCCCGGCAGCGGAATGCTGCCTTTGGACGTATCTTTGATGTATGCGATTAGATGCCGGTAAGCAGGTTCTTCCAGTGCCGCCAGCGCAGCTGCGAAAAAGTCGACGGCGCAAATGCTGACAGTGTTCCGGGCTTTGTCTGAAAGATCGGCAAATTCATCGTAAATCCACTCCGTCAAATCAAGGGTCATTGCCGTTTCTCCTCTTTGGCTGAAGCGGTATTACGCATCTTGACCGTACCGGAAACAATCAATTGATCGATCTCTTCCCTGCTGTATCCGAGCTGCAAAAGAAGCGATTCGGTATGCTCGCCCAGCAGCGGCGGATGAACGTAAGTTTCACTGTGGCAATCATTGTATTTTACGGGATTGCCGATTAGCTGCAGCGGTTCATTCAACAGCGGATGCTCAGTTGATATAATCATGTTTCTGTAGAGCACTTGCGGATCATTCACGGCCTGCTGCAGATTGTGAATCGGGGCGCAGGGGACGCCATTTTTCTCAAGCCGTTCCAACAGTACGGATGTGTTGAAATGCGAGAATGCCTTTTCCAATTCGCTCACCAGCTCGTTTTTATGCGACAAACGGGTCTCCCCTGTCAAATATTTTTCGTTGGTGATCAGATCCTCGCGTTCCACTGCCTGGCATACCCCCTCATACATTTTTTGCGTATTGGCGGTAATGAATACATATTCTCCGTCCCCGGATTTGATTGCCCGATAGGTCGGGATGGAATCATGCTCCCTGCCCTGCGGGGAAGGAATCGTTCCGGAGAAGAGGTAATACGCTCCTAAATAAGACAACAGCGGAAGCTGACAATCAAGCATGGATATATCGATATATCGTCCTTTGCCGGTTTGATTGCGATATTGCAGAGCGCCTAGCGTGCCGATCACAGCATACAGCCCTGCGGCCAAATCGCCAAGCGGAACACCCAATCTGACGGGATCGCCGTTTTTTTCCCCGGTCAAGCTCATGCTTCCGGACAAAGCCTGAACAATCATGTCGTAGGCCGGCTTGTTGCGGTAGGGGCCATCTTGGCCAAAACCGGTAATCGAACAATAAATGATGTTCGGTTTATACTGCTTGACCGTTGCAAAATCGATTCCCAAGCGTTCGGTGACGCCTGGACGGAAATTTTCGATTACCATGTCGCACTGGTCCAACAGCTGGTAAATGATTTTTCGGCCTTTCTCCGATTTCAGGTTGACAGCCAAACTTTGCTTGTTCCGATTTGTACTCATATAATACATACTGTCTTCTCCTGCAAAATAAGGCGGAATCGGACGGGTGCTGTCACCTTCGAGAGATTCGATTTTAATGATTTCTGCGCCCAAGTCTCCCAAGGTTTGGGTTGCAAAGGGCCCCGAAAGGAATGTGGTGAAATCAAGGATCTTGATTCCACTAAGAAGTTTCATGCTATCTTTGGGCTCCATGTCCGTCACCTCGCGAAAATGTGTATGCTGCAAGCACCGTGGTCAAAACCGGATATGCCGCCTCCGGTACAGTGGGTCAAGCCTATTTTTGCCCCTTCTACCTGGCGCTGTCCTGCCCTGCCCTGCAGCTGTGTGACGATCTCCACGATTTGAGCGGTTCCTGTGGCTCCAAGCGGATGACCTTTGGAGAGCAGACCTCCGCTCGGATTTACCGGTATTCTCCCGCCTATTTCCGTATCCCCGTCAGCGATCAATTTGGCGGCATCCCCTCTTTTACAAAATTGCAAAGCCTCATAATAGAGCAGCTCGGCTATGGTAAATGCATCATGCACTTCGGCAACATCGATATCCTCCGGATCCAACCCGGCTATTTTGTAAGCCTCTATTGCACCCCGTACTGTTATTTCGGGAATGGTCATATCGCGGTAGCCATTGGTATACTTACCGGATGTCAGCTCCGAAGCCAAAATTCGAACGGGTGCTGAAGTATGTCGTCTGGCAATTGCAGTTGTGGATAATATGACAGCAGACGCACCGTCGCTGGTGGGACAGCATTGCAGCAAGGTTAGCGGATCCGTGACCGGCTTGGATGCCAAAACCTCTTCAACGGTTACCTGATCTCTGTACTGTGCGTGAAAATTCATGCTGGCATTTTTCCTGCTCTTTACCGATACTTTTGCCAATGTTTCTTTCGTGCAGCCATATTCATGCATATACCGCTTTGCCCGCATGGCGTATACCGCCGGCATGATTAGTCCTTGACGCACTTCGATATCTTCCATGTCAAGCGGAATCGCACCGCCTCCCAAGGAGCTTAGTTTCTCAACTCCCAGTACAATGGCTGTATCATATCGCCCATCGGCAATCGCATAATAAGCTTCGTGGAATGCCGTAGCTCCGCTAGAACATGCATTTTCCACATTAAATATCGGCAGAGCGTCTATTCCGGCCTCCTTGTAAATTTTTTGCCCCAACAGCATATCGGAATAAACATTGCCGCAATAAGCGGCATGGATATCGGATTGTTTCAATCCGGAATCCGACAGTGCCAGCCTGACGGCCTCTGCACCCAACTCAACAACGGATTTATCGCGATATTTGCGATGTGGAATCATGCCGGTACCGACAATCGCAACCTCTCTCATATTTCTCCCTCCGTCTTTATCGGCGTAAAAACGACACCCAACAATTCTTTATCTGCTTCTCTTCCGATCTGCCCCAACTGAATTTTCATCTCTTGACCGAGATCAAGTTCTCCGTCTTTGGCTGCAATATGTCCGAACAGCCTCACCTTGCGGTCTGTATCCACATACCCGACGGCATAAACAGCCGGAAATCTGGCAGGTCCGGTGTGAATGACCGTATAGGAATATAAGGTGCCGATATCCGGAATTTGAAAATCTTCCAAATGATCATTGGACAAACAAGCCGGACAGAACCGGCGTTTCGGGAAAAAAACTTGGCCGCATGGTTTGCATTCGTTGCCGTAAAGCTTCTGAGTCTCGCGGTCATAACATCCTTCGTGCAAAAGCACTTCAGTTGCAGTCACCCTTGTATCCTCCTTTGCGCGATTTCGTTTCTTTTCTCGTAATACTTGGTAACGTTCATCCAACCCAGAAGACTTCCGCCGTCGACGTCGAGCGAAACGCCGCAGATCATTTTGGCCTGATCGGAACTGAGAAATAGCACGGTGTCGGCAATATCGTCGGGAGAACACAATCTTCCGGCAGGAATCATATCAATTCGCTCTTTCAGAAGATTTTCATCTGTAATAGAAGCATATAACGGCGTCATTGTTCCACCCGGACAAACCGCATTCACGTTGATTCCATACGGAATCAATTCGTATGCAAGATGTCTGGTCAGTCCGATGAGTCCCGATTTGGAAGCCGTGTAAGCAATTCCTCCTGCAAAGCTGATGCGCTTGCCCCCTACAGAAGCGATATTGACAATTTTCCCCCGTCCTTTTTGTTTCATCGGCTCAATAACAGCCTTGGTGCAGATGAACGCACCGGAAAGATTCACGTCGATAACCCGCTGCCATTCTCGCACATTCATTTGTTCTGCCGTTTTCGGATTGCTTATGCCGGCATTGTTCACCAATACGTCTATTTTTCCCCAGCGCCGAACTACCTCTGATGCGGCTTCGTTTACACTAAGTTCGTCAGTCACATCGACGGTATGGATGCTGCACTCACCTCCTTCACGGCGTATTTGCTCTTGCATGCGCTCGCTTTTTTCCGGATGAAGGTCGAAGATTGCGATGTAAGCGCCTTCAGAACTGAATGATCGACTGATGGAGCCGCCAATTCCGTCGGCCCCTCCGGTGACAATAACGACCTGATCTTTATACCTCATTGGACTTTCCACCGCCCCGATGTCCTAATATTTGCGAGACGGTGAAAGCCGCATGGCGAACATCCGCGGCTATTTCCTTCTCCTTCCCGGGCTGGAATCGGGAGACCGGAACCGTATACAAGAGGCTTCCGATTGGTTTGTTCTCCGCATTAAGTATCGGCGCAGCAATCCCCTGCGACCCTTCAATCCTCTGATTCCGGGTCATGGAATAACCTGAAGCACGAATTTGCTTGATTTCTTTGCGAACTTCTTCAGCCTGTTCCCCGATCAAATTTTCATGGTTTAAAATATCTTCAATTTCATCGGGTTCCAGAAAAGCGAGAATGGATTTACCGCTTGACCCATAGGGAATCGGTTGAAATTCACCCAGATTGATCAAATATTGCAGCGGATGCGGACCTTGAATTTTTTCAACAAATACGATTTTGTGCAGTTTCTTGTGGTACATCACCAAGCAAACCGTTTCCTTGTGTTTGTCTACCAATTGCTGCATGTAAGTTTTGGCTATCTTTATCAAGTCCAAATTTGATGAAACGACGGAACCGATCCGGATCAATTCGACCCCGATGCGGTATTTGCCGGTTGACTCGTTAAATTCCAAAATCCCTTCATCCTGCAGCTGCTGTAAAAAGCGGTGCAGCGTACTGGCAGGAAATTGCAGCTGGCGGGATAAATCACGAACTCCCCACTCGGGCTGAATATCGACAAATGCCTTGATCACATCGAAGGTTTTTTGAACCACACCTGATTTGAATGTTTTTTCCATTTGCATAATCCTGCCTTTATCTGTTCCATTATTCGGAACATTGTTTTACTTTTTGAATAAGCAAATTATATTTCAGTAAATATTCCCTGTCAACCCATTATCAAACAAAAAAACCGCGTCCTTTTTCCGACGCGGTTTCAACACTCGCTGCTGCTCTGTTAACGGTTTATTGATTTCCCTGTTATTTCAATTCCGCAATCACCGTGACCGGTGCGCTGTCGATGCCTTCCACGAACAATGGAACGGACCATACCTTTTGCAAGCCGTCCGCTTGCAGTTGATCGAAATTCAAATCCTCGATAATGCAAATATAGCGGTCATGGAACATGCCCAGCAAATACTGATGGGACAGGATCCCATCCTCAAGATTTGCAAAGGAAGCCAGCGAGATCCAATCCAGTGCGATCGCTTTTAATCCGGGGAATTGTTCGATTAAATATTGACTGGCTTTCGCGCTGACGCCCGGCCCTTCACTGGCGTACCGCTCCGGCTGCCCGCTGCGGTATTTGCTGAAACCGCTGCGGATCATCAGCAAATCGGCTTCTTTCAGCTGCTGTTCATACGGCTGAAGATCCTCCACTTGCACGAGCTCTTTAAAGGTTTTGGGAATGTCGATCAGCAGCGGCCGATTGTAAACAAAATTCTCTAAAGGCAGTTCCGGGAGTCTGGGTCCCTTATCGTTAAAGTGCTTCGGTCCATCCATGTGGGAACCGAAGTGATTAAACAGCTGCATCTTGAATTCGTTGCTGAATTTCCCTTCTGAAATCAGGGAATGGGGCTCTATCTTCAAGGTGGGATTTCCCGGCCATCCCGGCGCATTTTCCGACAAGGTATATGATATACGTTTTAACATGATTATCTCCCCTTCTTTAGTCGCGAAATCCAATGGCCCGAATCGGAGATGCGGAACCTCCTTTAATAAGCAGCGGAAGAGCCATGAAAAATCCGCGAAGCGACATCTTATCCAAATTGCGCAAATTTTCCACAATCGGGATTTTGCTGCCCAGCAGGGTATGATGAGCGGGATTGTCAGCAGAGCCATATACATCTATGGCTAACGTATCCACGCCGATCATTTTTATCTTTTTGTTCGCCACATACTCCGCAGCGGACTTCCCTACTCCCGGCCAGTGCTGCACATACTCGCGATCATCCGGACGATTGCGCCAATACTTTGCCCAGCCCAAATTGAGCAGCACAATATCCCCTTCTTCAATGGTCCCGTGCGCTTCTTCCCATTCGCGCAGATGCTTTTCTTCCACTAACCCGCCAGCTCCGATATAAGAAAGATCCAGAACAACGCATGGGCCGTAAAAGTTCTGCACGGATAGTTCGTCAATCCAAATATGCGCGTCGCCCTCTTTCATAAAGTGCGCAGGCGCATCCACATGGGTTCCGTTATGCTCGTTGATCAGCAGCTGATAGTCGATCGCTTCATCTCCATGCCAGTAAGAATGCCATAAGGTATGGAGAAATTTCGAATGCGTCGGCCAAATCGGAATATGCTCCTCCAGACGATGGGACAGCTCGACAACCGTGAACGAATCGAGTTGACGGCTTAATTGTTTCCATTTGTCCATCTGACAGCCTCCTTTTGCTCAGACTAAATCCGGACTTTTTTCTCTCGCCCATACAAGAACAGCACGATCAAAATCACCAAGCCGTAAATGATTTGTCTCCCTGCATCTTTCATGTCCAGCGAGGTTAGAATACTCATAAGCACATAGATGATCACCGCACCGGCGATCGTTCCGACATAACCGCCCTTGCCGCCCAGAATCGAAGTGCCGCCAATGACGACCGCAGCAATCGAAGGGAGCAAATACATGTCGCCCATTCCGAGATAGGACAGTCCGGAAAATCCGGTCATCATCATGCCGGCCAATACGGCAAAAAGGCCGCTCAGCGCATAGACACCGATCAAGACGCGATTGTTGTTGATCCCGGAAAGATAGGAAACGCTCGTATTGTTGCCAAGCGCATAAATTTTGCGGCCGTAACCGGTTTTTCCCAGCAAGACCATCACGACCACTCCCAGAATCAGCCAGACAAATATGGCCACTTTAATGCCCATGAACGATCCGGTGGCCAAATATTTCAGCCATTCCGGCGCTTGGCCTTTCGGTGTTCCGTTCGTATACACATAGGTGGCGCTCTTCAGGATGCTGCTCATCGCCAGCGTCATGATCATCGGGGAAATTTTCAAATAGGCGACGCCCATTCCGTTAAGAACGCCGATAAATACCCCTACGGCAAGCACGGTGACTACCGCCGCCAGGCTGCCGTTTTGCACAGACATCTGCGTCATCATGACAGCTCCGAGGTTGAAAATATAAGCGACGGACAAATCGATGCCCCCGGTGAGAATCACCAGACTCTGTCCCATCGCGAGGATCCCGAGGAAAGAAGCCATCACCAATAGCTGCATCGCATGCTCGAAAGAAAAATAGTTCGGCTGCAAAATCCCGGACACGAGATAAAGCGCCAGCATGGTTATATATACTTTGAATTCATTTGATTTCATGATTTTAAATAAGCCCGTCGCAGAAATGTTCATTTCCCCCTGAGGTTTGGTTTTGATCGGTTCAGTTGACTGTTTCATTTTTTACCTCCTCGATTGAGAAGTTAAAGAGTTGCCTGCTAAGCGCCGCCGTCCTATTTTTTGCAGCAATCCCGCAGCCAAAGCGAGAATCAGGATCAGACCCTGCACGGCATTCTGATAAAAGGATGGCACGCCCCAGAAAATCAGCAGTCCCAAAATGAGCGACAAAATGACCGCTCCTGCCACAGATCCGACATAGCCGCCGCGTCCGCCCTGCAAATGCGTGCCTCCAAGCACGACAGCCGCAATGGCATTCAGCGTAAACAGGCTGCTTCCCAGCGGGTCGCCCGAGGCCGTTTGCGCGGTGAGCAATACACCGGCGCTGCCGGACAGCAAACCGGCCAATGTATACACCCAAAGCTTCGTTCTTCCCACGTCGATACCGGAAACAAATGCGGAATACTCATTGCCGCCGATGGCATAGATCGATTGTCCCAGACGCGAACGGCGGAATGGAATCCAGACCGCAAAGATAAAGAACATCAACACAATGCCCGAAACGGGGATATAGGTCAAAACGCGCCCGGTCAGGATTTCGGTAAACGAAGAAGAAACCTTTCCGCCCGGTGTGGGTCGGATGTACAGCGCAATTCCGGTAAAGATCGAAGAAGTCGCCAAAGTTGCAATGATCGGC
>CAZESH010000035.1:0-22822 GCA_964514665.1 uncultured Caryophanales bacterium
GAGTCAAATCAAGCAAATCGAGGAAATGAGCAGCAAAAGCGCAAAGATTGAACAAAAAGCGGAAAATCGAATCAAAGGCGAACCCGAACGGCAAAGCTCGCAGCGTGAGCGTCAATCGAAACAATCGAAACAAGAGCAAGCGAATGAACACGAGAATCAAGCGTCTGAGCATCCGTACAAAGGGCGCCATATTGATGTGTCGTTATAACATTCTCTATTTATATGAATGAAAAGGTGGTGCCGGGATGGCCCCTTGGCAATTGGTAATGCTTTTGGGTATTGTCGTGCTGGCTTTGGCTTTTTTTAGACCGAACAGAAAACCGTCTGCACTTGACTCCAAACAATCTCAAAAGGAATTGGAAGAAACACTGGAGCAGTTCGCCTATGATCTGGAGGAAGACAATCGCAAACTGATGGAGCTTGTTTCCGAGCTGAAAAGCGAGCATGAAAAGCAGTGGAACAGGCTGGTCGGGCGTGTCGATCTGGTGGAGAAGCAAATGATGGAATTTTTTCAGCATTCTGCGGCAGCTGCCGATAAGCAACAGGTTGCTAAAGAGGTAAAATCTCCGGAGGTGCAGGCGAAGGCGGGCAAACCGATTGTATACGAAAAACCGCTTCCATTGAAAAAAACGGACGAACAGCCGTCAATCGAAACAAAGCCCGTCAAGCCTGCTCCGGATAAAACGGAAGGAAGCAGCAATCAAGAGGCGGCGCCGAGCCCTGCGCATTTGATCAGGGATCGATACAAGCAAATTTTCGATTTATATCACGATGGAAAGTCGATTGAATTCATTGCAAAAAAGATGGACATGAACAAAGGAGAAGTTCAGCTTATTGTCCAGTTGGCCAAACAGGAGGAACAATTCCGTGTTTAAAGACAGGTTTTTTTTAAACGGACTGGGAATCGGCATGATTATCGGGGCTTTATTGCTGCAGTTGATGAATGTTTCTGCCGTTCCCAAGGATAATATGGCCGCAGCAAATGTTGATGACAGCGGAAAACCGGCTGAGCGGATTATTGCCATGAAGCAGAATTTGCAGTCGCTTGGATTCAAAATTTATGATCAGGGCGAAAAGCTCTATACGCAGGAACAGCTTGATCAAGCGATAGAACGGGAGAAATCAGGGAGACCAAACCGTACGGTTCAATCTCCAACGCCCGAACCAACCACTAGTCCGTCAATGGCTGCTTCTTTGAATTCAGAGTCATCATCCACCGACACTCAGAAACCGGTCTGGTCCTTTGTCATTCCTCAAGGAATGGGATCCGATCAATTGGGGGACCTTCTAGTGGAGAAGAAATTTATAGAAGACAAAGAAACGTTATCGGCTGAACTGAACAAGCGGCATTTGGAAGCGAGCATCCGGGCAGGCAACTATGTGTTTGATCATAAACCTTCCCTTTCCGCCCTGATTCAAGCCATTACATCCGGACAATAACCTTTTTTACCGCTAAAATGGGATTTATACCCCTAGCTGCAGTCTTGCAACCCATGTATGGTTATGGTATATTAATTGTCGGTGTTAAAACACACGTCGACGGATTCCGCCATAGGTGCTTCCTGATGGAGGTTGTGACGGAATATGAACTCGGCGGAGGAAAAATAACCAAACTTGAGGAGGTGTGTGGGGATGGCAGTTATCTCCATGAAACAGCTTTTGGAAGCTGGGGTTCACTTCGGGCATCAAACCCGTCGTTGGAATCCAAAGATGGATAAATACATCTTCACGGAAAGAAACGGGATTTACATCATTGACTTGCAAAAAACGGTTAAAAAAGTCGATGAAGCTTACAATTTCGTCAAATCGATTGCCGAGCAAAACGGCAACATTCTGTTTGTCGGAACAAAGAAGCAGGCGCAAGATTCGGTTGCCGAAGAAGCGACTCGCTGCGAAATGTTTTATGTCAACCAGAGATGGCTTGGCGGCACGTTGACCAATTTCCAAACGATTCAGAAACGGATCGATCGTCTGAAGAAACTGGAAAGAATGGAAGAAGACGGAACCTTTGCTGTGCTTCCTAAAAAAGAAGTAATCATTTTGAACAAGGAAAAAGCGCGCTTGGAGAAATTCCTAGGCGGCATCAAGAACATGAATGGTCTGCCTGATGCTTTGTTTATTATCGATCCGCGCAAAGAACGGATTGCCGTTGCCGAAGCAAGAAAATTGGGCATTCCGATCGTCGGTATTGTAGATACAAACTGTGATCCGGATGAAATCGACTATGTCATTCCGGGTAATGATGACGCCATTCGTGCGGTTAAATTGCTTACCGCCAAGATGGCCGATGCCGTAATCGAATCCCGTCAAGGCGAACAAACTACAGCGTAGCATTTAAGTATATAAAGTTCTTGACAAAGGGTGGTTGGAAGGTTGCGGAACCTATCACCACCCTTTTTTTAAAGCCGTTTAACAAGGAGAAATTTCACACTACATATGTAGGATAAATAAGGAGGTAACCACGATGGCTGTAACTGCTGCGATGGTAAAAGAATTGCGTGAAAAAACAGGCGCGGGCATGCTGGATTGCAAAAAGGCGCTTGAGGAAGCAAATGGGGAAATCGAAAAAGCGACGGAAATTTTAAGGAAAAAAGGGCTTTCCGCTGCCGCGAGCAAGGCCGGTCGCGTTGCAACAGAAGGATTGGTCGAATCTTATATTCATGCCGGAGGACGGATCGGGGTATTGGTGGAAGTCAACTGCGAAACGGATTTCGTGGCCAAAACCGATTCCTTCCGCGAATTTGTCAAAGATGTCGCCATGCAAATTGCGGCTGCAAACCCCAAATATGTAAGCCGTGAAGAAGTGGATGCGGCCGATTTGGAAAAAGAAAAGGATATTTTGAAGGCACAAGCTTTAAATGAAGGAAAGCCGGCACACATTGTGGAAAAAATGGTGGAAGGCCGGATGGGGAAATATTATGAAGAGTTTTGCTTGATGGAACAGCAATTCATTAAAGATCCCGATAAGACGATTTCCCAACTTCTTAACGAAAAGGTTTCGCAAATCGGTGAGAACATTTCAATTCGGCGTTTTGTTCGTTTTGAGCTTGGCGAAGGATTGGAGAAAAAACAGGATAACTTTGTAGAAGAAGTCATGGCCCAAACCAAGGCATAAATAAAAACAATCAGCGCAGAACAAATTGGAACACCATTCGTGTTCCTTCTTTTTTAACATATCGCTAAGGGAAGCGTTCTTGAACGGAGGTAAAAAAAGTTGGAACAGCCCATTTACAAAAGAATTATTCTAAAGCTGAGCGGAGAAGCGTTATCCGGAAGCCAGGGATATGGAATTGATGCGGAAGTGATTTCATCGATTGCCGAGCAGGTGAAAGAAGTTGTCAGGCTAGACGTTCAGGTAGCTGTTGTAGTAGGCGGCGGCAATATTTGGCGCGGCATATCGGGAAGTTCTAAAGGGATGGACCGTGCTACAGCGGATTACATGGGCATGCTGGCAACCGTGATGAACGCTTTGGCGCTGCAGGATTCTCTCGAGAAGATCGGCGTGCCCACACGTGTCCAAAGTTCCATTGAAATGCAGCAGGTTGCCGAACCGTATATTCGCAGAAGAGGCATCCGCCATTTGGAAAAAGGCAGGGTAGTCATCTTCGCGGGGGGGACGGGCAATCCTTATTTCTCAACGGATACTACAGCAGCGCTCCGAGCGGCTGAAATCGAAGCAGAAGTTATACTTATGGCTAAGAACAAAGTAGACGGCGTTTATTCGGCCGATCCGTTCAAGGATGCCAGTGCGGAAAAATACGATACCTTGACCTATCTCGATGTACTGAACCGCAGTCTTGGCGTCATGGATTCTACAGCTTCATCTTTATGTATGGATAATGATATCCCGTTGATTGTATTTTCGATTACCGAAAAAGGAAACATAAAACGGGTTGTTCTTGGTGAAAAGATTGGCACAACAGTGAAAGGGAGTTTTGAATAATGCCTCAAACTGTGATAATGCAAGCGGAAGAAAGAATGGAAAAGGCGATCTCCGTACTGAGAAAGGATCTGGCTTCTTTGCGCGCGGGAAGAGCAAACCCGGCTTTGCTGGAGCGTATTCTTGTCGATTATTACGGCACGATGACTCCGGTAAACCAATTGGCCAACATCAGCACGCCTGATGCACGCACGCTGTTGATCCAGCCTTGGGATAAATCCTCGTTATCCGATATCGAAAAGGCGATTCAAAAATCGGATCTCGGATTGACGCCCAACAACGACGGCATCATCATTCGCATCATGATTCCGATGCTGACTGAGGAAAGACGGTCCGAATTGGTCAAGCTGACCAAAAAATACGGCGAAGATACGAAAGTTGCCATTCGCAATATTCGACGAGACGCCAATGATGATATTAAAAAAATGGAAAAAACGACAATTTCCGAAGATGAATCCCGCCGTCACCAAGAGGAAATTCAGAAGAAGACGGATAAATATATCGCCGAAGTCGACAAGGTGCTGGCCGCCAAGGAAAAAGACATTATGGAAGTATAAATCAAGGACGCGCGATTAAATTAATTCCCACTTTTATTGGCAAAATATCAACGGTTTAATGATTTTTGCCAACAATTTAGTGGAAGTTATTTAATCGCGCTGTCCAACTCTTTTTTCCGTCTAGAGCTGTGCAAGATTTCTTTTTTGGGGGAGAATCAATGGTTGCTCGTTTATGGAAAAGATCGTCTCAACCTAAAGAAACGGAGCTATCCAAAGACAATATTCCGCAGCACGTCGCCGTGATTATGGATGGTAACGGAAGATGGGCCAAGGAACACGGTATGCCGCGAATCGCCGGACATCATGCGGGAATGAAAACGGTCAAGAAAATCACGGTTGCTGCGAATGATCTAGGGGTAAAGATTTTAACGCTTTATGCCTTTTCCACGGAAAATTGGAAGCGTCCAAAAGAAGAAGTCGATTTTTTAATGAAGCTTCCCCAGGAGTTTTTGTTGATCGAACTCGATGAGTTGATTGAGAAAAACGTTCAGGTACGATTGATGGGCTGGAAAGAGGACTTGCCCTCCCATACCCTTGCGGCTGTGGAAAAAGCAGTGGAGAAGACGAAAAACAATACCGGACTGATTCTTAATTTCGCCTTAAACTACGGCAGCCGCAAGGAAATGATCGAGGGCTTCAAAAGAATGGCCATTGACGTGCAAGCCGGACGTTTGCTAGTGGATCAAGTGAATGAAGAAAGGTATGGGGATTATTTGCTCTCATCCCAGCTTCCCGATCCGGATCTGCTGATAAGGACAAGCGGAGAATTGAGAATCAGCAATTTCATGCTGTGGCAGCTGGCCTATACGGAATTGTGGTTTACAGATGCGTATTGGCCCGCTTTCAGCGAGCAGCATTTTTATCAAGCGATAAAAGATTACCAATGCCGTGTGAGAAGATACGGCGGTCTGTAAAAACCTGCTTTGAAGAGCTCTGGGGGTATTGCATTGAAACAGAGAATCATAACCGGCGTGATAGCCGGAGCGGGATTTATTGCCATCTTATTGTCGAGCGGAAATTTGTTTTCCGCTCTGCTTGTGCTTATGGCCCTTGTGGCCTTTTACGAGTTCATCCATATGTATGGAATGAAAGGCACACAGCTTGCGGTATGGATCGGTTATATTTCTGTCAGTTATATGGTGATTCCGTGGGAACGTTTATTTAATTTGCAGTCTATGCCGCTAGATCGCATGCTTTGGCTTTTAATGGCTTTGCTGATGGCTGTTACGGTTTTCAGCAAAAATCAGACTCACTTTCGTCACATCTCCATCCTTTTTATCGGCATAGTCTATATCGGCTTCGGATTTTATTCGATGGAGGCGATTCGCAACGGGGAGCATGGACTTTTTTGGTCGCTGCTGCTGTTTGCTTGTATCTGGGCTACGGATTCAGGAGCCTACTTTACCGGATGGGCGATCGGAAAGCATCTGCTGTGGCCGACGATCAGCCCCAAGAAGACGATAGAAGGTGCGCTCGGTTCCGTTGTATTTTCATTGGCAGCGGCGATTTGCTTTTCCATCTATGCGCCCGAACAGCTTCCGCTTGAACGCGCTGTGCTGCTTGGCATACTCATATCTTTAGTCAGCCAGCTTGGAGATCTTGCCGAATCAGCGCTTAAAAGGGTGCAAAACGTCAAGGATTCCGGAACCATTTTGCCTGGTCATGGAGGCGTTTTGGACAGGGTTGACAGCTGGTTGTTCGTGTTTCCGTTTGTTTATATGCTTGTCATGGGTACATAGTTTGGAGGGGAGCAAAGATGAAACGAATTTCCATTCTGGGATCAACAGGTTCGATCGGAACGCAGACGCTCGATGTCGTTTCCAAGCTTCCCGATATGTTCCAAATAGAAGCGCTTTCCGCAGGAAGCAATCTCTCCTTGCTGGCACAACAAATTGAAAAATTCCGCCCGAAAAAAGTGTCTGTCGCCGATAAATCCGATGCGGAAAAGCTGAAGCAAATGGTCAAAGCGCCGGTATCGATTTTATACGGAGAAGAAGGATCCATTGAAATTGCGGCAGCAACCGATGCGGATCTGGTGGTGACTGCACTCGTCGGCAGCCGCGGAATCGCTCCGACGCTTGCGGCCATCAATGCGGGTAAGCATATTGCGCTTGCGAACAAAGAAACACTGGTCAGCGCAGGGCACATCGTTACCTCGCTTGCAGCCGAAAAGCGGGTTGCCATTTTACCGGTGGACAGCGAGCATTCGGCAATTTTCCAATGTTTGAACGGAGAAAATCGGCAGGATGTTTCGCGCATCCTTATAACGGCATCGGGCGGTTCATTTCGTGATCGCAAGCGCGAAGAGCTCGAAGGCGTCACTGTGGAGGAAGCATTGAAGCATCCCAATTGGTCGATGGGAGCCAAGGTGACGATTGACTCGGCAACGATGGTCAACAAAGGCTTGGAGGTTATTGAAGCGCACTGGCTGTTCGCCATGGATTATGCACAAATCGATGTGCTCATTCATCCACAGAGCATTATCCATTCACTGGTGGAATTTAAAGACAGCAGTGTAATCGCACAGCTGGGCTTACCGGATATGCGCGTACCGATTCAATACGCTTTAACTTATCCTAACCGTTTTGTCTCACCTGCCGATCGCTTGGAGCTTGCTCAACTGGGGAAGCTTGAGTTCCGCGAGATGGATTACCAGCGTTTTCCCTGCTTGAAAATGGCCTTTGACAGCGGGAAAAGCGGAGGGACGTCGCCAACGGTATTCAATGCTGCCAATGAGATCGCCGTGGAGAGATTTTTGCGGCGGGAAATCGAATTTTTGCACATTGAACGCATTATCGAACAGGTGCTGTCGCAGCATATTCCCGAGTCAAATCCGGACCTGGAACAGATTTTGGCCGCTGACGGCTGGGCGAGACGAACCGCTGCAATGGTGTAAACAATCTGCCTCCATATGAAGGCTGCACGGTTAAGCTCGACTTAGCTTGTTTTGTTTACGGCAAACCGATATATATTTGATTACATTAAATATATATGAAATTAAATATTGTGGTCTCTTGCAATGTGTAGGTCGGATGAACATAAGCTGAAAACAAAAGTGTTAAAGCAGGTTCAACTTGTATAAAGATTAGGTATAATGTTAATCTAAGGACATACACCGCAAATGACGCTCAATATAAAGGAGGCCGCAGCGCATTGTTCACACCGCAGGTTATCGTTTTAACGGTCTTGATGTTTTTCTTGCTTGTCGGCATACACGAATTCGGTCATTTCATTTTTGCAAAACGGGCTGGAATTCTAGTCCGCGAATTTGCAATCGGATTCGGGCCGAAGATCTTTTCATATAAAAAAGGGGAGACTCGCTATACGATCGGGATTCTTCCATTTGGAGGCTTTGTCCGCATGGCGGGCGAGGATCCCGAGGTGGTGCAGATCAATCCTGGACAGAACGTTGCTTTGAAACTTGATCAGGGGAAAGCCACCCGCATCTATCTCGATCGCTTGGATCAGCGTTATGATGTCGTAATGGGCATTGCCGATCAGGTAGATCTGGAAAAAAGATTGATCCTTACCTTGGATGTTGACGGCGATACTCAGACCTATGACGTTCATCCCGAAGCCATCATGGTACATCAGGGAAAGGAAATTCAGATTGCTCCGCTCAACCGCCAATTCGCCAGTAAAACGGTGAGACAACGGGCCATGGCTATTTTCGCCGGACCGATGATGAATTTTTTCCTTGCTTTTGCGCTTTTCTTGCTGTATTGGTGGATCAGCGGAACGCCGGAGCATATCAAACTGGAGAAAATTGTCTCCGGTTCGCCAGCACAAAAAGCCGAGCTTCAAACCGGAGACGTCATACTCTCCGTAAACGGGGAAAAGATCGGTGCGGACAGGGACAAATTCGTCAGTTTGATCGGTGCCTCCAAAAATCAGGAAATGATCTGGCAAATAAAGCGGGGAGATGCTGTAAAAACAATCAAGGTCACGCCCCGTGAGGAGAAGAATGGACAAATCATGGTCGGGGTTCAGGTGGGCATTCTTTCAAGAAGCGCCACAATCAAGGAAATCGTGACCGGCGCATGGGATTCGATGGTCTATTTTACCGAGGAAATCTTTAAAGGATTGAAGCGTCTGGTCACCCTCAATGTGAAGATGGATGACCTTGCCGGACCCGTCGGTATGGTTGAGGTCACAGGCCAAATCGCCAATATGGGAATTGCCTATTTGGTCAAATGGACGGCTTTGCTGAGCCTATATCTGGGGATATTCAATTTGCTGCCGTTTCCCGCTTTGGACGGAAGCCGGCTGATGTTTATCGGCATTGAAGGCTTGCGCGGCAAACCCGTGGATCCAGCGAGGGAAAGCATGGTGCACTTTATCGGATTCGCCATGCTGATGCTGTTGATGATTGTGGTGACCTATAATGATATTTTGCGGTTGTTTAAGGGCTGACAAAATAACCGCTTTTAAGCTAAGCTATATGCATGGCACTTTTTTTTGTTAATCATCTGGAGTTCGCGTTCGGCTAAGTTCGGAGGGGATTTCCTTTTTGGATTTCGATTGCTTTCCGGCAAGGATGTACTAATGTTCAGTCCGAGCCTGAGAGACCAAGAACCATCGAAGCATATGCTTAAAAGCGAAGACCTCCGACTTTCATGGTTCTAGGTCTCTCAGGCCCTTCCTTTAGCGGCGGAAAACAAACTCACCCAAAAAGGAAATCTCCTCCAAACTTTATGGATACGAATTCGAACCGGTTCTGATTAATGAATAGGTGCCCGGCGTACAAGACGAATGAAAAAAAACAGTTGATTTGCAAGGTTGCATATGTAGGAGATGTAGGAGGTTCTTATGGCCAAAGAAAAACAGTTTGTAAGGGAAATCACTCCGCAGGAAGAAGATTTTTCCCGCTGGTATATCGATGTAATTAAAAAAGCGGATCTTATGGATTATGCGCCGGTCAAAGGCTGCATCGTTTTTAAACCGGAAGGGTATGAGCTTTGGGAGCTTTGCCAGCGCGAGCTCGATGGGAAATTCAAGGAAACCGGACATCGCAATGCGTATTTTCCGCTGTTCATACCTGAGAGCTTCTTTCAAAAGGAAAAAGAGCACGTCGAAGGCTTTAATCCGGAGCTGCCTTGGGTAACTGAAGCTGGGGGGGAAAAGCTGGAAGAACGGCTGGCCATTCGACCGACATCGGAAACGATGATTGGATATATGTATGCGAAGTGGATTAACTCTTATCGCGATTTGCCGCTTTTGATCAATCAATGGGCCAACGTGGTTCGTTGGGAAAAGCGTACTTTGCCTTTTCTGCGCACGAGCGAATTTTTATGGCAGGAAGGTCACACCGCACATGAGAGTGAAGAGGATGCCAGACAAGAAACGATGCGGATGCTGGAGGTTTACCGTGAATTTGTGGAGAACTTTTTGGCCATTCCGGTTATTGTCGGTCAGAAAACGCCGTCCGAGAAATTTGCCGGAGCGGTTGAGACCTTTTCCATCGAGGCGATGATGAAAGACGGCAAAGCCGTCCAAGCGGGAACGTCGCATTATTTGGGGCAAAATTTTGCAATCGCCTTCGACATCAAATATTTGGACCGCAACAATACCCATCAATTCGTCTATACCACCTCCTGGGGTGTCAGCACGAGATTAATCGGAGCATTGATTATGGTGCACGGCGATAACAAAGGGCTGTCGCTGCCTCCAATGGTCGCTCCGACACAGGTGATGCTGATTCCGATCGGTCCGCCGAAAACAAGGGATCAAGTGCTTCCCAAAGCGCAAGAGCTGTATGAAAGCATCAAAAAAGCGGGGATACGCGTGCGAATGGACGATAACCCGGATCAAAGCCCGGGCTGGAAATTCAACGAGTACGAGATGAGAGGCATTCCGCTTCGCATCGAATTCGGACCGCGCGACATGGAGAACGGACAAGCGGTTCTTGTCGCCCGTGCCAGCGGAGATAAACGCACGGTTTCCTTGGACAATCTGGTCGATGAAATCAAAGGCATGCTGGACGAAATTCAGCAGGATATGTTCAATCGCGCGAAGAACTTTATGGAAAGCCACTTTTATTCTGTAAACACGCTGGATGAAATGAAGCAGCAGATGGACCAAGAACGCGGCTTTTTTCTGGCAGGCTGGTGCGGATCGGATTCGTGCGAGCATCATGTTAAGGAAGAAACCGGGGCATCCAGCCGCAACATTCCGTTTGTCATTGAAGAGCACAAAAGCCACTGTGTGGTTTGCGAAGAACCGGCCAAACAAACCGTCGTGTTTGCAAAAGCTTACTAAGTTAGCTTGGGGAAAACCGCTACATTCACATTTACGCTGATAAAAGGCAAAAGGGAAACGCATATCCTCTTGCCTTTTCCATTTTTTTATTCATGGGGGGACAAAAGTGAACAATCTCGCTGAAAAACGGAACCGGTTTGAACTCTTGATGCAGCAGGCGGAAATTCCGGGCGATATCGTCAAGTCCTTTTTTGCGGAAGGCTACATCGAACGTGTCATCTGCAGCAGAACGAATCGGGAATGGACGTTCGTTATCCGAAAACAGTCGCTTATTCCCCAAAATATCTACAACTCGTTCTGCAAGCTGATCCAAACAAAATTTGCTCATATCGCCAAAGTTCACTTTGTCCTGGACTACAGCGAAGAGGTTCCGCTTAGTGACTTGGTTGGCGAGTATTGGTCGCTGTTTGTCGCATGGGCGCATAGGGAGATCCCTTCCGTTAACGGCTGGCTGAGCAAAGCGAAAATCGATTACGACAAGGATTTGATTAGCATCAAACTTGTCGGCGAACACTTTCTCGAGCTTGCCCGAAAGAAAAACATCGGGGAAATGGTGGAACAATTTTTCAGCCAGTATTTTTCCAGATCCGTATCAGTCCGATTTACAGTTGACGAAGAAAGCGGCGAAGAGCTGGAACGGTTCCAGCAAATGATTGAACAGGAAGAACGCAGCGCGGTGCAGGACGCGCTCAGCAGCAATGAAGAAGAAGTCCAGCGGGATTTGCCCGAGCAGCAGCTTCAATTTATTTATGGCAACCCGATCAAGGATGCTCCGGTTTCGCTTCAAACCATTCAGGATGAGGAAAAAAAAGCTGTCATTCAAGGCACGGTATTCAATTTCGATGTCAAGGAACTAAGAAACGGAAACATGCTGTATCAATTTATTTTGACGGATTTTTCCGATTCCTTGAATGTCAAATGCTTCGCCAGAAACAAGGAGGACGCCAAAATATTGGGGCAGCTCGGTAACGGCAAATGGCTGAAAATTCGAGGCAAAGTGGAATATGACCGCTTCATCAATCCTCCGGAGCTTGTGATGCTGGCCTCGGATATTAACGAAATCGCTTCACCTCCCGGACGAATGGACGACGCTGCGGAGAAAAGAGTGGAATTTCATTTACATACCTCAATGAGTCCGATGGATGCGGTCACTCCCGTGAATGAATTTATCAAAACGGCTGCAAAATGGGGGCATAAAGCGATTGCCGTCACCGATCACGGCGGATTGCAAGCTTATCCCGACGCCAATAAAGCGGCAAAGAAATACGGGATCAAAGTGCTTTACGGAATTGAAGCCAATGTCGTCAACGACTCCGTGCCGATTGTGCTCAATCCTCAGTCAGTCGAGCTTCAGCAGGCCGTTTATGTCGTTTTCGACGTGGAGACGACAGGGCTTTCCGTTACGAGCAACCGCCTGATCGAGATTGCCGGCGTGAAGATGCAGGATGGGAAGGTGCTTGATCGTTTTGCAAGCTTCGTTAATCCGCACGAGCGGATTCCTTACCATATCTCGCAGCTGACCCACATTACCGACGACATGGTAAAAGACGCTCCGAACGCGGAGGAAGTGGTCCCCCAATTTTTGCAGTTTGTCGGTGATGCCGTGCTCGTCGCCCATAACGCCCGATTTGACATCGGTTTCATGCAGGAGGCGTGCCGCCGCTTGAAACTTCCGCAAATCGAGAACGCGGTGTTGGATACGTTGGAGCTAGCAAGACTGTTGTTTCCGGGAATGAAGAACCATCGTTTGAACACGTTAAGCGATAAATTCAAAGTTCCGCTCAACAATCACCATAGAGCCATCGACGATGCCGAGGCGCTGGGCCACGTGCTGTATCATTTGATTAAAGAAGCCGGAGAGCGCAATATCGTCAATCTGGCGCGGTTGAATGATTTTGTCGGTAAGGACCTGTCCAATACCCGCCCGTTTCACAGCAATATTTATGCGCTTAATGCAGCGGGCAAGAAAAATTTGTTCAAGCTCGTTTCCCTCTCGCATACGCAGTATTTTAAACGGGTGCCCTGCATTCCGAAAAGTGTTTTGGCCGATATGCGCGAAGGATTGTTAATTATCTCGGGCTGCGAGAAAGGCGAGTTTTATGAAACCGTGCTGAACAAATCATTGGAGGAAGCTGAACAAATCGCGGAGTTTTATGACGTGCTGGAAATTCAACCGCTGGATGTAAACATGCATTTGGTGGAAAAAGGACTTGTCGGAAGCCGCGCCGATCTTGAAGAAACGAGTCGAAAAATCGTGCAGATCGGCAAGAAATTAAACAAACCGGTAATTGCAACCGGCAATGTGCATTATTTGGAACCGCGCGATAAAATATACCGTGATATCACGATTCACGGGATTACCGGCTTTCACCCCTTGAAGGATCAGCGGAAGCCGGACGTTCATCTCCGCACAACGCGTGAAATGCTGGATGAATTTTCCTATTTGGGGGAAGAGACCGCTTATGAGGTAGTGGTCACCGCCCCCAATGCGCTCGCAGACCGCTTCGAGCCGTTCGAAATGTTCCCGGTAAAAGGCGGACCCACAGACAACGGTCTGTTCTCCCCGATCATCAAGGGAGCGGACGAGGAAATCCGTACGACCTGCTATGAGACAGCCAAGCAGATATACGGTGATCCGATTCCGGAAATTGTGGTTGCAAGACTGGAAAAAGAATTGGCGCCGATTATCAAATACGGCTTCTCCGCAAACTATCTGATCTCGGAGCGGCTCGTGAAAAAGTCAAACGAGGACGGCTATCTCGTCGGCTCACGGGGGTCCGTCGGTTCTTCTTTCGTCGCTACGATGCTGGGCATCTCAGAGGTCAACCCGCTGCCGCCGCATTACATTTGCGCCAGCTGCAAGATCAGCGAATGGTTTACCGACGGCAGTGTGCCGAGCGGCTTCGATCTCCCCGCAAAGACTTGTCCGAATTGCGGCGAGAAGCTGAAAGGCGAGGGACAGGATATCCCGTTTGAAACCTTTCTCGGCTTTAAAGGGGACAAGGTGCCGGATATTGATTTGAACTTCTCCGGAGAATATCAGCCTGTGGCGCATAACTACACGAAGGAGCTGTTCGGTGAGAAAAACGTTTTTCGCGCCGGAACGATCGGTACGGTTGCGGATAAAACAGCATACGGCTATGTGAAAAAATACGAAGAGGATCAAGCGAAAAGCTGGCGCAATGCCGAGGTGGTGCGTTTGGCATCCGGCTGTACCGGCGTCAAGCGCAGCACAGGGCAGCATCCCGGCGGAATCGTCGTAGTGCCGGATTATATCGAAGTGGAGGACATTACGCCGGTGCAATTTCCGGCGGATGATACAAGCTCGGAGTGGAAAACCACGCATTTCGACTACCACGCGTTCGATGCCAATCTGCTCAAGCTGGACATTCTGGGACACGACGATCCCACGATGATGCGCATGCTGCAGGACTTGACCGGAATAGACCCGACCTCGATTCCGATGAACGATCCGAAGGTGATGAGCATATTCAGCTCGACCGAAGCCCTAGGTGTTTCGTCTGAGCAGATACGCACACCGGTCGCCACATACGGGATACCGGAAATGGGAACGAAGTTCGTGCGCCAAATGCTGCAGGAAACCTCTCCGAAAACCTTCGCCGATCTGCTGCAAATTTCCGGATTGTCGCATGGAACGGGCGTCTGGCTCGGCAACGCGCAGGAATTGATCAAGAACGGAACCTGCACCATTAAAACCGTGATCGGCTGCCGTGACGACATCATGCTTTATCTGATCTACAAAGCGGGCATGGAAGCCGGACTCGCCTTTCAGATTACGGAAAGCGTGCGCAAGGGAAAAGGCCTCAAAGACGAATGGATCGAGGAAATGAAAAAGCATAACGTTCCGAAATGGTACATCGATTCCTGTTTGAAAATCGAGTATATGTTTCCGAAAGCGCACGCCTCCGCTTATGTTATCTCTGCAGTGCGCACGGCCTATTTCAAGGTGTATCATCCGATAGCTTATTATGCGACTTATTTTTCCGTCCGTGCCGATGAATTCGATGTCAATTTATTCTGTGAGGGCTATGAAGCTTTAATGAAGAAGCTGCTGGAAATCGAACAAAAAGGCTTTCAGGCCACGCCAAAGGAAAAAAGCATGATCTCGATCCTGGAAATGGCGCTGGAAATGACGGCCAGAGGATTTTCATTCAAGAAGATCGATCTATACCGTTCCGACGCCAGCCGTTTCATTATTGACAACGACAGCCTGATTCCGCCTTTTTCGGCTGTGCAGGGCATTGGCGTCAATGCCGCCAAGAATATCGCGGCCGCCCGCGAGGAGGGTGAATTTTTGTCCGTCGAGGATTTTCAAGTACGCAGCAAATCGACGAAAACGGTGGTGGAAATCTTAAGCGGGATGGGATGCTTTCGCGATCTTCCGGAATCGAATCAGCTTGCTCTTTTTTAAAGGTTTCAAGGCATTTGGAAAGAAGCTCTGGCCCTCTTGTAAGCTTGGAATCGATATGATATAATCATCTTTGGTAAGTCAGTATTATTTTGATATGATTTCGGCATTGAGAGTGGGGAAACCCACTCTTTACGTTTTGCATGAAGGTAAAACGGCATACAAGAGCTCGCGATCGGCGAGTCGGGAGGTGACGAATTGAGCAAACCAGCGGTGAAAACCATTGTGGAAGAAATGGTTAAACCTTTTATGGATCAAGAAGGCTTCGAATTAGTCGACGTTGAATACGTGAAAGAAGGCAGCAACCGGTTTTTGCGTGTTTTTATTGATAAGCAGGGCGGTATTGATATCGATGATTGCGGTCGGGTGAGCGAATATCTGAGCGCAAAACTGGATGAAGCCGATCCCATTCCGGAAGCCTATTTTCTTGAAGTGTCGTCACCCGGCGCCGAACGTCCTTTGAAGAAAACCGAAGATTTTTATCAAGCCGTAAACAAACACGTCTTCGTGACTACATATGAGCCCATTGACGGATTAAAGGAATTCGAAGGGGAGCTGCTGTCTTTTGACGGCGCCGAATTGATTGTGCGGATCGGCAAGAAAAAGCATGCAATCGCACATTCAAAAGTTGCCAGCGCGAGACTGGCGGTTATTTTCTAACAACAATTCAAAGAATTGGAAGGGGGAGCCGTGTTCACATGAATATTGATTTTATCGAGGCGCTGTCGGAAATAGAAAGGGAAAAAGGGATTGCCAAAGAGGTGTTGATCGATGCGATTGAAGCCGCTTTGATTTCCAGCTACAAAAGAAACTTCAATACCGCGCAAAATGTAAGAGTCGATATTAACCGGGATATCGGTGTGATTAAAGTATTCGCACGCAAAACGGTTGTGGAGGATTGTCTGGATCCGAGATTGGAAATCTCCTTGGAAACAGCCAGAGAGATCGATCCCAATTATCAGCTGAACGATATTGTGGAAATCGAGGTCACACCGAAGGATTTTGGCCGCATTGCCGCTCAAACCGCCAAACAGGTCGTTACCCAGCGCATTCGCGAGGCAGAACGCGGGTTGATCTTCAATGCCTTTATCGACAAGGAGGAGGACATTGTCACCGGTATCGTGCAGCGTCAGGATCTTCGCAATATCTATATCGATTTGGGTAAAGCGGAGGCTTCCCTTCCTCTGAATGAGCTGATGCCGACCGATCAATTCAAGCACGGCGATCGCATCAAGGCGTTTATCACAAAGGTTGAGAATACAACCAAGGGTCCTTTGATCCTGTTGTCAAGAACGCATCCCGGCCTGCTTCGCCGACTGTTCGAATTGGAAGTTCCGGAAATTTACGACGGCGTTGTGGAAATCCGCTCCGTTGCCAGAGAAGCCGGGTACCGCTCGAAGATCGCCGTGTACTCGCGCAATCCGGAAGTGGATCCGGTAGGCGCCTGTGTCGGCAGCAAAGGCTCGCGCGTACAGACGATAGTAAATGAACTGAGAGGCGAGAAAATCGATATCGTTCATTGGTCGGAAAATGTGGAGGAATATGTCGCCCATTCCCTCAGCCCTTCCAAGGTATTGGAAGTGGAAATTTTCGAAAACGAAAAAATGGCGCGGGTGATCGTACCTGATAATCAGCTTTCGCTGGCGATCGGAATCAGAGGACAAAACGCGCGATTGGCCGCCAAGCTGACCGGTTGGAAAATCGACATCAAGAGCGAAACTCAGGCAGAGGAAGAGTTTGGAAGACCGAAAAGTGATGAGACGGGTCTGAATTTGGATTCGTTCTTATAAATGAGTCAATCCCTACTGGTCTATCTTTAGTTTTAGGGAGGCAATGATCGTGAAAGTCAAACGAATCCCCTTGCGAAAATGTGTGGCTTGTCAGGAAATGAAGGCGAAGAAAGAGCT
Organism: uncultured Caryophanales bacterium; assembly: GCA_964514665.1. GTDB lineage: Bacteria > Bacillota > Bacilli > Paenibacillales > KCTC-25726 > CAZESH01. The sequence continues at coordinate 17,092 of CAZESH010000035.1, forward strand.
GATTCGTATTGTCAAAACGCCGGATGAACAGCTCTTGATCGACCTGACGGGAAAAAAATCCGGCAGAGGCGCTTATCTGTGCGGCAAAGTCGAGTGCTTCAAGTTGGCGAAGAAATCCCGTTCCTTGGATAAAGCCCTCAAGCATAAAGTCGGCGAAGCGATTTATGATCAACTAGAGCAGGAATTTATTCGTGTGGAGGATCAATTTCATACAGCGAAAGACGGCGAAGATATTGGATCATAAATTACTTTCTTATCTAGGTTTAGCGATGCGGGCCGGCAAGTTGATCACAGGTGAAGAAACGGTGCTGAAGGCGGTTCGTTCCGCACAGGCTGCCTTGGTTGTCATCGCCGGCGATGCTTCGGACAATACCAAAAAGAAATTCAGCGACAAATGCGGGTATTACAACGTGCCCTTTGCGATAGTGGAAACACGGGAAGATCTGGGTAAAAGCATAGGAAAAATGGACCGTGTCGTAATCGCGGTCACAGATCAGGGATTTGCGAAAATGATCGGGAAGTGCCTGAATCTATCTCCGGAGGTGGATCATATTGAATAAACAAGACAATAAGGATAAGTTAAGAGTTTACGAATATGCAAAATCGTTGAATATGAGCAGTAAGGAAATTATAACCATTTTGAAACGATTGAATATCCCCGTAAACAATCATATGAGCGTAATGGAACAGGAAGCGGTGGGTGCAGTGGAAAAGTTTTTTAACGACATCAAATCGAATGCCGCCGCGAAAAGAGCGGCTCAGGATTCAGGAAATAAAGCTCCGTCCAAAAACAGTCAACCTCCTGTGCAAACGACGGAACAAGCGCAGGACAAAGAAAAGCGTTTCACGCGCGACAGTCGTCCGCAAGCTGAACAACCGCCACGTACGCAAGGAAACCGGCAACAAACGGAAACCAAGCAGAACAACCGAAGCGGGGGTCAATCGCAGCAGTCTTCTGCCAAAACGCAGAACAGACCGCAGGCCAAACAAAGTGCACCGGCAGCAAACGCAAGACCGGAACAGCGGACGGCCAATCAGCGCCCGAATCCGCAAATGCAGGCAAAGCCGCAGAGCAAAAGCGGCGACTTTGAAGTGGATGACAAGTTCAATACCGCAGGCAAAGGGAAAACTACGAAGAAAACAAAATCAACAGAGAAGCGTTTCGATGATAATAAAGCAACCGGCAGCAGAAACGCGGGCGGTTTCAATAAGGGCGGCAGAAATAATCAAAAAGGAAAAGGCCGCTATCAAAATCAGAATCAAAATCAGCAGCAGAGAAAAGAAAAAATCGACAATACGCCAAAGAAAATCATCGTCAGAGGCAGCATGACCGTAGGCGAGCTTGCCAAGCTGCTGCATAAGGATGCTTCGGAAGTCATTAAAAAATTGTTGTTCCTGGGCGTTATGGCAACGATTAATCAGGAGCTGGACCTTGACACCATTCAGCTGATTGCCGATGAATATAAAGTGGAAGTCGAAATCAAAATCCCGGTGGAAGAGGATAATTTTGAAACCGTGGAGGAAACCGACGATCCTGCCGATCTGGAAGAAAGGCCGCCTGTTGTTACGATTATGGGACACGTCGACCACGGTAAGACCACCTTGCTTGACGCCATCCGTCACACCAGTGTCACGGAAGGGGAAGCCGGCGGTATAACCCAGCATATCGGCGCCTATCAGGTTGAGACCAAAGGCAAGAAGATCACCTTTTTGGATACGCCGGGCCATGAAGCGTTCACCACGATGCGCGCGCGGGGCGCTCAGGTAACGGATATCACCATTCTTGTTGTAGCGGCCGACGACGGTGTAATGCCGCAAACCGTGGAAGCGATCAATCATGCCAAAGCGGCGAATGTGCCGATTATCGTGGCTGTCAACAAAATAGACAAACCGGAAGCGAATCCGGATCGGATCAAGCAGGAATTGACCGAGCATGCGCTCGTTCCCGAAGAATGGGGCGGGGACACGATTTTCGTCAACGTATCCGCCAAGCAGCGGCAAGGTCTCGACGAGCTGTTGGAAATGATCCTGCTTGTTGCCGAAGTGCAGGAGATCAAATCCAATCCGAATAAACGTGCAAGAGGTACGGTCATCGAAGCGGAGCTGGATAAAGGACGTGGACCGGTAGCCCGACTGCTCGTTCAGCACGGAACATTGAAAATAGGCGACGCTTTTGTCGCAGGCGTATGTTTTGGCCGCGTAAGAGCCATGGTAAATGATAAGGGCCGCAGGGTAAAGGAAGCTTCTCCCTCCACTCCGATCGAGCTGACGGGATTAACCGAAGTTCCGCAAGCCGGAGATCCATTTATCGTCTTCGAGGATGAGCGGAAAGCCAGAGATATCGCAGAACGCAGGGCAAGCAAGCTGAGATTAAGCGAGCTGAGATCGAACAAACGGATTACGCTGGATGATTTGTATACGCAAATCAAGGAAGGCGAAATGAAGGATCTCAACGTCATCATCAAAGGAGACGTACAGGGATCCGTCGAGGCGTTGAAGGGTTCATTGGAGAAAATAGATATCGAAGGCGTGCGGGTGAATATCATCCATACCGGAGCCGGCGCGATCACGGAATCCGATATTATTCTGGCTTCCGCTTCCAATGCGATCATTATCGGCTTTAATGTTCGTCCCGAGCCGGCTGCCAAGGCTGTGGCGGATCAGGAGAAAGTTGATATTCGCTTGCACCGCATCATTTACAACGTGATTGAAGAAATCGAATCGGCGATGAAGGGATTGCTCGATCCCGTGTACAAAGAGGTCGTCATCGGTCAGGCGGAGGTCCGCAACGTGTTCAAAATCAGCCGGATCGGAGCGATTGCCGGCTGCATGATCACCACAGGCAAAATTACCCGCAATGCGGAAGCGCGCCTTATCCGCAATGGAGTCGTCAGCTACGAAGGGAAGATCGATTCTTTGAAACGTTTTAAAGATGACGCTAAGGAAGTGGCTCAAGGCTATGAATGCGGAATATCTTTGGAAAATTTCAACGATCTTAAAGAAGGGGATATTATCGAGGCGTTCGTGATGGAAACTGTAGAGAGGTGATAACCGATGGCCAAATTTCGAGTTGGCAGAGTCGCCGAACAAATAAAGAAAGAATTAAGTTTGATTTTGCAAACGGAATTTAAAGATCCGAGACTCGGGTTCATCACGGTGACCGGAGTGGATCTCACGAACGATTTGTCTCAGGCGAAAGTCTATTTGAGTGTAATGGGCAGCGATGAGCAAAAGGAAGAGACGCTTAAAGCGCTGGGCAAAGGAACCGGTTATCTGCGTTCTGAGCTTGGCAAGCGAATCCGCATGAGACATACACCCGAGCTGCTGTTTAAATTCGATACTTCAATCGAGTATGGGAGCAGAATTGAAAACCTGCTTCAGCAAATCAACAATGGGGAAAACAAAGTATGATGCAAAATGTGCTTTCTTATGAAAATCAACTGCAGTCTGCCAAGGCTTTTATTTTGGAACAAGATAATTTTCTGGTGGTATCCCACGTTCAGCCGGATGGGGATGCCGCCAGCTCCACAATGGCCGTCGGCTGGCTGCTTGATTCTCTGGGCAAACAATATTATCTCATAAACGAGGGAAAGCTTCCTGACAAATTTTCTTTCCTTTATGGAAGCGAGCGGTTAATCGATTTTTCCTCCGCTCCACCGCAAAGGAAATTTTCACATGTAATTACGGTCGATTGTGCAGATCGCTCGAGAGTCGGAAAAGTCGCCGAATTGTTTGCCGAAGACGTAAAAATTTTAAATATTGACCATCATCCTACCAATGACTATTTCGGAGATTACCATCTGATTGATCCCGATACAGCCGCAACGGCACAAATCCTTTACGATTTGGCGGAGTCTTTGGAGGTCGATTGGGATAAAAATTTGGCGGAATGCTTGTATACGGGTCTGCTTACCGATACGGGGGGATTCCGCTATTCGAATACGAGTCCCAAGGTGATGGACATAGCGTCAAAACTTTTGCGCTATGGCGTTCAAAATTATGTACTGGCAGAAAATTTGCTGGAACGCATCTCACTGCCGCATGTGAGACTGCTTCAGCGGGGATTGAATACGCTGCGCTTTGATGCGGATGAGCGGATCGGATCGATTATCCTCACTGTCCGCGACATCCAAGAAACGCAAGCCGGTCATGACGATCTCGAGGGAATTGTGCATTATCCGATCCGCATTGACGGAGTTGAAGTCGGTTTACTGTTCAAGGAAATCGATTCGCAAACCGTGAAAGTAAGCCTCCGTTCGGCGGGAAAAGTCGACGTCGCACAAATTGCCAAAGAACTGGGTGGAGGCGGTCATGTTCGTGCAGCCGGCGTGACGATTTTGAAACCGCTGGATGAAACGGTCGAACTTGTCGTTGCGCGGATAAAGCAGGCGTTGGCGTGAAACAACAATTGCATGGGATCATTCCCGTAATGAAGCCTGCCGGATGGACGTCGCATGACGTCGTGGCAAAAATGCGGCGCATTTTAGGCATGAAAAGAATCGGTCATACCGGTACATTGGATCCGGAAGTAACAGGCGTGCTGCCGTTGTGTCTGGGACAAGCAACACGCATGGTTGAATACATGCAGGAGCTGCCAAAGGAGTATGTGGCGGAATTGCGGATCGGTTACGCTACGGATACCGAGGATACATCGGGCAATGTCACGGAAAGCGTACCGGAGGTTTCGTTGTCTGACAATGACATCTTGGAGGCTCTTCAAAGCTTTGTCGGAGAAATTGAACAGATGCCGCCGATGTTTTCGGCCGTGAAGCATCAAGGAAAGCGTTTATATGAGCTGGCTAGAAGCGGTATAACGGTGGAAAGAAAGCCGAGACGTGCTCAAATCTTTGGGATTTGGCCGATTCGCATCGATACGGCGTTGTCTTATCCCGAAGCTGAATTTCGCGTTTCATGCTCCAAAGGTACATATATCCGTACGCTTTGTGGAGATATTGGAAAAAAATTAGGCTATCCGGCAGTGATGAGCAAGCTTGTGCGAACCAAAACGGGAAATCTTTCATTGGATCAGTGCGTTTCCATTGAAACCGTTCAAATGCTGCAGGAGCAGGGCGAGATTTCTTCCGTGATGCTGCCGCCGGATCAAGCGGTCAGCCATTTTCCTGCCGTTCATGTTCCGCAAGACTACGCAGTTAAAGCATGGGCCGGACAATCCATTCCTGCTGCCGTAAGCGATGATGTTATTCCGGATGGAACGAGTCTGATTCGGCTATATTCAGCTGACCGAAAATTTATCGGTATTTTCGAGAAGAGCGGAGAAGATCGCATCACAGCGGTTAAAGTATTTCAGCAGCAGAAAGATTGAATGGGAATGAAGGTGAAATTTTGAACATTATCCGTTTAGCTTATCCACTCCAATTAAACGAGTTAAATCATGATGCCTCCCCGCAGAGTGTCGGCATAGGTTTTTTTGACGGCGTGCATAAAGGGCATCAGGAATTGATTCGCAAAACCGTGCAATACGGTCGGGAAAAAGCAATCCCTGCATCGATTCTTACGTTCGATCCCCATCCGCGCGAGGTGCTTGGACATGCGAAAAAAATAAAACATTTAACCCCGCTTGAAGAAAAATGCGAACTGTTCGCTCGTTTGGGAATCGATCGCACTTACATATTGAAGTTTGACAAAGATTTCTCCATGCTGACTCCGGAACAATTTATTGACGAGGTAATCGTCCGGCTGATGACCGATACGGTCGTGGTAGGCTTTAACT
>CAZESH010000036.1:0-22732 GCA_964514665.1 uncultured Caryophanales bacterium
CGGCTGCTATCACGGCCATTCCGATCTGGTGCTCGTCGCCGCAGGATCAGGTCCCTCCACACTCGGCATTCCCGACAGCGCAGGAATCCCCGGCAGCATAGCCGAGGAAGTCATCACCGTGCCCTACAACGATCCGCAAGCGCTAAAGCAAGCCCTCGAGCAGTGGGGCGACCAGGTTGCAGCGGTGATGATCGAACCGTTCGTCGGCAATTTCGGGATTGTCGCCCCTCATGATGGCTATTTGCAGGAGGTGTGCGCGCTGACCCGCCAATACGGAGCGCTCGTCATCTATGATGAAGTGATCAGCGCTTTCCGTTTCCATTACGGCGGAGCGCAGAACTACCCCGGGCTGCCTGATCATGAAGCAGTGGAACCCGATCTTACCGCGCTCGGCAAAATCATCGGCGGCGGACTGCCCATCGGGGCTTACGGCGGCAAAAAGCAAATCATGGAGGTTGTAGCCCCTCTCGGTCCGGCATATCAGGCCGGAACGATGGCCGGTAACCCTGCCTCGATCGCAGCCGGCATCGCGTGTCTGGAAGTCCTGCAGCAGCCGGGAACTTATGAAAAGCTCGATGACTTGGCCGGTCAGCTGACGCGCGGCATTGCCGAATCCGCCCGACGGCATTCCGTACCGCTGACGATCAATCGCATCCGCGGCGCCTTTTCCACCCACTTCTGCGACCATCCCGTCACGAACTACGAGCAGGCGCAGCAAACCGACGGCGAGCGCTTCGCCGCTTTCTTCAGGGCCATGCTGGATCAGGGAATTTGCCTGGCCCCTTCCAAATACGAGGCCTGGTTTCTTACGCTGGCTCACGAGCAGGCCGACATCGATGAAACGCTGCATGCTGTTGAATATGCATTTCAAAAACTTGGATAATTTTTTGCTTTACGCAGTCTTCCGCGAAGAGCCGGGAGGACCTCTGAACAGGCAAATCCCAAAAGCTTCTTTTTCAGAAATATACCGAACCTTTAATGAGATATCGATCATTAACGTTCGGTTTTTTTCTTGTTCATAAAATGTTGAAATTTTCGAAAATCCTATATTTTCAAAGGAAAAGCGCTTACATTTTTTACCCTTCCTCTTTCCACTTGTACTGATAAAAAATTCGTGTTATTCTAGTACTACTCAAAATAGGTTCGTTGTGTTTTCATGCCCGCAAAGCACAGGCCGGCACTAAACAAGAGGTTTGGAAAAGAACCCCATACGTGCATATAAATCGCATATTTATTCATTTTCATCATTCTGCTCTTGTTAATTTTACTTGGAGGTGAAGGTCAGCTTTGACCGAAAATATGAAGCAATCGATGATCAACGAAGGACGTTTTCAACAGCTTCTGAATGTGGAGCATGACAGCTGCGGAGTAATCTGCATCATTGAGAAAAACGGGATTCCTTCACGAGATAATGTGCAAAAAACCATAGATGCTTTGGTAAAAATGGAACACCGCTCCGGATTTATCGACGGCGAGGGAGACGGCTGCGGCATTCTCACCGATATTCCCCGCAAGCTGTGGGAAAATCGTTTGCAGGAAGCCGGATTGGATAGAAAACTTGCTTACGACGAGCGTTTTTTCGTCGCCCATTTGTTTGTGCCGCGCAAGCTGGAGCAATCTGTAGGCGAAATGCAGAAGGCGATTCGCGGCATGCTTGCGGATGCCGGATTGGAGCTTTTACTGGAGCTTGAGAACCAGGTTAACAACGAGGTGCTCGGACCGAACGCCAGAAACGACGAACCGGTATTTTGGCAGATAGCCGGAGTCGGCGGCGCGGATCAGGCTGCTTTGAATGACCGCTTGTTTGAGCTGCATGTGGCGATCGAGCAGCGTTTTTATGTACATGTCGCCTCGATGAACAATACTACAGCGGCCTATAAGGTAATGGGCTCGGCCAGCATTCTGCCGAAATATTTTCTGGACACCCAGCATCCGATGTTTGCCGCTCAGGCTACAATCGGACATAACCGCTATTCCACCAACACGCTTTCCAACTTTTTCAGAGTGCAGCCGTTTTCCATTCTTGGCCATAACGGTGAAATCAACACGATTAAAAAGCTGCGCTACGAAGCGGAAATGATCGGCGTTCCGCTCGTTGAAGACGGCAGCGATTCCCAGGATATGAACCGCACGATTGAAACATTCATCCACCGATTCGGATTCAGTCTTTTCGAAGCTTTGGAGCTGGTATTTCCACCGATCATCAATGAAATGAAAAACTTCAAGCCCGAGCTGCAGGACTTGTACGTTTATTATCGGCAAATTTGGGGGCATTATGCCCAAGGTCCGGCGGCGATTGTATCGCGCTATGGCGACGAATGCTTGTTCAGCGTCGATGCGCTCGGTTTGCGTCCGCTCTGGTTGGTGGAAAGCGAAAACTCGCTTTATTTCTCATCCGAGCAGGGCGTCATTACGGTAGGCGAGATGATCGCCGAACCGAAACCGATCGCGCCCGGTGAAAAAATCGGCGTAGTGCTGAAAGCCAATGAACATATTCAACTGATCAACTATCCATCGCTGCAGCAGCTCGTATTGGAACGGGCCCAAAAACGCGTGGATTTCTCCGGAATGCGCAAGCACCTCCTTGCTCCAAAGCCTGAACAGCAACCGCAGCTGATTTCAAGTGTGGAGATGAGTGATTCCGTATACAGCGCCTTTGGCTGGGACCGGGAAGGCATTCATATGATTGAATCGATGGCCAAGACATCTGCAGAGCCGATTCGCTCCCTCGGTTACGACGGTCCGCTCGCTTCCCTGCATTGGGAACGTCAGAACGTTGCCGATTTTATCAAGGAGAGCGTCGCGGTCGTGACCAACCCTGCGATTGACAGGGACCGCGAGATGGAGCATTTCTCCACCCGTGTCGTAATCGGCCCTAGACCGGCTATTTATGGAGAAGTTGATGAACGCTTGCGTATGGAGCTGACGGCTCCGATTCTGCTGGAAGGAAGCAACGGACTTGACAGCTTCCGCGAATTGAAACAGAGGTCGCTGGAGGAATTGCTTGCCGGGTTCCGCCAAGCTAACGAAAGCGCCGTGGCGGTTCTCCCGCTCTCTTACGCACGAGGAAGCTCTCTGGGGAATAGCCTGGAAGTCTTGGCCCAGCAGGCTTTAAATGCCGTCAAAAATGGCGCTTCGCTGCTGCTGCTTGACGACGCTTCCGTGTTCGAGGAAGAACAAATGTGGATCGATCCCCATTTGGCCGTTTCCAAGGTGGACATCGCCTTGAAAGCGGAAAAATTGGGCTTGGGCGATAATTTGCGCCGCCAGACAAGCATCGCGCTTCGCTCGGCTTCCGTACGAAATCTTCATGATATTGCCGTTGCCTGCGGTTTGGGCGCAGATGTAGTATCGCCTTACGCGCTGTTCGCCACTGCGGCCGGAAAAGAAGGCGCGGAAGCGGCCAGAAAAGCATTTTATGCATTGCAAAAAGGGTTGGAAAAAGTCATCTCCACCATCGGCACCCACGAGCTGCGCGGCTATACCCGCTTTTTCTCCGCGATCGGTCTGAAACCGGAAGTTGCGGAAGTGCTGGATATCGTTAATTACTTGGGCAGCGACAGCGCAGGAACGGGCTTTGCCGAGCTGGAACGGGATGCGCTCCAGCGATACGATGATCTGCGCGACGCCAAAGCCAAGGCGGCAAGAAATTTCCATTTCTTTGCCCGCATGTGGAAGGCGCTCGGAGAAGCTTCCGAAGGAACAGCGCCTTACAGCAGCTATGGGGAGAAGCTTCAGGAAGAAGAGAAGAAAAACCCGGTGTCGATCCGTCACATTGCGGATTTCGATTATGAAAAGGCAGCATTGGAGCATGCTTCGCAGGACCCGTCGCTGGTCGATATCAGCGTGGGCGACCACAGCTTGCCGATGCTGATCTCTTCCATGTCTTTCGGCTCGCAAAACGAAATTGCTTTCCGTGCTTACGCTGAAGCCGGCGAGCGTTTGAATATGGTAACCATGAACGGCGAGGGCGGCGAGATCAAGGATATGCTTGGCCGCTACAAAAAAACGCGCGGCGCTCAGGTCGCTTCCGGCCGTTTCGGCGTCAATGTCGAATTGGCCAACGCTGTCGCTTTCCTCGAAATCAAAATCGGCCAAGGCGCAAAGCCCGGGGAAGGCGGACATCTGCCAGGCTCCAAGGTAACCGCCAAAATTGCCGAAGCGCGCAATGCCACAATCGGATCGGACCTGATTTCGCCTTCGAACAATCACGACATCTATTCGATTGAAGACTTGGCGCAAATCATCTCCGAGCTGAAGGAAGCAAGCGGCCGCCAAGCCAAGGTCATCGTCAAGGTTCCCGTCGTTCCCGGTATCGGCACGATCGCCGTGGGCGTGGCCAAGGCAGGCGCGGACGTCATTACGCTGTCCGGCTTTGACGGTGGCACCGGCGCGGCGCGGATGCACTCGCTGCAGCACGTCGGGCTGCCGACCGAAATCGGCACCAAGCTTGCTCATATCGCATTGATTGAAGCCGGCCTCCGCCACAAAGTGGAAATCTGGTCCGACGGCGGCATGAAATCGGGTGCCGACGTCGTGAAGATGATGCTGCTCGGCGCCAACCGCTGCGGATTCGGCACGATTTCCATGCAGGCGATCGGTTGCACGGCTTGCCGCGGCTGTCATTTGGACACCTGCCACGTCGGCATCGCCACACAGATCGATTCGATGGAAGAAGCCGAGGAAAAAGGTCTGCGCCGTTTCATTCCCCGCGAATACGATCTTGCCGTGGGCAATCTGGAACGTCTGTTTACCGGCATGGGCGCGGAAATCCGCGAGATCGTCGCCAAGCTCGGCTTCAAGAAGGCGCAGGATTTGGTCGGACGCTCGGACCTGCTTCGTCAGACAGCCGCAGAGGACAAAATCGACTTAAGGGATATTCTGCGCCCTGCTCCAATCCAATTCATAGCTCCGGCGGCAGCGGGCAACATTTCCACCTCGGACATCATGGCTATCGCCGCAGGAGCCGAGGGACAGGAGCTATTCCCGGAAATGCTGTCGTTCAACGGCCCGGTCGAAAAAGTCTGGTCCAAGGTGTCGGCGGAATCGAGAATTATCGGGGCACGCTATTCCAGCCACCGTGTGCGCGATCGCTTCGACGGCAAATACAACAAGCTTCCGGGCGTCAAGTTGACGCTCTCGGACGGATCGGTTCCCGGCAACGGACTGGCCGCCTTTAACGCATCCGGTGTGGATATCACCGTATATGGAGGCGCCGAGGACGGAGTCGGCAAAATGGCCTTCGGCGGCAAAGTTGCCGTTATCAAAGGATTAAGCAAAAATAAACAGTATGTCAACGGATCGGTCGGAAAATCATTCGCTTACGGCGCACAAAAAGGCATGTTCTTGATTCAAGGTAACGCAGATTCGCGTGCCTGCATCCGCTTGTCGGGAGCAGACGTCGTATTCGGCGGCGAGGTTGCCTCCCCGCTTGAGGATGAGCTGGGATCGATTGCTGCCCGCGCCAATCTCAAAGGCTTTGCCTTCGAATATATGACGAACGGAAGAGCGGTTGTAATGGGCGATCCAGGACCATGGATTTGCGCCGGCATGACGGGCGGCATCATCTATCAAAGGCTGCAGCCGGAGATGGGCTTGGATCAGGCAGCTATTCAACGCCGGATTGCCAAAGGCGCCAATGTGAAAATTGCCGCGCTTAACGAAAAATCGGCAGCCGACCTGCAGGAGCTGCTCGGCGCTTATATCGAGGAATTGGTCAAATCGGGCCAGACGGAAGCGGCAGAACGGACGAAAAAGCTGCTTGAACAGCCGGACCGCCACTTTGTGCGCATTGTTCCGACAACACAGCAGGCCGATCAGTCGGTTGCTACGGAATAAAGTATTGCTCTTTTCATAGGGGCGAATATAGCTCGCCTTATCCGTACCTGCAAAAATGCAGGTACGGCAAAACGGGCGTCTCTGTGTCAATCCCATGGGATAAACACGGAGATGCCCGTTTTTTATGCGTTTTACCGCTTAATGCTTTATGAGCCTGCCGTAGCAAATATGATAAGTGGCGGGGATGCCCTTCTCGCCGTCGTGCGTTTGCGTGTAAATTTGCTCCATTCTCTGCAGCAGCCGACGGTTGAAGCTCCTGCTTTCGCCGCCGCTTTTTTCCAGCGCATTGCCCGCGCCGATGCGCTTCACGCGGTGCAGAAAGTGCTTTACCGTGGGATGGTATACCTGCAGCAGCTCTTCCCTCCAAAGCAATTTTGCATGCGGCAGCTCGAACGCCATCTCCAGCGGGCTGTCCGATTTAACCTCGGCATTGGCAGCGTCAACCGTAGCAGGGGCGGACAAATCAGTTTGCGCCAGCATCGCTTTGAACCAGAGTTCTCTGGGCGCATAGGCTTGGCCGTGTCTTGAAGGCCCGAGTCCCAGCTCCGCTTCGGCTGTCCGGAATGCCTCATGCAGCTCGCGGAACGTTTCCGTGCCGAAGGTGGAGAAGGCCAGCATCCCGCGAGGCTTGAGGCATTGCACATACCGCTGCACCGTAAGCGCCGGATCGTTAAACCACTGGAAAGTCGCATTGGAAACAATCAGGTCGTAATGCTCCGGCTTTTCCCGCGCCAGCTGCTCGGCCAATTGTTCCGCATCGGCATGCACATAACGGATGAAATCGGCCTTATCTCCCAGTCTCTGCTTGTTTTTAGCGATCATCGCTTGCGACAGATCGATGGCCGCGAGCTGCTCCGGCCGGGGAAACTGGCTGCTCAGCTGCAATGTCAATTGTCCCGTTCCACAGCCGATTTCAAGTACGGAGGCGAAGCTCTTCCTCCCCGATTTGGCAATCATCCCGAGCAGCTTACTCCCCATCTGCGGCTGCACGTCGATATGGCGGTCGTATTCCTCGGCATGCCGGTCGAAATGCTTGCGGACCAGCGCTTTGTTGAGCAGCCTCCCTGTGCTTTCTGCAGGTTCCTGTACCGTAACGCTTTTGCTACGCATTTATAAATCTCCTTATCGCTTCTGCCGTTTCCTCCGTGCGGGTCAAAAAAGGTGCATGCCCCGCCCCTTCCAGCAGCATATATTGATCATTGCCTTGCGGAACCGCTGCAGCAGGACAAATCGGATCATCACTGCCGTGAATCCACAGCGTTTGCGCGCGCAGATTCGGATCCATCGTGATCCATCGCTGCCACCAGGCACGAAGATCCGCGCTTGTCAAATAATCCAAGCCGGCGGCAAGTGCTGCCGGCGATAAACCGATTTCCCCTTGCAACACAACGTCCGGCCCGGACGGATCAGCCGTCCTGTCCGCGGGACTGAGCATCGACTGCCGGAACTCGGCGACGACCGAAGCGGCATCTTCGCGGAGCTTCTTCTTCATTCGCTCCAACACGCGCTCCGGCCAGCCCAAGGTGCGATCGCTGTGAACAAACCGCAGCGTACCTCCGATCAAGACCAGCTTGTCAATCCGATACGGTGCGTTTCCCCCGTCTTCCTGCAAAGCCTGCGGGAAAGCCGCCTGCAGGGCCAGCATCGCCCCCATTGACCAGCCGACCACCATCCATGCTCCGCTTCTGGAGCACAGCGCATGATCGATTGCCGAATTAAACTGGCTAGGCTCGCGCACAGCGGAGAAGTCGAGAAATCGATGCTCCGCCTCGGGAAAGCATTCAGCGAGCTGCTCCCACACTCCGGCATCCGCCGACCATCCGTGTATCCAAAGTATTTTCGGCTTTGTTCTGCTGTTCGTATCCATCAAATGAGGTTTAATTCCTTTCCCGCCCGGCGGATTTCCTCAACCGCCCACTGCAGATCCTCCTGTTCGTGAACAGCCATCAAGGAGAAGCGGATTCGCGCCTGCCCTTCGGGAACCGTCGGCGGCCGAACGGCAACGGCAGCAAGCCCTGCGCGCTGCAGCCGTTCGGAGAAAACCATGGCCTGAACGTTACTGCCGACAACAACAGGCACGATCTGCGTTTCGCTCAAGCCCGTATCGAAGCCGGCATTGCCCAGCTCCCCGCGGAACCAAGCGGATAATGCGGCAAGCCGCTCCCTCCGCCAAGACTGTTCGATAGACATCTGCCAATTTTGCTCCGTAACTTGAACCAGATATGCGGGCAATGCGGTCGTGTAAATAAAGCTTCTGGATTTATTAATTAAATAATCGATTAATACGGCATCTCCTGCGATGTACGCCCCATAGCTGCCATAGGCTTTACTGAAGGTGCCCATTTGGACATCAATTTGCGCAGACAGCCCCAGAGAATGGGCAAGCCCCTCCCCTTTTTCGGAAAATACGCCTCCGCTGTGGGCTTCATCGATCATCAGCAGCGCGTCGTATCGATTTTTCAGCGTGATTAAATCGGATAGGAGCGCCTTATCCCCATCCATGCTGAATACGGCGTCGGTTACGATCAGCTTGCGTCTGGCGGTCGAAGCCTTCTTGAGCAGCGCTTCAAGATAATTCATGTCATTGTGCCGGTAACGCAGATGGTCGGCTCTGCTGAGCACAATTCCGTCCACGATGCTGGCATGGTTCAAACGGTCGCTGAACACCGCATCGCCGCGACCGGCGAGCGCTGCAATCGCTCCGATGTTGGCCATGTAGCCGCTGCTGAAGATCAAACAGCTTTGCGTCTGTTTAAACTCGGCGAAACGGGCCTCGAATCGGGTATAAAGCGGATCATTCCCGGCAATCAGCCGCGATGCTCCCGATCCCGAATGGAATTCCGCATCCCGATCGGCATCCGCAAGGCCTTTCGTTTCCCGGGTTTGAGCGAGTCCCAGGTAATCGTTGGAGGCAAGGTTCAGCATTCGCTTGCCGCTGCGAATCATCCATCCCGGCTGCTCCGCCCTGGAAGCTTGAAGGCTCCTATACTGCGATTGCCGCTTTAACGTTTCCAACTCCTCGCGCATCCACTGCCAGCGCTCAGCCTGCATCCCTTTCACCCTCCATGAAGCAAGTCCTTGCATCCTGCCTGTTTATAAAGCGCATTCCTCAATCTCAAAGCCGAGATCCTTGATCATCCGGTGATCGGCACTGGCTTCCTGTCCGTCTGTCGTCAAGTAATCGCCGACAAAGATTGAATTGGCCGCATATAAGCCGAGCGGCTGCAGTGAGCGCAAATTGACCTCACGGCCTCCGGAGGCGCGGATTTCCTTGGTCGGGCAAATAAAACGGATCAGCGCCAGCACCTTCAGGCATTTGCGCGGGTTCAGTTCCTGCTTGTTCTCAAGCGGCGTGCCGGGAATGGCATTGAGAAAATTGACGGGAATCGAGTCCGCATCCAAATCCCGCAGCGCATAGGCGATTTCGACGATTTCCTTGTCGCTCTCCCCCATCCCGACAATACAGCCGGAGCATGGCGACATGCCGGATGACTTGACGGTTTCCACGGTTTCCACGCGGTTGTCATAGGTATGGGTCGTAGTGATGTTGGCGTAGTTCGAGCTGCTTGTATTCAAATTGTGGTTGTAACGGTCCACACCCGCTTCCTTCAAGCGCTTGGCCTGATCATCGGAGAGAATCCCCAAACAAGCGCAAACCTTCATCGGCATGGAGGACTTGATTTCTTTGACAGCCTCCACTACCTGGTTCAATTCCCTTTCCGAAGGTCCTCTGCCGCTTGCCACGATACAGTATGTACCCACTTTAAGGCCCATCGCCTTCTTCGCCCCGTCTACCAGCACATCCTTCTCCAACAGCGGGTACTTGTCGATCGGTGCCTGGGAAACGATCGATTGCGAGCAATAGCCGCAATCCTCGGGGCACAATCCGCTTTTTGCGTTAATGATCAAATTCAGCTTTACCTTTTTGCCGAAATAATGCTTTCTTACCTGAAATGCGGCATGCAGAATCGGCAGCAGCTCATCGTCATCCGCCTGCAAAACCTGAAGTCCCTCTTCTTCCGTAATCCTTTCGCCGCGAAGCGCTTTTTCAGCCAATTGCTCCCATTTCGATTGCAATCCGATCATTCTCCTCATCCTTTCAGCTTGCATCCTATAATATTCCCAGCTTGGACAAATCCACCTTATTGCCGATGATTTTGACCCAGCTCTTTCTCCAATGCTCAAAATCAGCGTTGGCAGCCGGCTGCGGAAGCCAGGGAAGCATCCCGATCACTTCAACGCCGCCGAAATGCTCGATCATCCGTTTGTTTTCATGCAGCGCCGGATCCGCTTGATCCGGGTAACCGTTAAGAATCACGCCAAGTACGGAAAGTCCCGACTTTCTAGCATATGACACGGATAAGAGCGTATGATTCACGGTCCCCAATCCCGCTCTGGCCACGATCAAAACCGCGAGTCCGAGATCGCGGGCAAGGTCGCTCATCAAATGGCACGAAGTCAGCGGCACGGCCAATCCGCCCGCTCCCTCCACCAGCAGATAGTCGCTGGCGGCCAATTTCCGCTTCCCGCTGCGAATCAAGTCGTCATATTCGATCATGGTTTTCGCCCGCTCTGCGGCCATCCACGGCGCAAGCGGATCCGGCAGCGTGACCGACACCAATTCCTGCTCGCTCACCGTCAATCCGGCGACTTTCTTCAGCACATGACTGTCGGCCTCTTCGTCGCCCACGGCGACCCCGGTTTGCACAGGCTTCCATACCGAAGCCCGGACAGCATCCTGCAGCGCAGCGGCCAATCCAGCCGTCACCTGCGTTTTGCCTACACCCGTATCGGTTCCGGTTACAAAGCAACCGCGCATTTGACCTCTCCTCCCAATTGTTAACCTTGATGCATGATGCTTGGATAACAATACAGACGTAAGAATTGTACAATATGTTCGGCGCTGACACAAGCATTGACAAAACAAAGCCTCCCCAAATTATAAGAAAACCGCCCCGGTAATCCCGGAGCGGCTCCAATCCACGTTAAACGACGTGTTATTCGTCTTCCTTGAAGACGGGACACAGGCGGAACGTGAATGCAAAGGCTTCTTCATCAAAGCGATAAGCCGGCAGCAGCTCCGGACCGCAGGAGTTGGAACCGACGCCGCTCATCTGATAGTCGAGATGCACGATCGTTTCCTTTCGCTTCACAAGCTCATAAGTGTGCATGGCTTGCGTCAAATCCTCCTGCGTGTAATGCGCCGCATTGAAGGAAAATTCGCCGTCGGCGGTAAATTTAAGACCCATGCCCTGTTCGTTGGAGACGATCGCCCACTCCGTTCCGTAACGCGAACCGTTCTCCTGAGGCATCACATAGTTTTCGAACATCTCGTCTACCGTCAGCAAATAGCTGCCTTTTCGCACGCTTTGCCTTTTATCCATGTAGCTCTCGTGCGGACCCAAGCCGAAATATTCCACTTCTTCGTTTCCTGCCGGCATCGTCAGCTGCAGACCAAAACGGGGTAAAAAGGGAAGCTCTCCCCTCCTTTTCATCTCGCCCTTGACCGCGACTTCTCCCGTCCCGTCAATTGTCCACATCGCTTCGCCATAAAGGAACGGGGTACGGATATAGCCCCCCAGCGAAAAGCTTACGGTAATTTCAATCACGGACTCGGAAACCCGCTTCCACTCCGAACGGTACACCTTCATTTGAGCGCGGTCATAGCCCTCTTCCATCCACGACTTTTTAATATAGCGGTCATTGTCCGTCGGGGCGCGCCAAAGGCTGAAGCGGACCGGGGATTGAAGCATATCCAGGCCATGCTTGCTCAGGCGGACCGGCATTCCCTCATAGAGGTCGAATACATGGACAAAATCAAAACCGCCCACGGTCAACAGATCCCCATCCTGACTGGCTTCGACGGGGTGCGATTGGCGAATGTCCGCCGCGACCGTTTTTACTACCGGAAGCCCGAACTGTTCAAAGCTGACCTCATAGCCTGCATCCGCCCATTCATTCGCTTGTCTGGTCACACAAGAAAAGGTCAGGAAATAGCGGCTGGAAGAGGCTGCCGGAAGCTCGAAAGGCACGGTGACGATTTGCGAGGAATGCGGCGGCACCGCGATGTCGTCCAGCTCTCCCTGTTGGATGATTGCCCCGTCTTTCTCCATTTTCCAGAGAAAACGCAGATGCGATAAATCGATAAAATCGTACAGATTGCTGATCTTCACTTTGCCGGCCCGCAAGTCGCCCGCCTCTATCCGCACAGGAGCATACACCTTCTGCAGTTCAAGCAGTCCCGTATGCGGCAAGCGGTCGGGCGATACCAAGCCGTCGATGCAAAAGTTGCCGTCATTCGGCTGATCGCCAAAATCGCCGCCATAGGCGAAGTACGATCTGCCGTCCTCCGTTTCCGTCTTGATGCCATGATCGACCCATTCCCACACGCAGCCGCCCATCAGCTTCGGATAGCGGTAAATCACGTCCCAGTAATCCTTCAAATCGCCGGGGCCGTTGCCCATGGCATGGCTGTATTCGCACAGGAAGAGCGGCTTGCGGCTGGCTTCGTTGGCGGCATACGCTTCGATATAAGCAACGGATGCATACATATGGCTGTCCACGTCGAGGCATTCCACATTCGGATCGCCATTATACCGCTCCGCCGCCCCTTCGTAATGCACCGGGCGGGAAGCATCCCGCTGTTTGCTCCATTCCGCCATGGCAATATGATTGGCGCCGTAACCCGATTCGTTGCCCATCGACCACATGACGATACAGGCGTGATTCTTGTCACGCTCCACCATGCGCACGGCGCGGTCGAGAAACGCCTGTTTCCACTGCGGATCGCGGGTAAGTCTGTGCCAAGAGCCCGGATCATGCTTATCTGCAGGATCCATGCCGTGGCATTCCAAATCCGCTTCATCGACGACATAGAACCCGTATCGGTCGCATAAATCCAAAAATCGCGGATCATTGGGATAATGGGAGGTACGGACCGTATTGACATTATGGCGTTTCATCAGCTTGAGGTCCTTGATCATGTGATTCAAGGGGATCGTCTGGCCCAGCTCGGGATGGGAATCGTGGCGGTTGACTCCCTTCAGCTTGACGGCGGCGCCGTTGATCATAAACACGCCTTGCTTGATTTCGATGCTGCGGAACCCTACGTTAAACAGCAGCACCTCTTCTCCGACGAAAGCCGCCAGCTTATACAGATAAGGATTTTCCGCATTCCACAGCTGCGGCTGAGTTACCTCCAGCTGCATGGTTTGCATACCGTCAATGGTCATCTGCCCGGCGCTTACGCTCCGTCCCCGGGCATCCTGCAGTTCAAGCTTCACTTCTACCGGTCCCGTCGTATCGATTTCAACAGACAGCAGGCCTTTGCTGAAATCCGCCTCAAGCTGCTGGCGAATAAACAGATCGCGTATCCGCTGCGGATCCCGCGCCAATAAATACACATCCCGGAAAATCCCTGAATAGCGCCAAAGATCCTGGTCTTCCAGGTAAGTCCCGTCGCACCACTTCAGCACCAACACGGCAATGCTGTTCCTGCCGCCGTGAAGCTTATCGCTCAAATCGAACTCCGCCGGCACGCGGCTGCCTTGGCTGTAGCCGACGAACGCACCGTTGACCCATAAATAGAAGCAGGCATTGACGCCTTCAAACACGATGAATTTGTCCTTTCCCTCCCAGTCCCCGGAAACGTTGAAATCGCGCACGTAGAGTCCGGCGGGGTTTTCATCCGGCACATAGGGCGGATCGCAGGGGATCGGATAATTGACATTCGTGTAATGAAGCCGGTCATATCCGTTCGTCTGCCAGCAGGAGGGCACGAGAAGTTCGTCCCAATCGCTCACATCGGCCGACGGCAAATAAAATTCGTCCTCCACCAGCCGGATGCTTCGCTCATAGCGAAATTTCCACATGCCGTTCAAGGTCTGGTAAAAGGGGGAATGTCCCCGCTTGGCCGCATGCGCCGAAGCTTCGTCCGCATAAGGAATGTAATAAGCTCTCGGCTTTTCGCGGTTGACCTCAAGCACCTCAGGATTGTCCCAATACCTGTTGATTTGTATCAAGTCGATTTCTCCTTTCAGTCACACATATATAAGTATATTTCCATTTTACACATCTCATTTCATGAATTATATAAGATTATTTTTCACCCAGTATAAGAATAATGCATATATCCGTGACCAAAAATCATGTCAGGCAATGGCTAAGCAAGAAAGTACCTGATTTCAAGCCAAACTTAAACAGCGCGCACCGATTGAGTAACGGCACACGCTGGCAGCATAGCTTTGTTTAACAAGGAAGCGGTTTATTTGAGAGCTTCGAAGCTTCAAATATTTGTGGATATTACTGTTTCTTCATGCGCTCTCTCCTTTTCGGCTCTCTCACGTAATTGGTAAATCAAAAAAATAACAAAAAAGATCACCAAGTAAATGACGATAATGCGATACATGCCGGCAAATGAGGTTAATCCGGCAATGGCGGCATTTACTGAAGAGCCTATAGAAAACCCCAAGTCAATTCCTGAAAAGTAAGTGCCGTTCGCCGCTCCCAAGCGCTCTGTCGGCACACGATCCACCATCCAGGCTTGAAGCGCCGGCATCACCGCAGACAGACCTGCCCCGCATATTCCGCCAGCGATCAAAACCATCGTAAGCGTTGTCGAATAAGAAAGCAGCAGAACGCCGATAATCGTGACCCATATTCCAGGAAAAATCACCCATGCGACACCTATCCGATCAAATACTTTGCCTGTAATCGGCCGCACGACAAACATCATCGTCGCCAGAACAAGGAAAAAGGAGCCGATATTTTTAATATGCTGCTCATCGGCGAATAAGGAAATAAAGACTTCCACCGAGGAATAAGTTGCCGCAAACAAAAAAGCGAGAAGCGCCGGAAGCAGGGCTTTTTTTTCGAATATATCCAGTCTTTTAGAATTTCTTGCATACTTTGAATCTATTTTTTTAACTTGAAAGCTGGATTTTGCGTTTTGCACGATCATTAATGAGAGTACAGCTGCCGCAGAAGAAAGGGCAAACAGCCATGTGTAGCCCCATTGATTCATCACCCATAGACCGAAATAAGGGGCTGTAGCCAATGAAACCGTGATGGACAGGCTAAAATAACCGAGTCCTTCTCCTCTCTTGGCGGGCGGAACAATTTCCGAAACAACGGTTCCAAAGCTCGTCGTTGTCACTCCCCAGCTCAAGCCGTGAACAACGCGCAATATTAATAATAAAAATATGCTTGTAATCCAAAAGTAGCCGAGTGAAGCCAATATTAACCAAATAAGTCCAAAAAACAGCACTTTCTTGCGTCCGATCCGATCGAGTGCCATACCTGCAAACGGTCTGGCAATTAAAGCTGAAGCCGCAAAAAAAGATATCGTTAAACCGACAATAATATGATCCGCACCCATGTCTTCGACATAGACGGGCAAGGTCGGAAGCAGCATCTGCAGGCTGACAAACATTAAAAAGTTGGCAATGCCTAATGAAATATAATTTTTTGTCCATAACCTCTCTTGAGGTGCATTTATTGTAGACATGTAACCGACCTTTCCACCGTTCCATCTTGCCCCGGATCAATCCTTCTCTTCGCCAACCGTATTGATGAATTCATCGTGAATCGCACCGTTGGAAGCCGCAATATTGCTCACGGTCAGAGAATAGGGTCTTCCTTGCGTATCGGTTACGCTCCCTCCCGCCTCTTTCACCAGCAGAACGCCTGCAGCCACGTCCCACGCATTCAGTCCCATTTCCCAAAAGCCGCTCAATCTGCCGGCAGCGACATAAGCCAAATGCAAGGCAGCCGAGCCCCCGTTTCTCACATTTCGCACTTTCGGAAAAATGGCCTGCAAGCCTTTCAAATTCTGCGGAAGGGAAATTTTGGAATCCGCTGGGAATCCCGTAGCAACCAGGCTGTCCAAAAGTCTGCTTTCCGCGGAAACCTTCATTCGCTTGCCTCCCACATAGGCGCCTTGCCCCTTTTCCGCCACGAACATCTCGTCGCGGCAGGGATCGTATACCACACCGGCAATGATCTCGCCTCTGTGGGCAAGCGCCAGCGAAACGCAAAAAAACGGAAAGGAATGAACGAAATTCGTAGTCCCGTCAATCGGATCGACGATCCAGACGTATTCCTCCCGCTCCGCCTCTTCAGCCGAATGCACATTTTTGGCAAAATCCGTTTCAATGCCTTCCTCGCCGAAAAAAGCATGATCGGGAAAGTAGGTATGAATCAGCTTGCGGATCATCAATTCCGAACCCCTGTCCACTTCCGTTACCAAATCCTGATGAGATTTTTTCAGGTTCAGGTCTTGAAATTGTCCCATTTTGCTTTTAACCCATTCTCCGGCCCGTGCCGCAGTATGGACTGCCACCGCGGTAAAGCTCTTGTTCTTCAATCCGTATTCCGCCATGTTCAACGATTACCGTCCTTTATTTTTCGTCATCTATACATTACGTTATTTTCCAAAGGAAGTTTCGTTGAACTGCTGAAAAATCAATATTCTAAATAATCTGAATCGATGCCGAATCGATAACCTCGACCTTTTCTTCACCGCTTAAATCCTTCATAAGCCGAAACAAAGCGCCGTCTTTCTTTTTTGCTTCGATCATCACATCGAGCCGGGGTGTGAAAGGAGCAACCCGGCGCAGGAAGTCGAGCAAAAATCCGACTTCCACATAATCGGCGTGACTTCGCGGGTTTTGCTCATTTTTCGGACTGGAAACATGGATTTTCGGAGCCAGCCCGCTGCCCTCCCAGCTCGTTAATATCCTCGGCCAAAGCTCATACAGTTCCTCTTCACCAGGATTGACGGCATGATGATGAATATCGGCCACCATCGGAACCCCCAGTTGTTCACAGGCTTCGAGCGTTTCCGCCGCATCGAAGGTTTTATCGTCGTTTTCCAGCGTAATCCGTTCGCGAAGCTTTTGCGGCACCTCCATAAATTGCCGCAGAAAACGTTCCATCGTACGCTCTTTATCGCCGTAGGAGCCGCCGATATGGATGTTGCACTTGGCTTTAGGATCCAGCCCCATCGCCTCGAGCAGCTCCGCATGCCGGGATAGATCCTCAACGGATTTCCTGAATACATCGGCTTTCGGCGTGCCCAGGACGGTAAAATGTTCGGGATGAAAGCTTACCCGCATCTCATGTTCGGTCACATATTCGCCGATTTGCCGCAGCTTGTCCCTGAGCGGCGGCAGCGGATCCCAATCCTTGAGCGGCTCGTGTCCCCACAGCGGCACCAATCTGGAGGAAAAACGGTACAGGCGGATATCATGCGCCCGGTTGTGATATAGCAGCCTTAGCGTGTTATGCAAATTTTCCGCGGCAATCCGCTCCAGTTTATGTACGGCCGCTTCGCGATCGGTTATTTTTTCAAATTGGGTTACCGTCATCGTCTTCGAAGGCGAGGCGTTCTTCACCTCCGTCGACATCGCCACATAGCCGAACCGCACGAGCATATGCGAGCCTCCTCCATTTTTTATCCGCTTTTTTTAGATAATATTTCCTGCCGAAGCGGCGATTATCCCGCAAAAAAACACCGCACGCGCATGCGGTGTCAGCTTGCAGGCAAAGTTGAACGTCCGGTATGGGCGCCCAATCCTATCTGGAACCGAAAAACATTTCATCTGCGAGCGCCGTTTGAATGCGCGCTTCTTCCTCATTCAGCTTGCGGACAAGCTCCATTTCCACCTTCGTGACCTCTTCGCCCTGAAAATTGATTTCGGCAATCGAGGCCGTTATTTTGACGATCGCGATCGCCTGGTTGTCCGGCGTGTAGGCAATCACCTTCTGACCGGTCGGATATACGCGAAAGCCGCTTTTGACCATCGCCGTTCTGCCGTATTCCAGCAAGTCGTCCAGCTCATGGGCGTTTTTGAATTTGCATACCGAATTGAATTCAGACTGGAATCCCATTATCCATCCCCCTGGTTCATTTTATGCTTATAATAATTAATGCATTTAATTTAGCTCATTAAATCCGTACTCGATCTTCTGCTTTTCCTCATGTCGTTCAATGGCCAGGCCGATCAGTTCATTCAGCAGCTGTCCGTAAGCCAGCCCCGATTCCTTCCACAGCAGCGGATACATGCTGTACGGCGTAAAACCGGGCATCGTATTGATTTCATTGATCATGATCTTCTCATCGTGGTGTCGTACGAAGAAGTCGATACGGGACAAGCCGGAGCCGTCGACAGCCTGAAAAGCGAGGATCGCCATCTCCTGCAGTTCCTTTGTTTTTTCCTCCGAAAGCTCGGCGGGAATGATCATTGCGGACTTTCCGTCGATGTACTTTGCGCGGTAATCGTAAAATTCGCCGGAGGATACAATTTCACCCGGAACAGACGCTTTCGGCCGTTCGTTGCCGAGCACGCCAACCTCCACTTCCCTGCCTTCAACGCCTTCCTCGACAATCACTTTGCGGTCGTAGCGCAGCGCTTCGACTACGGCTGCCATCAGCTCATCGCGATTGTGTACCTTGGAAATGCCTACGCTTGAGCCAAGATTGGCCGGTTTGACAAAGCAGGGATAACCAAGAGAAACTTCGATCTCCATGATATAGAAATCCTGATTCTCCTCCCACTGCGTTCTAGTGAAATAGCGGAATAAACATTGAGGGAACCCTGCCTCGGAAAAAATCTTTTTCATCATGATCTTATCCATGCTTACCGCTGAAGCGAGCACGCCTGCTCCGACATAAGGAACCCCGGCCATTTCCAATAGTCCCTGGACTGTGCCGTCCTCCCCATATGTACCGTGCAGCAGGGGCAATATGACATCGACAGAAGATGGACTGTCATGGGAAACCTCATTGCGGTAGAGCTCGCGTCTTTGAAACAATGGCATCAGCGCGCTCGATTCCTTCGCTTCACTTTGCGCGAAGAGCAATTGCTCCTTCGTTTCGACAGGCGCTTCAATTGCCTTTCCTGTTCTCCACTCACCTTGCTTCGTGATATACATCGGAACAATTTCATATTGGTTACGATCAAGGGCATTAATGACTGATATTGCCGTTTGCAGCGAAACTTCATGCTCTCCTGATTTTCCTCCGTAAATCACTCCGACGCGAATTTTAATGCTCATAAAAACCTCCGATTGAAATATTATTGCTTTTGAACGCCATGCTTATCATGCTGCTTCGGTATAATATAATTTTATGTAAAAGAATCGGCAATGTGAAAAAATCGGCAGGCCGTACGTTCCGACCATGCATAGGAATCTCTGTAATCCCAATAACGGTGCATGCTGTTAACTGTATGGGCATTAACGAGCGGAGCCCCGTCCGGGGCAAAAGCCGTGATCACTACGGAGTGCTGGTATCTGCCGTCTCCATCCCAATCATAAGTGATGACATCTCCGATTTCCAGCTCGTAGGGCGATTTCATCTGCTGTGCTTTTAAGCCTGATTTGCTTGCTGCCAGATAACGCTCCAGGCTGTTGGAAACCGACCAGCTGTAGCTCCATGATTCCTGGCCGTTTTTCCTTCCTTTATACCACCAGCCCGCATCCCTTCTATCAGTATAGTTCATCGGAGCGCTTCCTGCATAGAGGCATTGGGAAACATAGTTGGTGCAGTCTACATCCATGTCGACAAACTGCGGATTCCTTCCATTCCACCAGCGATCGGCATATTCACGCACCTTTTGACGTTGATAATACGCTCTTTGTTTGTCCTGAAACAATTCGCGGTTTAAATAGGGAACAGACTGCATCGGCAAACCGTTTCGGGAAGCCCCGTCACCGGCCAATCCCATTGCTTGCGGGGGAAAAGTCATGGGCGGCGCAGGCTGCTTCTCGGACAGGTCGACGGCAATCGAACGAATCCTCCATTGCCCGAGATTTTCCGCCAACTGCACCTTCTCATACTCCACCCTCTGCTCCACATGCTTTTGGTAGAAAAATTTTTTCATCAGCCGCAGATAGACCTCCAAGCCGTCCTGCGTACGGGCAACATGCATGATCTTGCCTCGGGTTTCATACTTTTCGGGACCCGGTCTTTGCGATCTTAATGAAGAAATTCGTTTTAAACGCTGTTTTTGTATGTAAGTGTAATGCTCATCATCCATAAAGGGAAGAATGGATTCTATGGAAAAATCCGCTTCCATGGCATTTTGTTGACGCGTGTAATCGCTGATTACGGCCTTCCATGTATCGTGCATGTACGATTTCCTCCTTCATCCGCAGTTGAGCCGACCTGCTGCGCGGCGTTATGGACAAGACTTCCGAAAAAGTCCAAACCCGCAGCAAATATATACAACTAAGGTTGATTCAATATATGAGAAAAAGATGCAAAAAATGATTTTCAGCGCGGTAAAATACTTTACGGCATGAAGGGAAAAAGGTATACTTAAAAAAGCGCAGTATTATGAAATCGCGTTTCATCTAGTGAAACAATAAACGACTGCACACGATTTTAAAGGAGGACTTGCAATGTCCAAGAACGATCATTTTCAGCTTAAGTCGTCCCTCACATCCGGCTCGAAAAACTATCGCTATTTCCAGTTGGACGGTTTGAAGGATAAAGGCTTGGGCGATGTATCCAGATTGCCTTTTTCAATTAAGGTACTGCTCGAGGCGGCCGTTCGACAATTTGACGGCAGAGCGATCACCGAGGAGCATATCAAGCTCTTGGCAAATTGGGCAAGCATCAAGGAGCATACCAAGGAAATTCCGTTTATCCCTGCGCGTATTGTGCTGCAGGACTTTACGGGTGTGCCGGTAGTGGTCGATCTCGCTGCCATGCGGGCTACCACCAAACGCTTTGGAAAGGATCCGGACCGGATCAATCCGCTCGTTCCCGTCGACTTGGTCATTGACCATTCCGTAATGGTCGATGCCTTCGGCAACAAGGATGCGTTGGATTATAACATGAATATTGAATTTAAGCGCAATGAGGAGCGCTATCGTTTTCTGCGTTGGGCGCAAACCGCATTCGATAACTTCCGTGCCGTACCGCCAGCGACCGGGATCGTGCATCAGGTCAACCTGGAGTACCTGGCCTCCGTTGCAGCAACCAAAACCGTAGGCGACGAAACCTTCGTTTATCCGGATTCACTGGTCGGTACAGATTCCCACACGACCATGATCAACGGCCTTGGCGTCGTCGGTTGGGGTGTCGGCGGCATTGAGGCGGAAGCCGGCATGCTCGGTCAACCGCTTTACTTTGTAACCCCGCAAGTTGTCGGCTTCAAATTAACCGGAAGCCTTGCCGAAGGGGCCACAGCGACCGACTTGGCGCTTACCGTTACACAGACGCTGCGCAAAAAAGGCGTAGTCGGAAAATTTGTGGAATTCTACGGACCCGGCTTAAGCAACATCAGCCTGGCCGACCGTGCGACGGTGGCTAATATGTCGCCGGAATACGGCGCTACCGTGGGCTTTTTCCCGGTTGACCAGGAAACGCTGAATTATCTCAGAGGAACCGGCCGCAGCGAGGAACAGGTTGCTCTGGTGGAAGCTTACTATAAGGCGCAGGGCATGTTCCGCACCGACGATACCCCGGATCCGATTTTCACCGAAACCATCGAGATGGACCTGTCCACGGTCGTGCCAAGCTTGGCCGGACCTAAGCGTCCGCAGGACAGAATCGAGCTGACCGAGATGAAAAAATCGGTGAATGATATCATCCGCACGCCGATCGACAAGGGCGGCTATGGATTGTCCGAGGATAAAATCAGCCAGACAGCTGAAGTGAAGCATGCGAACGGCGAAACTTCCACAATGGGCGCCGGTGCTGTCGTCATCGCGGCGATCACCAGCTGCACCAACACTTCCAATCCGAGCGTTATGCTGGGTGCGGGTTTGGTCGCCAAAAAAGCGATCGAACGCGGCCTGAAAAAACCCGGTTATGTGAAAAGCAGCCTGACTCCCGGATCGCTCGTCGTTACGGAATATTTGAAAAAAGCCGGCCTGCTTGAATATTTGGAACAAACCGGCTTCTATCTCGCCGGATACGGCTGCGCCACCTGCATCGGCAACAGCGGACCGCTGCCGGATGAAGTCAGCAAAGCGATTGCCGACAACGATATGACCGTCTCCGCTGTATTGAGCGGAAACCGCAACTTCGAGGGCCGCATCCATGCCCAAGTGAAAATGAACTATTTGGCATCTCCGCCGCTCGTAGTCGCTTACGCTTTGGCGGGAACCGTAAACATCGATCTGGCCAACGATCCGATTGGCTACGACAGCAGCAATCAACCCGTTTATTTGCGTGACATCTGGCCGACTTCCCAGGAAATCAAAGATGCCGTGCAAATGGCGATGAGTCCGGAAATGTTCCGTGACAAATACAAGGACGTATTCCGCGCCAACCAGCGCTGGAACGAAATTCCCGTGCCGGAAGGCAAGCTTTACGAATGGGATACCGATTCCACCTATATTCAGGAGCCTCCTTTCTTTGAAGATCTGACGCCGGAACCGGGGGACATCAAGGAGATCAAGCAGGCCAAAATGCTTGCCCTTCTTGGTGACTCCGTCACGACGGACCACATCTCGCCGGCAGGCAGCATCGCGCCGTCGAGTCCCGCCGGGAAGTACTTGAACGAGCACAACGTGGAGCGTGTCGACTTCAACTCCTACGGCTCCCGCCGCGGCAACCATGAAGTCATGATGCGCGGCACATTCGCCAACATCCGCATCCGCAACCAGGTCGCTCCGGGCACCGAGGGCGGCGTGACCACCTATCTGCCGACCGGTGAAGTCATGCCGATCTACGACGCTTCGATGAAATATCAGCAGGATCAAACGCCGCTGATCGTAATCGCCGGCAAGGAATACGGCACGGGAAGCTCCCGCGACTGGGCGGCAAAAGGCACTTACCTGCTGGGAGTAAAAGCGGTTATCGCCGAAAGCTTTGCGCGCATCCACCGCAGCAATCTCGTCGGAATGGGCTTGCTGCCGCTGCAGTTCAAGGATGGTCAAA
>CAZESH010000037.1:0-22648 GCA_964514665.1 uncultured Caryophanales bacterium
GGATTGGTACGAGCGTTTGGCATGCGATTGAAAGGATTTAGGTCATACTGCATTGGAATGAAACATAAGCTTGAACTATGCAGTGCCCCGGACAGGTTGGGACGACGGATCTGACGGAAATAAATTTTCATCGGGTGAGAGCGTATGAGGCTGTTCGATTGGAAAAGCAGGGCAACACATAAGGATGACCGCTTTTATAGGGAAATGAAAACCAAGCTGGAGCAGCTGGAAAAGGCTGTTGACCGCTCCAATCAGCGGCCTGCGGAATATCATGTGAGCATAGAGCACCTCCACGTGGATCGCCCCGTGCTGGAGCAGCTGTTGTTCCGTCTTGACCGGCTGGATGTCGACGAGATCAGCGGTTCCTTGAATCTGGGCAATAATTTCGGTACCGCCTCCAACCGGCAGATGGACGAAAGATCAATGGAGGACGGAGACCAACAGGAAAAACCGCAGCAAAACGAAAAAAAGGCTTCAAAAGGCAAAAAAGAACCCGGCATGGACAAAACGCATTCCGGATTCCGATTTCGATTGTAGCGGCTGACAAGTTGCATCTCCTCTTTTTCTTAATAAGATACAGTATAGTGGATAGAAGAACGAGCAAAGATCCAGGCTTCAGTCCGGTGGGAAAAGGAGGAAGCTTATGGCTGTTGTCATAAACTTCGTAAGCATCAACGTCAACAATTTATACAGGGAAGGCACGGTAAACGTAGGAGAGTCGAATCTTGCCGGTTGGTCCGCCCATGGTAAAAACAATTACGGGAACGGATTTTTCGTGGGAATCAACAACACGGTGAACAACTTCCCGATCATTGTCGACAATGATATCATCGATTCCCCGGTGAACGACTCTGACAATATTCCGAGCGCGCAAAATCAATCGGTCTAAAAAGCCGCCTGCTGACCGGTTCCGAATAAGGAACGGTGTAGGGGGCTTTTTTTGGGAGTGTTTTTAGAAAAAGAATTTGCCGAATAACGGCATCAGATACGATAGCATGCCGAAACCGATTTTCAAGCCGCTGCCCCAGCCTCCACCGCCAAACAGCGAGCCTCCGCCTCCCGCTTGTCCGCCCATGCCCAATAATCCGGAGCCCTGAGCGCCTTGTGCGGCTCCTCCAAACAGGGAACGTCCGCCGAACAGCATGGGGCCCAAACCGCCAAGTCCTTGAATATGCGCTTTTGCCAAGGAAGGATCGGTCGGCATTTTGCCGCTGCCCGGCATGCCTTCAAGTATAAGCGTGCCGTTCTTTACCGATTTGACGGTTCCGAAATAAAAGCTGCCGTCTTTTAATACGGCACAGACGGGCACGCCGCTTAAGCGCTTGGCTTGAATTTCATTTACAGATTCCCATATTTCCATTGTTTTTACCACCTCCTTCAAGATGATTATCCTCCCATGATGAGAGGCAGCATTCCGCTCGCGATTGTTTGATGTCCGCGATCATTCGGATGAATAGGGGGATTTCCCATGACGGCATCCTCCAGCTTGCCGGTTCGGTATCCCGAGATCAGCAAGGCTTGCTTGCCAGCAAACCAGGCATGGACTGGAGCAATCTGAGCGTGAAGATTTGCGGCAATGGCGGTGGTGATTCCATTGAGCTGTTGAATACTCCTTTCCGCAAGCGGACTGTTAGGAAAAGGATTATACTGTGTGCAGCAGATGATGCGGGCGCCTGATGAACGGCGCAGTGCTTTTATTAAAACCGTGAGGTTTTTTCGGTAATCGGACAATGCTTTTTTGAATACGATAAGATTTGGGCGATTGATCATGCTCAGAGCGGCATAGATCAAATCGTTTCCGCCGATGAAGATGCTGATGTCTGTTGCATGCCTGAACAGCAGATCCGTATCCAGGACTGCATCCGTCAAGTCGGCGCTGGTCCACCCAGGATGAGCAAAGATATGCCCTTCGTCCCTTAACGACCGTTGGCGAAGCATGCCGACAATCAGACGTGGATAAGCTTTTTCCGGAGAGGATGCGCCTTCTCCCGATGTAATCGAATTGCCTAATGCGTAGTAGCGGATCATGTTACTCACCTGTCTTTGATAAAAGATGACCAAATCTTGACATAGCGGTTATGTATGCATTTTATGCAATTTCCATGCCGTCTGACTGGTTCTTTATAATGAGCGGCCGAGAAGGGGCGTGTGCGGACATTTCCCGAAGACGTATCCGATGTGCAAGAGCGGGAAGGATTTGCCACAGAAGTTGTAGAAGATAGTAATCGGGTGTTTTGAAATAAAATGAGGTGAAAAGTTTGCAATCAAAGGCTAACTTTGAGTATTTGAAACATATATCCGAAACCGCCGACAGAAGGGCGATTCTGGCTGATCTGATGACCCACTACGGCAATGACGTGTGGAATTTCGCCTATATCATGACTAAAGATCGCGCTACGGCGGACGCCATTACGGAAGAGCTCTTCGTAAGCATATATGAGCGCCCGCTTTCTTGCAGGAGCGCTGCATCCATTCAAGTGTGGCTGCTTGAAAAAACGCGGCTTGCGGCAAATGGACACAAGAAATCGATCCGCTTCAAACTATTTCTTCCAAAGCGGCTTTTTCAGCGGCAGAAGCTGACACTCGCCGAACAGACGGATGCCGCATCCGAGCTTTGGCGGCTTGTGCTGCGTCTGCCGGTGAAATACAGGGAAGTGCTTGTGCTTCAGGCTCATTACAAATGCTCATGCGAGGAAATCTGCAAAATTGTGGGAATATCAGAAAATTCGGTCCAAAGAAGACTGCATATAGCCAGAACCAAAATACTCGACATGAAGGAGAGCGCATCCTTTGGATCCATCAAAGCATGATCTGGATAAGGAACTTTCTTCGGGGCCGCTCTCTGAAAAGGGATTCTCCCGCAAATTGCGCGGTAAAATCGAGGAACGCGTGGAGCGCAAGCACAAATGGAACAACTCATTGACATCGTCGACCGGATTGGCAGTGTTGGCTCTTGCCGTTGTTCTAGTCATACGCTTGAATTCTGCCGGCGAAACGGAGCTTACCCCGCAGGCCTTCACCTCGGCAATGGAAGCGAAGCCGGACCAAAAGCCGCTTCGGTCAGCTCAAACGGTTCAAGTCCCGGGGGAGCGTTTGCCGATTCATTCGGCTTTGCTGCTGGCTTTTAGAAGCGACACGCCGGATCAACCGCAAACCTCCGAATACCGCACGCTGCTCATTGCTCCTGACAAGAACGGACTTTCCGTCTCTGTTCAAGGCAAGGGCATTTTGCTTCCGCACGGAGATGGCTTTTGGAAAATAGATGCGCTCCATTCAGGAGGTTCACAACAGATCATTGCCCATCCGGCAGCACAAAAGCTGATCCGGCAGCAGTCTGCTTCCCCAGTTGGAGAAGTTCGTCGTTTCACGGACAAATTGCTGTTTGTGGGAAATAATGTAGCAGCTTTGTCCGAACTGCCGGAGGAAGCTTCGACGGGCAAGGGGAAGCCCGAATATCGTGTGAAGAAAATTGAGGATTTGACGGAGAAGCAGACGCTTGCGTCCACAAAACAAGATATCGCACTGGGCAATTTTCTTAAAGATCATTCTATGGAAAATGCAAATGGACAGGGTAGCGGAGATGCATCTCCGCTCTGGAAGAATATTGATTGGAGGATTTCCCGAAGCAAGGGGAAATGGGTGGCGGAAGTTCCCGCAGCCGCAAGCGGAGATTCATCAGCAGCCTTCAAAGCACTTTCCGTCGATCTTCCGGAATCGGTTGTTTCTTATGATTCCCTTGTCTGTTCATGGGAGGCAATTCGCAGCATCGAACCAAGAGCAGTGGATGCCGTGTCTTCACCGGACAACAGCTGGCTCGTAATTGTCACCGATCGGGAACTGAAAGCTTATGCCTATCATAACGGTATCGTGCCGCAGCCGCTGCTGAACGTTCCGTTAAAGCCAAACGAACGGCTGATCATGAATCAGTGGGCGCTCGGGAATTACGTGCAGGATTGGATTTATCATGCAGGCGTTTACTTGAACGACAAATGATTCTTAATCGATTTGGAGAAGGCTGCCGCAAGCTGGGGATCAAACTGCTTGCCCGCTTCTTTCTCAATGACTTCCGCGGCTTCAAGCAACGATATGCGTTGGCGGTAAATTCGTTTGATCGTCATTGCGGAAAGCGCATCGGCAATTTGTAAAATCCTTGCTTCCAGCGGCTGCTTTATCCCTTCGAGACCGTATGGATACCCTCTTCCGTCCCATCTCTCATGATGGAATTTGATCGCATTGCACGTCGCTTCCGAAAGCTCGAGTGACTGCAGAATAAGGATTCCTTCCTTTACGTGCTGCTTGACGACCTCATACTCTTCGTTGCTGAGTTTTTCCTCCTTGCGCAGGATTTGAAACGGGGTCATGATTTTTCCCACGTCATGCAGCAATCCGGCAATTTGCAAGTCGCGCACTGACTCCGCCTCCATCCCCAGCTGCACGGCAAAATCTCCGGCATATTGAGCTACGAACAGCGAATGTGTATAGGTGTATAAATCCTTTTCGCGCAAAATGTCCAGCAGCCGTTGGGCATCCTGCTGCAGCATGGCAATCATGCTGGTTTTCTCCGACAAGATGCTGCCGTCTTGTTTGGCGAAATACATATTGCGGTCGGCTTCATGCAGCAGTTGTTCAAAATTTTTGAAATCGCGGCTCCAGGACAAGACTTCGCCGATGGAAAGCTGAATCGGCAAGTCGATTTCTTCGTCCAGTTTGAAGGGATGATCGCGGAGCATTAGCTGGGCCATATTTTTGATTTCGGCGGCGTTCGGACTTTCCTCGACAACAATCACAAATTCATCTCCCCCAATACGCCCCATAAATCCCCTAATATCGGATGTAACCATGCCAAGCTTGTCTGCAACGAAGGTCAGAATTTTATTGCCTGCCAGGTGGCCGTATGTATCGTTGATTTGCTTGAAATTATCGATATCAATCAGCAACACGCGAAGCGGTTTGCCCGACTCAAACATGGTTTGACCGGTGCGGATGGAATAGGCGGAATTATATGCGTTTGTTAAATTGTCCTTCATGCTTGCATTGCGGTATTTTTCCCGATCTTGATAAATACGTTTGGCAAGATTTAATAGAACCGGAAATATTAATGCCACTACAATGCTTCCGATAACATGGGTATCACCCGGACTATGCACAATATAAAGCCAGCTTATGGAAAAACCGAAAAGCAGTGTAAGCAAAGGATGAATTTGCACGATTGAATAGGCCAAAATCAGGCTGAAGGTGATATTGCTGTACCATTTCGGATCGAGTCCCGAAACCATAACCGCGGAAAGGAATAAAGCTTGCGACAACAGCGCGCAGCTTGTGCCGGCCACCCGCTTGTGCCGCCATACAGCCATGCATACAAAAGCGGTATAGAAAGAAAGAATGACCAAGAGAGCTTTGAACGAGATTTTTCCAGAATGATAAACCAATTTGATAAGAACATCGGTTTCAAGCAAAATTCCGATATAAATGGCAGCCTTGGAGAATATCAATCGCTCCAAGAAGCTCTGGTTAGCGCGTTCCATTAGATGAATCCCCTTTAGAAAAAATGAGTGCAAGTACTGGTAAATAAAAAAACTACCCGAAAGGTAGTATATAAAAACTGCAGCCCGGCTATCATCGCATTGAAATGCTTAAGACCCGTGGCTTTGCGTCCCCGCCTTTCGAACGGGTTTGCCCTTTAAATATTTAGGTAAAAAGAACCATATATATTTAACAATATAATAGTTTTGGAAGAGATTTGTCAAATTACATCAATTATTGCTGGTTACTGGTGAATTTTATTTTACAATTCGTTAACACTTCTAAAAAAATCCACAAATAAAAAATAAGTAGAATAGTAGTAAAAGACAAGATACATAAAGGGGAGTAAACCGCTTTGACACTCAAAAATTTAAGTACGGCCCACAAAATTTTCGGCTTGGTACTATTCATGGCTTTAGTACTGGCACTGGTAGGCATAATCAGCTACTCGTACTTGCTTCAATCCAACAAGAACACGGCGTCCATGTATAAGGACCGATTAGTGCCGATTCAACGCTTGGAAACGATCAAATCCAACAGCAGAACCAATGAAGCTTTCCTGCTGGAAATTATTATGGCATCTAACAATAACCTCAAGCAGCAGCGATTTTTAAAAAATATGCAGACCAAAGATGAAGAAATTGACCAAATTATGAAACAGCTGGCGAGCCTTTCTCTTCCCGATCAGGAGAAAAAAATGCTGAAGCGGTTAAACGGACAGCTGATGGTTTATCGCGAACAGCGAAATGACACGGTCGAAACAGCGATGAAGGGCGATGCGGATGGAGCTTACCAAAGCAAACTGGCGAATAACGGATCTTTGGACGCGCTCAACGCCACACTTCAAAATCTCGTTGATTATAACGTCAAGGATGCGGAACGGATCAAAATTCATAATGACCAATCCGCAGGCATTGCCCGCAATACATTAATTGCCGTAATTGTCGCCGTGATTGCTGCAGCATTGGCCGCAGGCTGGGTTCTGGCCCGCAAAATATCCGGTCCGATTTTTGAAGTAATGAAGATTTCGGATCAAATCTCTTCGGGGAATCTGACGGTAAACAAGCTGAAAATTGAAACCGGGGACGAAGCGGGACGCTTGTCCGAATCGATGAACCGGATGGTTGACCAAATGCGTCATTTGATCAGAGAAATCAAGATGACATCCGTTCAGGTTTCGGACTCATCGAAGGTGCTGATCACCGATTCCAACGCGACGGAGCAGGCTACGGCCGATATTGCCGCCACCATACAGGAATTGGCCGGAGGTGCGACGATGCAGATGGATGACTCAAGCGAAACGGTGGAGGCAATGAAAGCGTCAATGGAGAACATCCGTCAAATCGAAGAGGCTTACAGCTCGATCAGCCATTCAACCCGGCAAATGTCGGATGAAGCGGAAAAAGGCGGAAATTCCATCGGGGATATCAATAATCAGATGAAACGTATCCATCTTGCCGTCAGCGAATCCACTCAGGTAGTAGAAGAGCTTCAGAGCCGCTCCAGAGGAATTTCGGATATTGTCGGGATGATGTCGGAAATCGTGACGCAGACCCACCTGCTCGCATTGAATGCTTCGATCGAGGCGGCGCATGCGGGCGAGCACGGCCGCAGCTTCGCTGTCGTTGCAGGGGAAGTGCGCAAGCTTGCCCAACAATCCGATCAATTTCTCAAGCAGATTCAAGAATTCAATTCCGATATGTCCCGAAATCTTCAGCGTTCCGTCAATGTGATGGAAACCGTAAATCATGAAGTACTGTCGGGAGAGGAAACGGTGCAATCGGCAGGCGTTATCTTTGAGCGGATTGTGGATGATGCGGTGAAAATTTCCGGGCAGATGGAGGAGCTTTCCGCTTCCACGAACCGGATGTCGGTTCATTCCAAATCCGTGGTCGAGCATGTCAACAACGTGCTGCAAATTGCCCGGGAATTCGCCGGGCATGCACAAAAAATTGCAGCCTCGACCGAAAAACAGATGTCCATGATGGGGCAGGTTTCCTTGGCGGCGGTCACGTTGAACAGCGTGGCTGACCGCATGTATACGGCAACAGGCCAATTTCGGATCGATTAATTTTTTGCCAAATCTCCCTTCAAAATTATGCGCGGCTCTCATATACATATGTATATATGCGCAAGGGGAGGTTTTTTTTATGCTTGCTGCTTTTTTCATCATCGCAATGATTTTTCTGACGCTCATTGTACTTGCAGTGGTCTATGCCATCTACAGGATGGTAAGCCGGGATACGATGGATTACGACACCGAATTCATTTGGCGCAAGGCTCTGAACGACAGAGCAAAAAACTTGCGAAAGGAGAATTTCGAGCTTTAGCTATAAGGAAAATGTAAAAATTAAAAAAAAAAACATAAAAAACAGATTTTTGGCGACACCTTTCTACAATATTTCTGTGGGGAATTCGATATAATGCTTCTTGTTGAAAAGATTTGAAGCTCTAATTCTACAGAAATCATGATAGAAAGAAGTTTGCATAATGGAAGAACGGCTGTTGTTGAAGCAATTGAATGAACTAAGGAACCGGCTTAAGGATATGATTAGCGAAAATGAAAATCTGCCACTAAATGATCCGCGAGTGGTTGCTGTAAGCCAGGAGATGGATGCCATCGTAATCCGCCTGCAGAAACAATCCATGAACGACGAAAGCGCATATGCCGCCGTCAATTAATGATTTTGAGAGATCAGCAGGCAGTCGGGTCAGATCAGATCCATTTCGCCAAAAAGGGTCGGAGAACCGCATTTGGAGCAATATGCGGCCTCCGGTCTGTTTTTCGCTCCACACCCTTTATGGTTTGGACTGTCGTCTTTGGTGCAGCGGTTAACTAGCGGTGTCCCGCATTTAATGCAGTATTTATCTTTTTCATCCGCTTGATAGAAGCATTTTACACAGGTGATTTTTTCTTTTTCCTTGTCGGCCATGCTTACTGCTCCTTCATTGATTTTGGGATTCTATTTACATTGAAATATGGGTTCAAACATAGTTCGGAGGGGGATTTCTGTTTCCGCCTAGAACCATGAAAGTCGGAGAACTTCCCTTTATGTAAATGCTTCGATGGTTCTTGGTCTGTCAGGTTCGGACTGGACATTTTCTACATCCTTGCCGGAAAGCAATCGAACGGAAACAGAAATCCCCCTCAGATCCTAATGGGTAAGCCCAACTATAATAATAGTCTATGAAGAGCGCACGCCCTGTGTCACTGCAGGGTTATTTTGCATAATTTCGTTTATCGGCCATATATTTGGATACATAGCAAGGGAATCATCAAAGGGTGATGGGCTTGGATAATAAAATTCCACAAACCGTATGGCACCGTTTACGCAACAATATGGCTGAAGCGCTTGGAGATGAGTTTTGGGAGGAAATTTCCGGATTGATGCCGAATCTCGGACCGAAGGTGGATATTTATCAGCAGGACGAGGTGGTGGTAGTGATCATCGAGCTACCGGGTCTTACCGACCCCGAAAATATCGGAATGAAGCTAAAACGGCAGAAGGAGCTGATCATTACCGGCAGCATACCCTGTACATATCCGGCAAAAGAGCAGGATTTCCACCAAAAAGAGCGTTTTTTCGGGGAATTCGAGCGCCGGTTGGCATTGCCCTGCGATATATTTGCCAAACCGCAGCGGGCTTCGTTTTCCAATGGAATTCTTACCCTGGTTTTCAATAAAAAACCGCTTCCGAAGGATGAACCGATTAAACTGCAATGGAAGAAAGCCGATAACAAAAGCGGCAAGCCGGATAGAGGCGAGAAGGAAACGGAGGGAATGGGCAATGAAAACGCGGATGATATTCGACCAACTGAAAATTGAATCCATAGAAGCGGGATCGGGTTTGTATTCCGGAGAAAATCGGATTGCGGCAAGACGGCATCGCAAAAAGATCAATGAAGGCTTCGGCTCGAGCGTTGGCATGGAAAATAAAGTAACGGACAGTTCGTTTGTAATTAATGATCAAGATATCGTTGACACATTCAATCGCGATTCGCGGGAGGAAGAGCGGTGAAGGGATCGATTCTCTCTCCGACCTTTGTGATCGGTTCCATTCGCATCGGAAATGTGGAAGGAGCTTCTTGCGTTAATATGGGAAACAATTTCCCGACAAATTTTCACAGTCAAAAAAAGCATAACCAAGGCTTCGGCAGCATTTCCGGCGACCACAACCAATTTCATCAGGCACGTACAGCTTTGAATGATGCCGATGTTCTTGACATGTTCAACGATTCATCCGACGAGGTTCCCGATTGGGTGAAGGAAACGGTCAAAGCCTCGATGACAGCTCAGTCCTGACTGGGAAGCAGAAAATTTTACGGTTTCAGCACAACCTTGATGCAGTGCTTGGCCACCTGGATAACCCCCGAAGGTTAACAGAATAACCGAAATACCCTCCCCCCCCCACATCCCCATATGGATTGGAGCGGTCGCATTGACTTTCCATTTGACGATAATGTCATCCGCTTTTTCCAGCTTCTGACTCTACTTGCTTGACTTGCGCATTTTTAATTCCTTGATAGGTTGCGTCCTGCATATTCGGTGTCCAAAAACGAAGAAAACTTAAAATTGCATAAAAAAGGTGATGACAGCGCCAATAATCCCCATTTTCTGAATGTTTTTTAAAAACAGAAGCATATAATAACATTGAAGCTTGATTGGTGTGTATGCCATGAGGGAGATGAGATCATGAGATGGCTTAAAAATTTTTTGTGGGGATTTGTTTTTGCGTTCCTATCCTTGGGAGCTTTGCCGATTTTGCTGGTGCTTGTGCTGACGCAGGGCTCTATTGACTGGTAGGTTTCGCCTATAACCCCTCCCGGGAAGGGTAAGAAAGCCAAGACTCCTTCCATCGGGAGTTTTTTGTTTTTAGCGGCATTTTTTTATTTGCGGATTTGAATTTGCTATAATGAAGCTGTAGAGAGGACATTTGAAAAAGGAGACAAGGTTCATGTTTACACATGTGGTAATGTTTAAGCTGAAGGATAGAAGTCCGGAAAGTATTTTAAAGGCGCGCGACGTATTGATGGGGATGGTGGGCAAAAATCCGTTTTTTGGCAAGCTTGAGGTCGGAATTGATACGCTTCATTCGGAGCGTTCCTTTGATTTGGTATTGACCTCCACGCATCAATCCGTAGATGAATATCGGCAGTACCATCAGCATCCGGTTCACCAAGACGTATTGACTTATATGAAAAACGTGCTGGAAAAGGCGGTCAGTGTCGATTTCGAATCTTAAACCGGCTCGTCTGCTGTGTAATTAAAAGGGCAAAGCGGGGTGAAGCAATGAGCAAGCTATTTATCTTTCCATTATTGTGGTGGTTAACGGGAAATCCGCTGCTCGCCATTATTTTGACGGTTGCCGTCATCTATGTAATCGACAGGCGGTATGTCGGGTTATTTCCGGATGTCACCAAACCTTTTCAAACCGCAAAGCGTCTTGCGCAGCTAAAGCAGAGCATAAATTTAAATCCGCATAACAATTCGGAAAAGCTGGAAATGGCAAGAATCCTGAATGGAAAGAAACGGTACGCCCATGCCAAGAAAGTTCTTGAGGGGATCGCGGCTGCGATGGAGGATTCCGCAGAGCTGTGGTTTGAACTCGGCAGCTGCGAGCTTGCGCTCGGCAATCTGCAAACAGGCGAGCAGCACATGCAGCGGGCGCTGAAAATCAATCCCCGCGTTGCCTACGGGGAGCCTTATTTGCGCATGGGAGAAGCTTTTGCCAAGCACGATACAGCTAAAGCATTAAGCTATTTAAGAAAATTCGGCGAGGTACAGTCCTCGTCCTGTGAAGCTTATTATTTGCTGGGACAACTGTATCGGCGCATCGGACAGCAGGATGAGGCCGCTGAGGCTTTCAGGGAAGTATTGAATATATACCGCATATTGCCCAAATACAAAAAGAAATCGGAACGACGTTGGGCGATGCTGGCCAGATTAAAAGTTTTGGGCGGATCCCGTTAGGGGTCGATCGGGTCAAGTCCGAAGTGGGATTTCTCTTCCCTGGACTATATGGGATTAAACCCGAACTCAATATCGTTCAGCTAAAATCAAAAATCAATAGTGCGGTACATAGAGCAGTTAGTCTATATAACGCGAGGAGCTGTACAATCCGATGTATTACGTTGATCAAAAGCAAATCGATCGCAGACTCTCCTTCCTTCCCGTGGTGATCGAGGTGCTAACGGCCTTGAAGGCGGATTTTAACATTGAAGATCAAATTCAGGTGCTTGCACAGGAGCGCGCGCTTCACTTGGCGATCGAATCGGTTACCGATATCGGCAGCCTGCTGATTGACGGCTTTCTGATGCGGGAAGCAAGCAGCTATGAGGATATTATTCAAGTTCTGGCCGGGGAAGAGGTTATCGACGCTTCTCTGACGGAAACGTTATTAAAGCTTGTGCGGCTAAGAAAACCTCTGGTTCAGGAGTATGACGCTCTCGAAGCTCTTCAGCTTCATGAAATGGCCGTCGTGCTTCCGCAAGCGTTGGAGCAGTTTGCCGTATCCGTACGAAAGTTTCTGAGCTTGCAATTGCTGTAGCTCCACTTTTGAAACATATTTGTTTAGTAATTTACTTATCACCGCAAATACGATAGAATGGCTTTAAGCAACGTTGAATCCAACACTTGGGCGGTGAGTAAATGAATCTAGGGCAGGAATATTCGACTCGCAAGCAGATTGTCACCCTCATCAAAACCAAAGGCTCGATCAGCGTGAATGACCTTTCTAAGCAGTTGGGAATCACGGAAATGGCTGTTCGCAGACATCTCAACACGCTGGAGAGAGACGGTCTTGTGGAGGCGGTATTGGTGCGGCAGGCGATGGGAAGGCCGGCTCATTTGTACTCGCTGACGGATCTGGCCGACGATTTGTTCCCTAAAAATTACCATTCCCTGACCTTGGATTTGCTTGAGGAGCTTGATTGGAACGAGCATGAAGATCCCGTAGGCGTGCTCTTTGAGCGAAGAAGAGACAAATTGGTCGGCAGGTATGCGCCGCGGATGAACGGTAAATTGTTAAAGGATAAGGTGTCCGAGCTTACTGAAATTCAGAAAAACAACGGATACATGGCGGAATGGGAGCAAGACGAAAACGGCAATTTTTTGATCAAGGAATACAACTGTCCGATTTCGCAGGTCGCCAATCAATACGAGCATGCCTGCCGCTGCGAGCTGGACTTGTTCGAATCGCTGCTGAAGGCGGAAGTGGAACGAACGGAATGTCTGGTGAAAGATGGGAAAAAATGCGTGTATCTGATTCAAAACCAACCGGACTGAAGCGATAAGGTAATAAAAGACGGGTCCCGTTTCGTTTTACGAGGCGGGCTTTTTGCTGCGGACGCGCTTTTTTTTGGATTCCGGTTGTGCTAACCTGAAATCATATTCTTTTTCAATTGGCGATGATATAGAAGGGATGATGGTAAATGTCAGTGGATAAAATCAAATTGACCTCATATTCGACAAAAGGAGGCTGCGGCTGTAAAATCGGTCCTTCCGATCTTCAGGAGGTGCTGCGCGGTTTATCGTTCAGAGAGCCGCATCCGAATCTGCTGGTAGGACTTGATACGAATGACGACGCCGGTGTATACCGCTTGAATGACGATTTGGCGCTCGTACAAACCGTGGATTTTTTCACCCCGATTGTGGATGATCCCTATTCATTCGGACAAGTTGCGGCAGCCAATGCGCTCAGCGATGTGTATGCCATGGGCGGAACGCCGCTGACGGTTTTGAATATCGTGGCTTTTCCGATCAATAAGCTGGAGAAATCGGTGCTGGCGGAAATCTTGAAAGGCGCCGGAGATAAAGTTGCGGAATCCGGTGCGACCTTGGTCGGGGGACATTCGATCGAGGACAATGAACCGAAGTTCGGATTGGCCGTTACCGGAACGATCCATCCTGCCAACATTCGTACCAATGCGGGAGCCAAGCCGGGCGATCGCTTGATTCTGACCAAGCCGATCGGAGTGGGAATCCTGACTACCTCGATCAAGAAGGATCTGCTGTCGGAAGCTGAAATCCACAACGTTACTGCGGTGATGGCGACTTTGAATAAAACCGCATCGGAAGTCATGGCCGGGTTTGAAGTGCATGCATGCACCGACGTTACCGGATTCGGCTTGTTGGGACACGCTTCGGAGATGGCCAAAGGAAGCGGTGTAGGAATAGAGATCGAACGATCCAAGGTGAAAATTTTGCCGAGGGTGCGCGAGCTGGCAGAAGCGGGTCAAGTACCGGGCGGCACGAAGAAAAATTATGCGCATATCGCCGATTCAGTCACTTATGCAAGCGGGCTGGACGAAATCGACCAGTGGATTTTGTGCGATGCGGTGACTTCCGGCGGACTGCTGATGGCCGTCAAGGGGGAGCAGGCGGATGAACTGCTTAAAGCTCTGCTTGAAGCGGGTGTGGACGCTTTTGAATTTGGACGGACCACTGATCGCCATCCCGGTCAAATTGAGGTACATTAATCGTTTTTGCTCCGATCAGGGTACCGGATGCTTCAACAATAAGGAGAGAGCGCTTTGTTTCATGATATTGGCGTGGAAGAGCTTTTGCAGTACAAGGGCAAAGAGCCGTTGGCA
This sequence comes from uncultured Caryophanales bacterium, assembly GCA_964514665.1. Classification (GTDB taxonomy): domain Bacteria; phylum Bacillota; class Bacilli; order Paenibacillales; family KCTC-25726; genus CAZESH01. The sequence continues at coordinate 14,116 of CAZESH010000037.1, forward strand.
TTGATTGATGTTCGCTCACCCAAGGAATTCGCGGACGGCTCCATCATCGGCAGCATGAATATCCCTCTGTTTGATGATAATGAACGCGCGGAAATCGGGATATTGTACAAGCAAGCGGGTTATGAAAAAGCCAAGGAAAAAGGGCTGGAGATTGTTTCGAAGAAGCTCCCCGAATGGATCAAGCGCTTCTCCGAGCTCAAGCGGCCGATGGCGGTGTTTTGCTGGCGGGGCGGAATGAGAAGCAAGACGGCCGCCACATTGCTGGATTTGATGGGAATGAAGGTATTCCGCCTCACAGGAGGCTACCGGGCATACCGCAAGTGGGTGGTGGAACGGCTTGAGCATTTCGAGTTTCGTCCCACACTGATCGCTGTCAATGGATATACCGGCAGCGGGAAGTCTTCGATTTTGCGGGCCATGGAGGAGAACGGTTATCCCGTAATAGATCTGGAAGCCGCAGCTGCGCATCGCGGCTCGGTATTCGGCGGTATAGGGCTCCATCCGCATAATCAAAAAACATTTGACACGATCCTGCTGCAGCGGCTGCTGGAGGTAAACGACGAGCCCTACGTACTGATTGAAGCGGAGAGTAAAAAGATCGGCAAATGCATGGTGCCGGGCTTTCTGATGGAAGCCAAAGAAAATGGCATTCATGTGTTCATCGACATCCCCTGCGAGCAAAGGGCAAGGCACATTATTGAGGAATACGTTCCCGAGGACTATCCGGAACAAAGCATGCAGGCTTTCGAACGGATCAAGTCGCGGATTCATACACCGATTGCGGCCCGGATCCATATGAATTTAACGGAAGGCCATTATCTTGAAGCGGTGACGGATTTGCTGACCTATTATTATGATCCCAAATATGAGCATTCGATCGAGCAATATTGGCAGGATCACATTAAGATTTCCGCAAGCCATTGGCAGGAAGCATGGGTAAAGCTGGCCGAACAGTTTGATGCTCTGCTGGAGCAAAGCACTCCGAATACGCCGCCTTCCGCAGCCATTAAATCTCGATCCTGAATTGCGAAATGCCAATTCTTTAGCCGCCGACTTGTTGTGAATTCGACCATCCTCTTGATTTTAGAGGGTGGTTTTTGTTGTTGAAAAAATTCAACAAATTTTCCCCGGGAGCTGTGTCAAAGACGGGTTATGCAAACTATACTGAAATTAGGAACGCTGGGCATTCGTCTAGAAAACCGCAGCCTGCGGCAGGGAGGAATGATGGAATGATCGCGTGGAGTATAGCGTTAATTGCTGTGGCATTAGCGGGCTTGTCGATTTATGCCATCATCACTTTGAGGTCGGTTCGTGCAACGTTCGGACAAATGACGGAGACGCTTAAGCACATTGAATCGACGATCGATCAAGTCGGTACTGAATCGGTTGAACTGCTGAAAGTATCGCGACAAATAACGGAAAACGTTCATGGGAAACTCGAGGCTGCCACCGCTGTCGGGCAGGTGTCTGCTGCGGTATCGCGGTCCCTTGGCAAACATTCGCGCAAAATCGAAAGCAATAAACCTTCACAGTATGATCAATGGGTGGAATTGGGATCCGTACTGTTCGGTCTATGGAATTCATATTCTTCCCGCAAATCGTCGGGGCGGCGGGAGCGGCATGACAAGGATGAAAAAAAATCATGAAGGAGAGGAATGACATGGAAGAACGCAATTTTCATGGAAAGGATTTCTTGATCGGAGCTTTAGTCGGAGGCATCGTAGGTGCAGCTAGTGCATTATTGTTGGCGCCGAAGGCGGGTAAAGAGCTGCGTGGAGATATTGCCGAACAATATCAAAGCATCAGCCAAAAGACGCAGGAAATTGCCAAAAGCGTCAAGAATCAAACGGTTCAAGTGAGCGGAAAAGCGCGTCAAGCGGCAGGAACCGTGCTGAATGGACTGAAGTCCGGCCATGAAGACAAACAAGAGTCCTCCGCCGACGTCAGTGAGGAAATCGAGCAAGCGGTGAACTGAAAGAGTCTCTTTAACACTTCGAGGGCTGTCTCAAGAGCGGGTAAGCTTGCTTATTAGACAGCCCTCTTTCGTGCATTTCACCATTTGGCGGGATCGATTTTCTTGATATCGAGCCCTTGCCAGATGTTCTTTACCTTGACTTCGTCCGCATGCTCGAACACCAGCCAGGCGGTGGGCAAATAGCGCTCGCCATATTCGCTGGACGGATGATTTACGATGCCGTTCTCCTTGGTGACAAGGACCGTGGAAGAACCGCCGTCGAGATTGGCGGCAATTACGGCTCCGTGCTGCAGAAACAGCTGCTGCACATCATAGAGCGTGGCGCCGATGCTGCCCGGCTGCCTTCCGTCGATAATTGCAAACATAATCGTGCCGTCTTCTTTCTGGGCGATGGAGGTTCGCGGCGCGATGCCCCATCCTCCCTCTTCGTTCTTGATCATTCCTTCTCCATTGACAATAAAGCGCGGTGCGAAGCTTACGGCTTCCTTAACGCCCATTTTACGCAGCTCCGAGGGCTTGTATTTTCCCGCCAGCAGTCTCCCGTTTTGATCTATCCCTACGATATGCGCGGGTGCGTCATCCTTGGAATCGTTGTAATAAATGCTGCCTCCAGACATGACCACGCCAATCGGTTGAAAGCCGTTGCCCTTCCAGTTGGGATCGGCAAATCCGCCGGCGTTTACTCCAGCCAGCGCACCGGTTCTTTTCACCATACTGCTGACTTTTTCGCCTTTTCCGACTCGCTCCGGCACGACGATGCGCAGCGCTTTCGGATCGCTGACAAACAGCAAATAGCCTTTATAGCCTTTGCCTGAAACGGGTTCTATGCGGATCAGCGGCTGTTTTTCCTCTGTCTGCGCCGCCTGCTCGGGAACATGAACCGGATTTTGCACCGGCACTGCAGCCATCTGATCGAAACGCTTGTCATATTCGGCGACACGTCGATCAAGCTCGCTTTGTCCGATCAAATACTTTGCCCATACGCGATGTTGGGTCGTAATCACGCTGTCGGCAATAATAAACCGTATCCGTGTACCGGACGATGTAAGGAAGAACCATGCGGAAAACAGCGTCATCAAGAGCGACAGCACGAGTAATACAAAGAGCAGGACTGCCAATTTCCGGTTTTTTTTGTGTCGTTTCTTATTGCGCCCGATTGCCGGCGCCGCGGTTAAATCGGATAATCCCGGTTTATGGTTCAATTTTCTCCACTCCGCTCCCTGTTTCTTTATAAGCCAAGGCTTTTCTCTCTTAATATGGACGAGGGCGGAGGCGGAAAAGTTGCGCAGCAGGTCGTACGAGCCGCATATTTCAGGCCTTTCCTATTGAATTATTGGCAAAAGTATCGGATGATGATATAAATATATGGACGAGAAGACACGGAGGAACTGCATTTGCCTCTATCGCTGAAATGAAGCAAGGTACCTTTAACATTTCGATTTCATATTCATATGCTAACTGTGAGCTATACTATATTTTATCATGTAAAGGAAGCGGTTATTTGTGCAGCAATCGATTGCGATATTGGATTCAGGCGTTGGCGGTTTAACGGTTGTAAAGGAAATTATGCGGCAGCTTCCCCGTGAAAAAATCATTTATTTCGGAGATACGGCAAGAGCCCCATACGGTCCCCGTGCGGCCGAGGAAGTTTTGATGTTTACAAGGCAAATTGTGGATTACTTGCTTCAGTTCAATCCGAAAATGATCGTGATTGCATGCAATACGGCGACGGCGGTAGCCATTGAGGCGATCCGCTCGGAAATCTCGCTTCCTGTGGTAGGCGTTATTCATCCCGGGGTAAGGGCAGCCATCAAAACTAGCTGGAACGGCAAAATCGGGGTGATCGGAACGGAAGGAACGATCAAGAGCGGAGCCTATGAGAAGGTGCTGAAAAGCATTTCTCCGCACTTGGATGTATACAGTGAAGCTTGCCCTCAGCTTGTGCCTCTGGTTGAGAAAGGCATCTATTTGAACGATCCAGAACAAACCCGCCGCGTGGTAGATCAAGCTTTGAGGTGTTTAATGGATAAACCGCTGGATTGCCTGATTCTCGGCTGTACCCATTATCCTTTCCTTAGTGAAACGATTTCCGAAGTGATGGGACCAGATGTTCAACTCATCAGTTCTGCCGAAGAAACCGCCAGGGAAATCGGGACTATTCTGTACCATAGAAGACAGCTGGCCAAACAGGATCTTCCTCCGATCCATCAATTTCTGTGCAGCGGTGACCCGGAATTATTCCGTAGAATCGCGTTGGAGTGGCTGGGAGATCAAATCATTGTCAATCCTGCCGTATGGCAGGTAACCAAAATCGTATAAAGGCTGAAAGCTGCACCGGGCAATCCGTTACGGATTCCCGGTTTTTTTTAACCACAATAGAATTTATAAGTTAGGACACTCCTCTATGGGAGGTCTCGGGTAGAGGTTTTCTCATTCATTTATAGTAAAAGAGTAAATGTTTACGAATACTGGATAAGTGAGGTTGTAAAACATCAAGGGAGGAAAAAAAAGATGAGAGCCTTATTCAAACTGCCGTTCATTGTTCTGTTTCTTGCATGGCTTGCCGCCGGATGCGCTGCCGGCAACGCTGGACAAGATGCTGCCGACCAAGGCGCCGGCAAACAAACGCCAAAGACCACCGATCTTCCGCCTAAACAGGAAACCTCCGTTCAGAAGCATACCGTATCGCTTTATTTTTCCGATAAAGAACTGACGAAAACTTACCGTACGGAAAAGGACGTCGAGGTGGAGAATGAAGCGGATTTGCCGAAGGCGGCGCTGCAAGCCTGGATTGCCGGTCCGGAGCAGGAAAAATTGTCCGGGCTTGTGCCTCCCGGGGTGGCGGTGGAGTATGTCAAAGCGTCAGACGGCACAGTTGAGGTCAGCTTTTCCAAGGAAATCAAACACGCCAATCTCGGCTCCACCGGTGAAATGATGCTGCTGGGGCAGCTCGCCCTCATTATGAAGCAATTCGGCTATGATGCCACGCAGGTCCTTGTCGAAGGGAAAAAAGAAGAGACGCTTCTCGGTCATATGGATACCAGCAAGCCTCTGAAAGCCCAGGATCCGGGAAATATCGAATTCATCAAATAAACCGGCATGTTATAAAAATGCCCGGGCATACATTGTTAAAGATGAACCAGATGGAGGGTGATGATTCTGTTTTCCTACATGGCAAGAGTTGGCGACTCCTGGCAGAGAATAGCCCGCCGTTTTTGCATCAGCGTCGATGCGCTGATTTGCGCAAATCCACAGCTGAACCCGTTAGACTATGTCATACCCGGACTGATTTTGCAGGTGCCCGATCTTCCCTACAGCCCCTTTTATTCGGTTCAACGCGGGGATACGTTTTTTGACATTGCGCTTCATTTCAATTTGACGCCCCAGCATTTGCAGGCTGCAAATCCGCAGATTGCGCCGCAGCGGTTGAAGATCGGCGACCTGTTGACCATTCCGCCGGGCATCGGAAATGACGTTGTCACCGGCTCCTATGCATACGGTTATCTGGAAATGATGGCGGATCTTAGCGTTTTGTCGAGCCGATATGCGGAAATTGAAGTAAATACGATAGGCAAAAGCGTGATGGGCAAAGCGATTCCTGTCGCAAGACTGGGTTCGGGGCCGAAGCAATTGCAGTTCAATGCAGCTTTTCATGCCAATGAATGGATCACTTCATTATTGCTGATGAAGTTTTTGGAGGCGTGCGCCAAGGCTGCAAGCAATCAAGGCAGTATTCGGGGCATATCGATTCCTTTATGTCTGGAGAAGGTGACGCTTTGGATTGTTCCGATGGTCAATCCCGACGGTGTGGAATTGGTTCATACGGGCATTTATCCGCAGCATCCCTTTTTTCAAAGCCTGCTGGAGTGGAACTGCGGGATGCGTGATTTTACCGGCTGGAAGGCCAATATCCGCGGCGTAGATTTAAATGACCAGTTTCCCGCTCATTGGGAGGAGGAACAAGCGCGCAGACATAAACACGGTCCCGGGCCCCGTGATTATACCGGCAGGGCTCCGCTGACAGAGCCGGAGGCAGAGGCGATCTATCAGTTCACCGGGAAAATCGGCTTTGAGCGAGTGCTCGCCTTTCATACGCAAGGCAAGGAAATTTACTGGAATTACCGGGACTGCGAGCCTGATAATGCGGCTTTGCTCGCGGAACGTTTCGCTTTGGCGAGCGGCTATCGGGCAGTCAAGCTCACAGGCAGCGACGCCGGTTTCAAGGACTGGTTCATCCAGGAATTTCGCCGTCCCGGCTTTACTATAGAGGTGGGGGCGGGGACGAATCCCCTGCCGATCCGCCAATTTTCAGAAATTTATCAAGACGCCTTGGGCATTCTGCTGGAGGCAATGCGAGCGGACTGAAATCAGGTCCACTTCGCGGCCCAAAGCTTCATTTCTCTCAAAATCTGATGCAAATCCTCTCCTTTGGGGGTCAAGGTGTACTCGACCGTAACGGGAACGGTAGGGAAAGCATGACGTTCCAGGACTCCTTGATCTTCAAGATGACGCAAGGTATCGGTCAGTGATTTCGGGCTGATGCCTGCGACTTTGCGCTGCAGCTCGCCAAAGCGTTTTGTTCCATTGAAAAGCTCCCTTAATACAAGAAAGGACCACTTTCCTCCGATAACCGACAAAGTCTTCTCGATTGAGCATGCGATTACCAGCGGCTGCTTCGGTATGTAATTGCTTGCGTTTTTCTTATGTGCTTCCGCTTTTCCCGCTTTCATTACAGACGTTTCCGCAAGAGACTCTCGTACCATTGCTCTCATCCTTTCGTTTTTAACTTTACTATAAAATCTATAGTATCTATGAAAACATACACAAATAAAGAATAAAAACCCTTACTTTCAATTCTAAAGAAATGATTATGAAATGGCAAGAGCCTTGTTTGCTTTCGCACAGCGGTTTCATTACAATAGGGACAAGATAGGGTGAAAAGCAGGGCCTTAGGACCATAAAAAATTCGGGAGCTGATACCGATGCAGTGTAAAATAACAAGAAATGCCGCGAGAAAAATCATGCAGGAGCTGGAAAACGAAGAAAATTTGAATATGAAGCTGCGCGTAGTGGTCACCCAGTCTCACGGGGATCATGTGCATTACGGGCTGGATTTGGATGAGCCGGGAGAGAGCGATGAGGTGGTCGCCACCGATAAAGGAATCGATGTGATTCTGGAAAAGGGAAATCCGTGGCTGGACGGTGTGAAGATCGACTATTTGTATTTTCCTCAAGAGGGATATGTGATTACCAATCCTTCCAAAGGAAATGCCGGAGATCATTGATCGGGAACAAATTCCGCACAGAAAGGGAAGTAAAAGTTGGAAAACGACATCCGTATTTGCGATAAATGCAAGCATATCCGGTTGAAGACACTGCTGCCGAAAATCAATCAAATCGCGCCGGATTCAGAAGTGAAAATCGGATGCAAATCTTATTGCGGCCCCTGTTCACGATTTGCTTTTATTTATATTAACGGTCGATACGTCACGGGAAAGACCGAGGATGAAGCCGTGGAGAAGGCGAAAAAATACGTCAAATGACCGATGACAGGGATGGTTTTGCACGAAAAATAGTGCCATCGGACTACTTGATTGTGTTAAATGATCAAAATGTCCTATGTTCAAAACTGGGTATTCTTTCTAAAATATAAATAACAACAAAAGTTGATATCATTCGTTGAATCTCGACAATGGCAAAGTTAACGAAAGTTAACGACGCAAAGCTATAGGGACTAAGGCGTATAAATCATGCGCTATGCCAGCCAGCTACCGAAGGATTTGGGATCAACCCGCTTTTTCCCTGCTAAAAATCCCCTTTCGGCTGCCGTCGCGAGGGGATTATTGTGTAAAGGGGGGAAGTGGAGCATGTGGGTGATGATCAATCTCAACACCAATCGCATTCTGGCTTGGGAGATCAAGCAGGCTAAATCATTTTTGCAGAGAATGAAAGGGGTTTTTTCCAGCGGGCTGCCGTTTGGAAGCGCACTTTTCATCCACCGCTGCCGCATGGTCAATACGCTTTTTATGAATCAGGCGGTGGATGTGTTGTATGTCAACGAATGCCAGCAGATCGTCGGATTGGAGCAAAATGTGCAGCCCGGATCGCTTGTGAGGAAATTCCGCCAGAGTGTTTCGGTAATCAAACTGCCGGCCGGAACGATACTCCGTACGGAAACCCAAGTGGGACAAGCCATATATCTTAAGAAGATCGAACAGGATCGTAATATTTCCTGACGGATCTATTCTACTTTATGTTAGGGGGAAGATGATGTGGACGGCATCGGAATGAATTCGGGCTGCTATTTTAAGATTGAGGATAATTGGATCGGTATTTTCCAATCCAAAGACGGACCCAAGCTCTTTTTCAACAAAGAAATCTATCCGTTATCCCTGGATTGCTGGGATGCGGAATGGGTATTGGGAAAGAAAAATCAATTGTTTGCCTTTTATTGGAACGGGGAAAGTAAAATATCCCTGCGTCTTTCCAATCATTCCGCGGCTGTCGAGGAAATGAACCTGCACCTTCCCAAGCATCAGCACGCAGGCTGATTCAGCT
>CAZESH010000038.1:0-22414 GCA_964514665.1 uncultured Caryophanales bacterium
CACCGAGGAGTGCGAAATATCGCGCTCGTGCCAGAGCGGCACGTTCTCGTAGGCCGATACCATATGGCCGCGAATCACTCTCGCCAATCCGGAGATGTTCTCGCTGCCGATCGGATTGCGCTTGTGCGGCATCGCCGAGGAACCTTTTTGCCCTTTGGCGAAGGCTTCCTCCACTTCGCGGAATTCGCTCTTTTGCAGCGCGCGGATTTCAGTGGCAAATTTATCCAGCGAGGTCGCGATCAAAGCGAGCGTCGCCAGATATTCGGCATGGCGGTCGCGCTGCAGCGTCTGCGTGGAAATCGGCGCCGGCGTCAATCCGAGCTTGGTGCATACGAAGCTTTCCACCAGCGGATCGATATTGGCATAGGTGCCTACCGCACCGGAAATTTTGCCGAACTGCACGCCGCTTGCCGCATGCCGGAAGCGCTCCAGATTGCGCTTCATCTCCTCATGCCACAAAGCCAGCTTGAGACCGAAGGTGGTAGGCTCCGCATGCACGCCGTGCGTTCTGCCCATCATTACCGTATGCTGATGTTCTTTGGCTTTGTTTCGTACGATTTCAATAAAATTCTCCAGATCCTTCTCCAAGATTTGGTTCGCCTGCAGCAGCAGAAAACCGTTGGCCGTATCCACGACATCCGTGGAGGTCAAACCGTAATGGACCCATTTACGCTCCGCTCCCAGCGTTTCTGAAACCGCGCGTGTAAATGCGATTACGTCATGACGCGTTTCCTGCTCGATTTCGAGAATGCGGTTGATGTCAAAGCCGGCTTTGTCCCGCAGCTCGCGAGCATCTTCCTTGGGAATGACGCCAAGCTCGGCCCAGGCTTCGCAAGCGCACAGCTCCACTTCCAGCCACGCTTTGAATCTGTTTTCCTCCGTCCATACTTGTGTCATCTCCGGTCTTGAGTACCGTTCGATCATCGATTTCCCTCCGAAATCATCATTTATTTTATAATGTGAATCATCAATGCGCTTAATTCCATATGCGTGATTGCTCCGCCCATTCAAGGGCATCCTCGACACGCCCGGCAAGCACCGTCACATGCCCCATTTTGCGCTGCTCCTTGATTTCGCTTTTCCCGTATAAATGAAGCTTCGCGGTAACGCCATGCTGCGCGGCCGTACGTTCGAACTCGCCCGAAGCCAGCGCTGCCCGCAGCGGCGCCATATGCTCGCCCAGCACGTTGATCATCACGGCGGGCGTCAACAGCTCCGTGGAAGTGAGCGGCAGATTGCAAATCGCCCTGAGGTGCTGCTCGAATTGTGAGGTTTTGCACGCCTCAATGGAAAAATGCCCGGAATTGTGCGGCCTTGGCGCCAGCTCGTTGACGTAGAGCTCTCCGGAGCCGGTCAGGAACATTTCGATGGCAATCAGCCCGACTGCATCAAGGCCTGCCGCTATCCGCCGGGCAAGCTCCTGCGCCCGCAGCGAAAGCTCGTCGGAAATCCTTGCCGGAGCAATCGTCTGATGGAGAATATTATGGATATGAATATTTTCCACCGCTGGAAAGCTCACGACCTCCCCGCCCGGACTGCGCGCCGCGATCACGGACAGCTCTTTCTCAAAAGCGACAAACTGCTCCAAGACAAGTGCCGTTCCCGCTTTGCTCAGCTGCCCGTAAGCCTCCTCCGCATCTTCACGCGAACGGATCACCCACTGCCCTTTGCCGTCATAGCCGCCGGTCGCCGTTTTTAGCACGCAGGGCATGCCCAGCTTGTCGATGGCCGCATGCAGCGAGTCCAGCCCGGTGATTTCCGCGTAGGGCGCCACCTTGACTCCGCAGGCTTCGATCGCTTTTTTCTCCCGCAGACGATGCTGGGTCGTATAGAGCAACTGACTGCCCTGAGGCACGTAAGACTCCTTGGTCAAAATATCAGCCACTCCGGCATCGACATTTTCAAATTCGTAAGTGATCACATCGGACTGTGAAGCCAATTCTCTGGCTGCTTGCAAATCATCATAAGCGGCGGTAATCTGTCTGCCGCTGACTTGACCGCAAGGAGCATCCGCTGTCGGATCGAGCGTAATGAACCGATAGCCCATTTCATAGCCGGCAAGCGCAAGCATGCGTCCCAACTGGCCTCCGCCAAGAATCCCGATCGTTGCCCCGGGCAGAATGCGCTGCTCCGTCATAGCAAGTCACTGCTTTCCAAAACCTTCTGGCGGGTGCTCTCGCGTCTTTCAATTAAACGATTGCGCAATTGCCCGTCTTCAACAGCAAGAATCTGCGCAGCCAAAAGGCCGGCGTTGGTCGCCCCGGCACGGCCGATCGCCACAGTCGCCACCGGTACGCCGCCTGGCATCTGCACGATCGACAGCAGTGAATCGAGCCCGTTCAGGCTCGAGGATTTCACCGGCACGCCGATCACCGGCAGCACGGTTTTGGCGGCTACCATTCCGGGCAGGTGGGCTGCCCCTCCGGCTCCCGCAATAATCACCTTGAGTCCTTTTTCCTGCGCACTTTCCGCATATTCAAACATCAGCTCGGGGGTGCGGTGCGCGGAAACGACTTTTTTCTCATAATCAACGCCAAGTTCGTCCAATATATCGCAAGCATGCTTCATCGTTTCCCAATCCGATTGGCTGCCCATGATGACACCGACTTTTGCGGACATTACGATCACCTTCTTTATGTCAGAAATGAAAAAAGTCCGGGGATAGCAACAAAATAAAACCGCTACCCGTAGGACATTCGCAAACCTATACGCGGGAACAAAGAACCGGACCGACATCAAAAAAAGAGCAAAAAACGCCGATCCTTAGCGTGAAATGCTAAAATGATTGCCGTATTGGCACGATCCCTTGTTGTCCGTAGTCCAAAAATTTAGGGTTTCTGGGTAGAAACTTCCGGGCCTTATCTCCGATATTATACGAACTTCATCTATAAAATTAATAAATTCTTGTTTCTCAAGTTTAGTTTATCAAGCTTAATGGCACCGTGTCAACTTAAAACACGAACGTTATTTATTTAATTATAATAAAAAGTTCGCTTTTACTTTTTTTCTCCTTTTTCAGCCAACTTTCATTAATCTGACTTATACTGACTCCACGCATTCGACTCTAAAAAAGGGGATTTCCATCGATGAATTACACCGTCTTTCAATGGATCAACGACTGGGCCGGACATTGGCCGTGGCTCGACCGTTTGATGATTTTCAGCGCCAACGAAGCTCCGTATTGGTTCGCTCTTTTGCTCGCGCTGCTTTGGATTTATTTTGCCCAAAAGAAAAACGAAAAACAACAGCGCACCGTGATCTATGCCCTGCTCGCAATCGCTTTGGGACTTTTGGTCAATCTGCCGATCAACCGGCTGTACTTTCATCCGCGGCCTTTTGTCGACCATACCGTCCATCAGCTTATCGCCCATTCCGCTCTGGAATCCTCATTCGCCAGCGACCATGCCATTTTGGCTTTCTCTGCGGCCTTCATGCTGCTGGTCCGCAAATCGCCGCTTGCTTATGCGGCGCTGCTAGCCGCGGTATGGACCGGCTTGTCCAGAATTTACGTCGGCGTGCATTATCCCTTTGATATTGTCGGTGCCATCGTCATTGCCGCCGTGTCCTGTACAGCCGTACTGGCGCTCAAAAACCTGCTGGAGCCAGCCGCCGGAATGTTGATTCGGTTATACGCCAAATTTGTCGCGCTGCCAAAATCGGTTTTCGGCAAAAACAGCTGAGACGCATAAAGCGGGGCTGCCCAAAGTCAATGACTTTGGGACAGCTCCCTTCCCATCGAGAACATAGGCAGCTCTTAACGGGCGGGGGTATTCCGGTCGCTGTTATCTTTCTTGCTCCTGAATATAGAGTCATAATCCATTACGAAAACACCCCCTGGAGAAAACAAAAAGAAACCGCAATTCGGTATGGAAGTACCCCAAACCATTACCGAATTGCGGTTTCTTTTATATTCGGCCCATGCATAGTTTACAGCCTGCTGCGCAGAAATTGAACGGCTTCCTGCCGCATTTCCGCAGTTTCCACATGACCGACCGGGTATCTTTTCAACGACCAAGCATCGGCTGCCTGCCAATCCTGGTATGTCTGCCGCAAATCACGATCAATCCGGTCCAAGCCGGCAGGCGGTGTCAACAAATCGTAATTCCCGGCTAATCCGAGGTGTGGTCTGGGCGCAATCAGGGCGTTGATTTGCGAGGTGGTGAAATGTTTCAACAGGCTGGGCACATAGTAATACAAGCCGTGTCCGTTCAGCCCCCTGGCGTCGATCAGCGCCTGATAATCGGTCAGGCAGCAAATATCTACGCAAAGCTTGATCCGCGTGTCCAATGCCGCAGTCCACCAAGCCATGTTGCTGCCCATGGACATGCCGAGCGTGGCGATCCGCGAGCCGTCGACGTCATCGCGCGTCAGCAAGTAATCGACCGCCCGCAGACTGTCAAACACCATCATTCCCCACATCACCTGGCCGCGCCAAAGCATTTCCTTGAAAATTTCACTTTCCGCCTTGCCCCTTCTTTCGCCAAATCCCCAGTGATCAATGGCAAGCGCGGCATATCCCATTTTCGTCAGCTGCTCCGCATAAGGCGGATTCATCATGTAAGTGTTGCCCTTGATCAGCTCTTCCTTGCCATGCTCGTATCTGCCGCCGTGGGAGTGATTGAACAGCACGGTCGGAAGCGCGCCGGAAAACTCCAGCGGCTTGACAAAATAAGCGGGGACCGGATCCATCCCGTTCAGCCCGAGCGTCAGCGTCTCGAGTACATAGTACTCCAGCTTTTGCTCGGAAACTTTCTTGACCGTGAGCGGCTGCCCGCGATCGGGCAAGTCTCCCAATAAATCGTACAGCTTCTTCCTTTGGCTTTGCTGTTCCTTTTCGAGTTCCGTCTTCATCTGCATGCCTCCGCTTTTTCTTACCGCTTTTGCAGCGAATTTTTATAGGCCATGAAGGTCGGCTTGTGGGGCAGATCATGCAGCGATTTAATGTAGCGAATGGTTTTTGTTTTTCCCCTCATTACAAGAGACTGGGTTTCAACCCGTTGATTGGGCAAATAACGAACGCCGCCGAGCAGTTCGCTCGGGGTAATGCCCGTCGCCGCGAATATCACGTCTTCTTTACCCACCATGTCTTCCATCGTCAAAATTTTATCGGGATCGTTCAGGCCCATTTTGATGCAGCGCTCATATTCCTGCTCGTCCGCCGGCTTGATTCTCCCCTGCAGCTCGCCCCCCAGGCAAGTAATCGCGGCCGCAGCTAATACCCCTTCGGGCGATCCGCCGGAGCCAACGTAAAGATCTATCCCGGATTCGGGAATGGAAGGGGCAATCGCGGCAGCGACATCGCCGTCGGACAACAGCTTGATCCGCACTCCGACACGGCGAAGCGTGTCGATCATCGCTTTATGGCGTTCCCGCTCCAGGATCATTACCGTCATATCGGCTACTTCCTTATGAAGCAGGGAAGCAGCCTTGTACAGGTTGGTTTCCAACGAATCGGCAAGGCTCAAATGTCCCGCGAGCTCAGGTCCTACGGCGATCTTCTCCATATACATGTCAGGGGCATGCAGCAGATTTCCCTTGGGAGCTACAGCGATTACAGAAAGCGCATTGTTGATTCCTTTGGACACGTTGTCGGTGCCTTCGACGGGGTCCACGGCAACGTCAACCTCCGGGCCTTCCATGTTTCCCACCTTTTCCCCAATGTAGAGCATCGGGGCTTCGTCCATTTCGCCCTCGCCGATCACCACCGTGCCGCGCACGGATACCGAATCCAGCATAATTCTCATTGCCGTCGTAGCAGCTTCGTCCGCACGGTTTTTGTCGCCTCTCCCCATCCAAGGAGCGCAGGCCAAAGCGGCCAATTCAGTCACTCTTACGATTTCCAAAGCCAGCTCTCGTTCCAATGGATTCCCTCCAATCCCATATCTGTGTTGTCAACCGCGGATGATTTCTATAATGGTCCCGGCTGTCTCTTCAATCGCCTTGTCCGTCACATCGACCACCGAACAGCCGAGCCGTTTCATCAACTCGTCAGCCAGTTCGATTTCCTCCACCACTCTCGATAAAGTCGCGTATTTCCCGGAGTGCCCGAGCCCCATCGATTTCAAGCGTTCCTTGCGGATGCGCACCACCTGCTCCGCATTCATCGTCAGCCCGATAATCCGCTGCTTGGGAATCTGGAACAATTCCTGAGGCGGCTTGACTTCCGGCATCAGCGGCAGGTTTGCCGTCTTGATGCCCTTGTGGGCGAGAAAAATGCTCAAGGGCGTTTTCGATGTCCGGGAAATCCCGATCAACACGATCTCTGCCTGCAAAATGCCTCTGGCATCGCGTCCGTCATCGTATTTCACGGCGAATTCGACAGCATCGACTCTTTTGAAGTAATCCTCATCCATCTTGTGAAGCAGACCCGCTTGGGAAACGGGATGATCGTGAAAGGTGTCGATAAACCCCTGCATCATCGGACCCATGATGTCCACGGCCCTCACGCCGAGGCGAATCGATTCTTTCTTCATCATTTCCCTAAGCTCGGGCAACACCAGGGTATAGGCGATAAACCCGCCGCTTCGCTGCACTTCCTTGACGATTTGGACGATTTCATCCTCCGAACTCAACTGACCGTGTCTTTTAATCGTGATTTGGTAGGCCTTAAACTGGCGGATCGTGGCTCTTACGACCGCTTCCGCCGTTTCTCCGACCGAATCGGAGCACACATAAATGTCGTGATTCTGTTTGTCTTCCAACCGCCTCATTCCCCCATCATTCCATCGTCCCTATTTGCAGCAATATCCGGATCCGTGGCAAAATCGAGCAGCAGACGGGTCATCGACGTCTTCGTGATTCTCCCCAACACTTCAACCGTTTCATGACCTTCTTCGTTTCGCAACGTTTGAACCACCGGCAGACAGTCGATCTCATGTTTGATCATTTTATCCGCCGCACTTACGACTGAATCCTCGGGACGAACCACAATCACATTCGGCTGCCTCGTCATGACCAGGCTGATCGGCATTTGCACCGCACCGGGATTTCCCATTGTCACCTTCAGCAAATCCTTCCTGGACACTATGCCGGACAAATTGCCGGAGGCATCGGTCACAATCAGGCTGCCCACATTTTCCATAAACAGCATGATCACGGCATCCTGCACGGAAGTGTTGTCATGCACTACAACCGGAATGCCCTGCACATCCTTCACTTTAATGTTCTCCAGCCTGTGTGTGGACGGTATCCCCCGGTTGTAAGACGATCCGAGAAAATACCCGACCTTCGGCTTGGCGTCAAGAATCCCCAGCATCACCAGTATGGAAAGATCGGAACGAAGCGTCGTCTTGCTTAATCCGAGCAGCTCCGCCAAGTGGTCCCCGGTTATCGGTTCATGCTTTTTGACCAGTTCCACAATCTCCGATTGCCTCAATGAAAGTTCGATGTCGAATCCCTCCTCGCCGGGACTTCAATTAATAGTTGAGAATTCTTCAATATGATTATACCTGAATGTCGATCGATTCGCCCATTTTCGGATCAAATGTTTTTTCAACGGCAGCAGCCCGGTCAAATGGCGGCCTGTAAACTTGCGTTTCCATCCTCCGTTTGCTCCACGACCGCTGCCTGAGCCGCGGCAATACGGGCAAAAGGCACGCGATACGGAGAGCAGCTGACATAATCCAGCCCGATCTGATGACAGAAATAGATTGACTGCTGATCGCCGCCGTGCTCGCCGCAAATTCCCGCCTTCAACGTCGATTTTTGCGAGCGTCCTTTGGTTACGGCCCATTCGATCAAGGTTCCCACACCTTCCCTGTCCAGCACCTGAAACGGATTATGGGGAAGAATATTGCGATCCAGATAATGCGAGAGGAATTTGCCCTCTGCGTCATCCCGGCTGTAGCCGTAGGTCATTTGTGTCAAATCATTGGTGCCGAAGGAGAAGAAGTCGGCGAATTTGGCGATTTGTCCGGCGGTAATCGCCGCTCTCGGCACTTCGATCATCGTTCCCACCTTGTAACGGCAGTATTTCCGTTCCTCGCCCAAAACCTGTTCGGCTATTTTGTCGACGCTTTCCCGGATCATTTGCAGCTCGCTGCTGTCTCCCACCAAAGGAATCATGATTTCCGGGAAAACTTTGATGTTTTTCTGCAGGCTTTTCAAAACCGCCTTGAAGATCGCTTCAATCTGCATATCATAGATTTGCGGGAACAAAATCCCCAATCTGCAGCCGCGCAGCCCCAGCATCGGATTCATCTCCTGCAGTTCGCGCACCTTGCGGATCGTCAGGTTCAATTCGGCTTTGCGCTCATCGTCTGCTGGATTGTTCTGAAGACGTTCCTTTTCCTGCAAGAGCTCCTCCAGACCGGGCAAAAATTCGTGCAGAGGAGGATCAAGCAGACGGATTGTGACGGGAAGGCCGTCCATCGCTTCAAAAATGCCCTCAAAATCGGACTGCTGCATCGGCAGCAGGACATCCAGCGCCTCCTGCCTGGTTGCGTCATTATCAGCCATGATCATCTTCTGTACAAACGGAAGCCTGGCGGGCGACATGAACATATGCTCCGTGCGGCACAGCCCGACGCCTTCGGCACCGAATTCCCGGGCTTTCCCCGCATCCTGCGGATTATCGGCATTGGTATAAATTTTCAGTTTTCTGATTTTATCCGCCATCTCCAGCAGCTTTTGCAGCTCATCCGAAATCTCCGGATCATTCAGGGAAACGCGTCCCGCTATGACTTGGCCGCTTGCGCCGTCAATCGACAGCCATTCCCCTTCGCGAATCGTTTGTCCCGCTACCGAAAGCGCCGCCTCTTCGCGATGGATCGAGATTGCATCGCATCCGCATACGCAAGGCTTGCCCATGCCTCTGGCAACAACCGCCGCATGGCTGGTCATGCCCCCACGGCTGGTTAAAATCCCCTGCGCGGCGATCACGCCGTGAATGTCCTCCGGACTCGTTTCCTCGCTGACCAGCAGCACCTCACGGCCTTCTTTCGCCCACTGCTCCGCTTTATCGGCGTCAAACACGATTTGACCGGCAGCCGCTCCGGGAGAAGCCGGCAGCCCTTTGGCAATCACATCGAAGTTTTTGCTCTCGTCAATGGAGCGGTGCAGCAGCTGGTCAAGATGCTTGGGCTCAATCCGCATAACCGCTTCTTCAGGGGTAATGATCCCTTCCTCGCTTAAATCGATGGCGATTTTCACCGAAGCCTGAGCCGTTCTCTTGCCGCTGCGCGTTTGCAGTACATACAGCTGCCTTCTTTCAATCGTAAATTCGATATCCTGCATATCCTTGTAATGGCTCTCCAGCGCATGGGACAGCTCCACAAGCCGGCTGTGAATGTCCGGCATTTCGGTCTTCAGTTCGTCAAGCGGCTTCGGCGTGCGGACGCCGGCGACCACATCCTCCCCTTGCGCATTGGCCAGATATTCTCCGTACAATCGATGTTCTCCCGTGGAAGGGTTGCGTGTGAACAGCACTCCGGTGCCGCTGTCTTCACCGAAATTGCCGAATACCATCGATTGGATGTTGACTGCGGTGCCCAGTTCGTCCGGAATGCCGTACGCTTTGCGGTACACCTTGGCCCGCGGGTTGTTCCAGCTTTTGAAAACCGCCTCCACGGCCATTTTTAATTGCTTGTTGACGTTTTGCGGAAATGCCTGACCGGTTTTCTGCAAAATCAATTTCTTGTATTCGGCGATTACGGTTTTCCAGGCTTCCTCCGACATTTCCTGGTCGCTGTCCAAATGATTGGAAGCTTTAATTTTGTGCAAAATCTGTTCGAAGTGTATGGACTGAACCCCCAGCACCACATTGCCGAACATTTGAATCAGCCTGCGGTAGCAGTCCAGGGCAAAGGCCGGCTTATTCGTAATCGCGGCCAGACCGGCCACCGTTTCGTCATTAAGGCCAAGGTTCAAGATCGTATCCATCATGCCGGGCATCGATACGACCGAGCCGGAGCGGACGGAGACCAAGAGCGGCCGTTCGGGATCGCCGAAGACCATCGCTTTTTTCGCTTCAACCTTGGCGGTCGCCGCCTCGATCTCTGCAATCAGCGAGTCGGACAATCTTTGCGTGGTGCATAAGAATTCATTGCAGGCTTCCGTCGAAATCGTAAAACCGGGAGGGATCGGCATGCCCAATTTGGTCATCTCCGCCAAATTCGCCCCCTTTCCTCCCAATAAAGCCTTCATCTCCGCGCCGCCTTCTTCAAAATGAATTACTTTTTTCTCCATGGTACGGTTCACCTTCACCTTCGAATGTTCATTTATGACGCATTATATATCTATAAAATTATTTATAATGTACTATATATAAGATTATTATGCAATATAAAAAACGCCAAAATTGAGAAAACCATTATCGAGGCTTCCCAAAGATGAGCGACCGCGTTTAGAGGTTGGTTTTATCGCCAAATAGAATTCCATTGGGACTAGAGGCTCTGATGCTTATTGCGATTACATTCGCAATGTCCGAACAACAAAAAAAGGCTGTCCAGGACCGATAAATCAGTCCTGGACAGCCCGCTTTCAACTTTTTTTCCGTTACAGACCGTTGGTTGTTGCATTCAACATCTCTGCCGAGCCGGCCACTTTCTGGGCAGAGGTTCCGATCTCTTCGATATCTCCACTCTGAAACGTTTGCTTGTGCGTCAACAGGCGCCAGATCATCTGCGCCGCCTGCCGCGCCGTTCTCGGATTGGCCTGCTCCCCGACGCCTTTCAGCAGACGAAACGGTCTTGCCAAACGGGGAAGATGCAGACCCGCCTGGGCAATCCAATGATCATCGAAAAGAAGCTCCGTGGAACCTTCGGCCAAAATTCGGCCATCCTTCAAAAGCAGCACCGCATCCGCCCATTCCGCGGCGAAATCGACGTCATGCGTCGCCACCAGAATGGTGATGCCCATCAGATGCAGGCTTTCCAACAGCGTCTGCAGATCGTCCTGGCCTTTAGGATCGAGAAAGGCCATCGGTTCGTCCAAGATCATGATTTCCGGCTGCATCGCCAGCACGCCGGCAATCGCCACCCGTCTTTTTTGCCCGTAGCTGAGCTCAAACGGCGAACGTCCGCCGTATTCGCGCATCCCAACGTATCCTAGCGCCGTCTGCACGCGCTCCCTCACCTGCTGTTCATCCAGACCCAGGTTGCGTGGACCGAAAGCGACATCCTCTTCCACAGTGGCGGAAAAAATCTGATCGTCCGGATCCTGATACACCACCCCTACGGAACGCTTCAGCATTTTTTCCGCCTGCGGCGCAACCCGCTCTCCCTTGAAGAAGATCGCGCCCTTTTCCGGCCTCTCCAGTCCGTTCAGCAGTGCGATCAAGGTGGATTTTCCCGCACCGTTCGGTCCCATCAGCGCCAGCTTTGCGCCCCAGGGAATGGACAGGGAAATATTGTTCAACGCCTCGATTTCACCATAGCGGTACGATACGCCGCGAAGCTCCAACGCCGGCTTGTTCCTCTTCCCGTTGTCTTGCAGCTGCTCAGCCATTCCTTCCACTCCTCCCCGCGACAGCATTGCCCCGTAGATCCGTTCACTGCGTTTGTAAGCGCGGATAAACAACATCCCCAGCAGTTCCCCAAAACGCTTGAACGTCAATCGCCTCCACCACAAGCGCCCCGTATGAAAGCCTCTGGATTTTTGCGCCCTCACCATGCTCTGCACTTCTTCACCCAGCAAATAAAAATAACGCATCAATAGCGTCATCATTTCGATCATCACCGGCGGCATGCCGACCCAGCGAAAATGCTTGATCAGTTCAAAGCGGTTCATGCTCTCATTCAAATAGGTAATCAACACGTTGGCAGCGGATATTTTCAGCAAAATCGAAGCCGCCAGCTCCGTCCCTTCGAGCGATGCATGCAGGGGCCCGATAGAAAGCAAAGGTTGACCTTCATGCGTAAAGGGAATAAACGCAATGGCACCGAAAGCAAAAGGCAGCAAAAGCAGCATTCGCTTCAGCACCTTCTTGAGCGGCACGCCCTTCCACAGCGTCCAGCCCAGACTAGCGGCAAATGCCCCCGCCAACAGGCGCGGATCATGCTGCATCGTGATTGCCACGATAGACAGCAGCGTGAGAACAAATACCGCCCGAACCTCTGTTTTCTGCTTCAATTTCCCTGTCGTTAGCATCCCGCTACGCCCCTTCCCGCTTGTTCCGTTCGCGCTTTTCCAGCCAGCTTGCTGCAGTATACAGCGTCAGGAAGAGCAGAAAACCGCCGATCAAGCCTGACAGAATGACGGCCAAATGATGATTTGCGATGCCGGGCAACTGATAGTGGGCAAGCGGGGACCATAGCTTCGTCCGCTCCGCTTTGCCGGAAAAACCTGCGTTTTCCGCCACCCGCTGCAAGCCGTCCGGGCTTTGCGAAGCAAAGGGCGAAAGCAGTAAAACCAAAGCGAGCGTCACACCCAGCAGCACCGCCCATTTTCGGCTGCCGCTCGCTTTTCCCTCTTCATGCCGGCTATCGCTGCGGCTTCCCGTCGATTTTGCAAACCCCTCATCATGATTGCTCCACAGAATCAATCGGAATTTCATTTCAACCCCTCCCCATCGGTTGCTGCCCGCGCCGCGGTGAGCTGGCTCACTTGCTTGCTCTCCTGCAAATAGGAAACGACAAGCGATGTAATCAAGCCTTCGCCTATGCCGATCAGGCTGTGCCAACCGGCCATCGCGGGAAGCGCCGCCTGCAGCGGCATCGTTCCCGACCAGGCAAGCAGCAATGAAACCCCGCTGGCAGCCAGCACTATCGAGCTCCAAGCGGCAAAAAACGTCACAGCAAAGGAAAACCGGCCCAAGAACAGCCGCATTCCCAGCTTGTAAATGCCGTATCCCGAAAAGCTGCCGATCAAGCCCGTGCAGAGAATGTTGGCGCCCAAAACGGTAATTCCCCCGTCCTGAAAGAAAAAGGCTTGAATGATCAGCACACTTGACATCAACACTAAACCCGTCCAGGGGCCGAATAAAATCGAAGCGAGCGTCCCGCCCAGAAAATGCCCGGAGGTTGCTCCTGCGATCGGAAAATTAATCATCTGGGCGGCAAACACAAACGCACCGATCAGGGAAATTTTCGGCACCTGCTTGCGCGTAATCGCCGTCTGCGATTTTTTCAACGCAAAAGCGAGTGCTCCCGCTCCCGCAGCGGTCGTCGTCAACCATACCTTTGTATCCAAAAATCCGTCGGGAATGTGCATGCTTGCTTCCCTCCTGTTCTTGTTTTAACGTTTATTTGCCGCCAAGCTTCCCGTTATCGACCATCGTTGCCAGCACATCCAGCACCGCCCGGGCCGCGAGCAGCGCCGTGGTATCACTGATATCGTAAGCGGGAGCGACCTCTACGACCTCCATTGCGCAAATGCCTTCCTTGGCGATCAGCTGCATCAGCTTCAGCGCTTCTCTCGGCAGGAACCCTCCCGGCTCCGGCCAACCCGTACCCGGCACGAATCCGCAGTCGACGGAATCGATGTCAAAGCTCAAATATACCGCCTTGGCTCCCTTCCAAGCCGTTTCCAAAGCCATTTCCGCAACCTTTTCAATGCCCAAAGAGTCGACATCATTGATCGTCATGATCGTCGTTCCCCGTTCGCGGGCGACTTTCACCCCGGCGCGGGGAACCTGCCATCCGCCGATGCCGATCTGCACCAAATTGGCGGGGGGCGCATTCTTGATATTGGTGGCATGAAACCACGGCGTCGTATGCATCCGTTCATCCATATCCTTCTCCTGGATATCGGCGTGCCGGTCGAGGTGAATAATCCCTACATTCCCTTCTATATTCTCCGCTACTCCGCGCAAACAAGGATAACCGATGGAGTGGTCGCCGCCCAAGATGACCGGCATCGTCCCTTTGCTCATCACGTGGGAAACCGCCTTGCTGATTTGATCGAAGCTCTTCTCGATGTTGGCGATCGTGAACACATCGCCGATATCGGCGATTTTCAGCTGCTCGCGCAAATCAACCCCGATTTCATAGTTGTAGGTTTGATATAACGCCGAGATACGGCGGATTGCCTGCGGTCCGAACCTTGTGCCGGAACGGTAAGTCGTGCCGATATCGAAAGGAACCCCCATTACCGCCACATCGTAATCGCCCACCTTGTTGACATCCTCCAAATACGGCATCTTCAAAAAGGTGTTGATTCCGGCGTAATGCGGCAGTTCTCCCCTACTGAAGCAGGAAATCGTGCGGTCGCCGATACTGTCCGCCGCCTCGAGTCCCAACTGCAGCCCCCGTTCAATCTCCGCTTGTCCCCGCTCTTGCGGAATCCCGCTTTCCTTCCATGCCGCCTGAATGCCTTGCAGATCTTCTTTGCGAAAAGACGCCTGCTCTCGCTCCCTGTTGCGGAAAGACATTCCGTGATTATCAAAAAAGCCCATTTTCCTTCCTCCTCATGATTTTCAACTTAAGCTGCATTTCGTTTCCGCCAACGTTCATTCTTCATGCTTCAACAGCCCAACCAACTCTCTTCTCAGCATGCGGTATTCCTCGCTTTCCCTCGTTTCCATCGTGCGCTCTTCCGGAAGATTCACCTTATATTCACCGATCATCCTGCCCGGATGCGCCGCCATGACAAGAATCCGCTGCGAGAGATAGATCGCTTCATCAATGTCATGCGTAATAAAAATGACGGTCGTGCGCTCACTTTTCCAAACCTCCAAAAGCATTTCCTGCATCTCCAGCTTCGTTTGCGCGTCCAGCGCTCCGAACGGCTCATCCATCAGCAGCACGCCGGGCCGGTTGGCCAGCGCGCGGGCAATCGCCACGCGCTGCTTCATTCCTCCCGACAGCTGCTTGGGCAGCGCATTGGCGAATTTCTCCAAGCGGATCAAACGCAAATAATGATTGGATATGCTTCTGCGATCGAGCAGCGGAACGCCTTTCAGCTTCGGCCCGTACTCGATGTTTTGCCTTACGTTCAGCCAAGGAAACAGGGTATAGCCCTGAAAAACCATGCCGCGATCAACCCCCGGCCCTCTTACTTCCCGACCGTTTACCATCACGCTGCCACCGCTTGGCTCCTCCAAGCCGGCGATGATTCTCAATACGGTTGATTTGCCGCAGCCGGAAGGACCGATTATCGTCACAAATTCATTTTCGCGCAATGAAAAGTGTATGTTGTCCAGCGCCTGAAATGAGGACTTGCCGGTTTGAAATACCTTGTATAGCCCGAAAACATCGATTTGATTCGTACCGCGGGAACGGCTTTCCACCGCCATCGGACGCACCTCCTTTTCTTAAGTATCACACCCAAGGGAAAAAACGCTTGTTCATGAAAGCAAAAGAGCGGTCGCTTATCAAGCCGAGCAGTCCGATCACGATAATGCCGACGAAAATCTGATCGGTATTGAGAAACCGCTGCGCCTTCATGATCGCATAACCCAGTCCGCTGTTGACCGCCACGAGCTCGGCAACGACCAGATAGGTCCAGGCCCAACCGAGAATGAGACGCAGCGTGTTCATCAGCTGCGGCAGCATCGCCGGAATCAGCACCGTCTCGATCGACTGCCACCTTCCCGCTCCCAGTGTGAAGCTGGCCTGCAGTAAATCGTCGGACACCCTGCGCGCATTGTCGGCCACCATCAGCACGAGCTGAAAAAAACAACCGATGAAAATGACGAGAATTTTCGCCCATTCGCCGATTCCGGCCCAAATCATCACCAAGGGAATAAAAGCAACGGCAGGCATATAGCGGACAAATTCCATCATCGGTTCGATCATCGCCTCAGCCGCCTTGAAAGTTCCCGCCAGGATGCCGAGCGGAATTCCGATTGCACAAGCGAGCAGGAAGCCCGTCGTAACGCGAAATACGCTGATCCCGATATGATGCCAGTACACCCCTGTATCCAGCAATCTGAAAAATTCCACGATCACCTGATGCGGTTTCGGCATAAATGTCGGATTGACCAGACCCTTATAGCTGATCAGCGACCAAAAAGCCAGTACCGCGGCAAATGTCAGCAAGGAGATGACTGCAAAAGTGCGGGATGGAATCGGCTTATGGATTTCCCACAACCGTTTAGGCTTGCGCTCGGGCCTGTCTTTTCCTCTATGGGTGGCGCCGAAGGCGGTAATTTTTCTTGATCTGTCCCGATTTTCCCGATTCGCATTAAGATACTCGATTTTCTTTGTGGAACGGTCCTCCGGGTCCATGCCTCTCACCTCTCGGCTGCTGCTTGCAGAAATTTCGCTTCAAGCGCTTTGTTGATATCGGGAATGGAGCTCAACATATCAAGCTTCTTCAGGAATTCTGCGGTTTTTCCGCCGGTGTATGTCAGCGATTGGTAGTTGTCTTGCTGTTTAAAGGCTGCCAAATTATCATCGAGACTGAAAATTTTGACGCTGTCCAAGCCGGTTTTGAAATCTTCGGGCGTCGTTTCCGCATGTTTGGCCATCAACTGAATCGCTTCATCCGGATGAGCTTTATAATAATCGAGCGCGTCGAACCAGGCGTCGACGATTTTCTGCACATCGTCGGGCCGCTGATCGATCGTTTCCTTGCGGAACACAAGCAGATCGGGAATCAGCCCCGGCGTCTCCTTGGAGGAAAACAGCACCTTGCCTTTGCCCTCTTTGACTGCCGTCGTCTGAAACGGCTCCCACAGCACGGAAGCGTCGGTCTTGCCGTTGATAAAAGCCGGTCCCGCATCATTGACCGTCATATTGACGTAATTGATGTCCTGCTCGCTCATCCCGTTTTTCTCCAACGCGGTAAGCAGCAGCAAATGATCCACCGTGCCCAATTCCGTCGCCACCGTCTTGCCCTTCAGATCCTTGACCGACTTAATCTCCGACTTGGCGACAATCGCATCGCCGCCATTGGAGTTGTCGTTGATCAGCACAACCTTCAAGTCTATTCCTTTGGAAAGCGGCGCCAGCGTATCGCTCAAAGTTTGGCTGTTGGCGTCAACCTGCCCGGTGGATAATGCCTGCAAAGAATCGCTGTAGACCGGAAACCACTTTAATTCGACGTTCACGCCATGCTTTTTGAAAAATCCCTTTTCCTCGGCCACATACCAGAAAAACCAACCCGGCCATGGACTTAAAGCGATTTTAATCGGTGTGTCGGACACAGCCGCCTTCGCCCCTGTCTTCTCTGATCCTTTCGAACAAGCGGCAGTCAATCCTGCCAACAGCAGTACAGTCAACAGCAGCAGCACGATCTTGCGAAGCCCTCTTTTTCCCATCCTTATCCCCTCCAATTAAAATCAAAAAGCCCGGGAGCATTCTCCCAGGCTTTTGTCCCTCCGTGTATACAGCCGCGTCTTAGCGCTCCCGAGCCGTACGTCGTCTCTCGGACCAGCCCCGGAACCCTTCCCCATTTTTATGCGGTGGCGCCGGCGGAACCCTAGACGACTGTTTAGTATTCAATTGCGTCTGCTCCCGAAGCTTTTGTGTTTGTTTCAATTATATTTGCGGCTTTCTTTTGTGTCAATATATATAACATAAATTTTTGTTATTTCTTTTATTTTTTAATTTTAAACAAATTTATCGCTATTTTGTGTTATGTTATATTACATTTATCTTTACTTTTTACCTTTATGTAATATATCATTACAATATAGCCAGTTAATACTTGTTTTTAAAGGAGTTCCTCCACATGAGATTCACGGATAGGGAAATGGAAAAGCTGATGATTTCCGTTGCTGCCGATCTTGCCAGAAAACGAAAAGAACGCGGGTTGAAGCTCAATTATCCCGAAGCGCTCTCCTTGTTGACTGCCGAAATTCTTGAACGCGCCCGGGACGGCTATTCCGTTGCGGAATTGATGCGATACGGAGGCACTCTTTTAACCAGGGACGATGTAATGGAAGGCATATCGGAGATGATCCCGGAGGTTCAGGTTGAGGCGACTTTTCCCGACGGAACCAAGCTGGTAACCGTGCATGAACCGATCAGATAAAACATCATACCGATAGCGAGGGGGGAGATTGATGATTCCAGGGGAATACCGCTTCAATTCCGAGCCAGTGCGAATTAATCAAAACCGCAAAACCCTTTCACTGCTTGTGCAAAATACAGGAGACCGTCCCATTCAAGTCGGCTCCCACTTTCATTTTTTCGAGGTCAACAAAGCGCTGCGGTTTGACCGCAGGAAAGCCTACGGCATGCGCTTGAACATTCCTTCGGGACTGGCGGTACGCTTTGAGCCGGGTGAGGAACGGCCGATAACACTTGTGGAATTTGGCGGAGAGAAAAAAATTCATGGCTTGAACGGCCTTACGAACGGTCCGATTGAATCCCCGCCTTCCTTTAAGGCAATCGAAGAAAAATTGACGAAATGGATGGGAAACAGTGATGAATGAGTACTCTCGCGAGCAATATGCCTCCATGTATGGTCCCACAACCGGCGATGCCATCCGGCTTGCCGATACGGAATTATGGGCCGAGATCGAAAAAGACTACACCTCATACGGAGACGAGTGCAAATTTGGGGGAGGAAAAACGATCCGTGACGGAATGGGCCAATCCGCTTCTATTGAAAGAGACAGATTAGGGGAATGCAGGGCGCTCGATACGGTGATTACCAACGCCGTCTTAATCGATCACAGCGGCATTGTAAAAGGAGACATCGGTATTCGCGACGGAAAAATAGCGGCCATCGGCAAAGCCGGCAATCCCGACACGATGGATGGCGTCCATCCCGACCTGTATATTGCCGCCAGCACGGAAGTGATTGCCGGCGAAGGACTAATCGTAACCGCCGGCGGTATCGACAGTCATATCCATTTCATCTGTCCGCAGCAAATCGAAACCGCGCTTGCTTCCGGAATCACTACAATGATCGGCGGCGGCACAGGACCTGCCACCGGAACAAACGCCACCACCTGCACGCCCGGTGCTTGGCACATAGAGCGCATGCTTGAGGCTGCAGAAGCTTTCCCGATGAATCTCGGTTTTCTGGGGAAAGGCAACAGCTCATCTCCCAATCCGCTGATCGAACAAATCGAAGCCGGCGCTCTCGGCCTCAAGCTGCATGAAGATTGGGGAACGACTCCCGCCGCGATCGACAACTGCCTCACCGTCGCCGACCGGTACGACGTCCAAGTGGCGATTCACACCGATACCTTGAACGAATCCGGATTTGTCGAAGATACGCTTGCAGCCATCAAGGGCAGAACCATTCATACCTATCATACTGAGGGCGCCGGCGGCGGACATGCACCGGACATTATCCGTGCGGCATCAGAACCTTACATTATCCCTTCTTCCACCAATCCCACCCGACCCTTTACGGTAAACACGATCGAGGAGCATCTCGATATGCTGATGGTCTGCCATCACCTTGACAGTTCGATTCCTGAAGACGTCGCTTTTGCCGATTCCCGCATCCGTCCGGAGACCATTGCCGCCGAGGATATCCTGCACGATCGCGGCGTCTTCAGCATTATCAGCTCCGACTCGCAAGCGATGGGCAGAGTGGGCGAAGTGATCATCCGAACTTGGCAGACCGCAGACAAGATGAAGAAGCAGTTTGGGCAGCTGAAGGAAGATGCGGACGCCGGAACAGGGGACAATTTCAGAATCAAGCGCTATATCGCCAAGTACACCATCAACCCTGCGATTGCTCACGGCATTTCTCATCTCGTCGGTTCGGTAGAAAAAGGCAAATGGGCCGATCTTGTACTGTGGAAACCGGCTTTTTTCGGCGTAAAACCGGAGATGATCATCAAAGGAGGGATGATTGCTTACGCTCAAATGGGCGATGCCAATGCCTCCATTCCGACACCGCAGCCTGTTTACGGACGACCGATGTTTGGTTCGTTCGGCAAAGCCGTTTATGCCACCTCGATGACCTTCGTATCCCAGGCCGCCTACGACAACGGCATCAAAATGCGGCTTCAGCTGAAGAAGCATGTGGAGCCGGTGCGCAATTGCCGCAGCATTGGAAAGAAAGATATGGTGCACAACGATCAAACACCGAAAATCGAAGTCAATCCCGAGACCTATGAAGTATGGGTTGACGGAGAAAAAATCGGCTGTGAACCTGCCGTCAGCCTGCCGATGGCGCAAAGATATTTTATGTTCTAAATCTTTTCCTACAGGAGGGGAATGTGGATGAAATTTCAATCTCGTTTGCTCTATTATGCGCAAATGTTGGATTCTTCACTTCCAATCGGGGGTTTTTCCCATTCCTTCGGTTTGGAAACTTACGTGCAAGCAGGGAAAATCAGCACAGTCAAACAATTGGAGGATTACATTCATGCTCAAATCCAAAGCTCCTTGGTTCCTTTGGAAGGTCTGGCAATCAAGGGCATATACAAGGCACTGGATGACACCGACTTCGACGAAGTTTGCAAATACGATTCGATATTACACACCTCCCGGTTATCCATGGAGTCTAGAGAAGGCATGAATAAAATGGGAAAAAGATTGTTCAAGCTGGCGCAATCCTTGTATCCATGGGTGGATTTCGATCCGTTCGAAACCGCCATCCAGCAAAAAGCCTACGGCACCTTGGCGACCATTCATGCATTTATCGCCCATCATCTGGACATATCATGCAACGACGCGGTAAAAGGATATATTTACACAAGCATAACCGCTTTGGTGAACAGTGCGATCCGCCTCATGTCGATCGGGCAAACGGAGGGTCAAAGCTTGATCCGGCGCTCGATTCCGGTTATTGATGCCGAATGGGAACAGACAAAAACCAAGCCTGCGGATGAATTGTATTCCTTTGCCGCAATGCAGGAAATCCAGGCAATGAATCACGAGACGCTCTATTCCCGATTGTTTATGTCTTAAATCATTAATGCCGCAAAGGAGAGAATCATTATGTGCCAAGGAGCATCTCATCATCATCATCACTGGAAAGCTGCCGAGTCCCGCTTGGATCGACCGATCCGCATCGGAATAGGCGGACCTGTCGGCTCGGGAAAAACCGCTCTAGTAGAAAAATTATCCAAGATACTCCGCAGCAGTTACAGTTTGGGTGTCATTACCAACGACATTTATACAAAAGAGGATGCAGAAATTCTGATCCGTCAAGCCGCTTTGCCTGAAGAACGCATCATCGGCGTCGAAACCGGAGGCTGTCCGCACACGGCGATTCGAGAAGACGCCTCGATGAATTTCGAAGCCGTGGAACAGCTGGAAGCGCGATTTCCGGAACTCGACATCATCTTCATCGAAAGCGGAGGAGATAATCTCGCCGCCGCTTTCAGTCCAGAGCTGGTAGATCGCTTCATTTACATTATCGACGTTGCGCAGGGTGAGAAAATTCCGCGTAAAGGCGGTCCCGGCATCATTCGCTCCGATCTGCTGATTATCAACAAAATTGATCTCGCTCCTTTTGTCGGAGCAAGCTTGAAGGTCATGCGCGAGGATACAGAAAGAATGAGAGAAGACAATAAACCGTTTGTTTTTACTGATCTCATGTCGGAGCAAGGACTGGAGGAAGTGGCACTATGGGTGAAAAATCAATTTTCATCCTTGTCGTTTAAAGCTTCAACCAACGGCAGTGCATCAGATGCTTCTTCTTTAGCCCCAAGCAGCAGGTTGCCGTTATGAATCCATTGCATACGGTTGAGAAAAAAAAGACGATAGCGGAGCCGATGCTTGCATCCGGCTCCACTTTTTTAAACAGCACCCTCAGCGGGCTATTTTCGCTTATCGGCGGAAAAACGGCAATGAATCAGCGCTTTCACCAAGCACCTCTAAAAATTTCCAAAACCCACTTTATGACGGATGCAGACCAACTGTACGTCTGCATAATGGATGCTTCCCCGGGATTGATGAACGGGGACTGTTACTCGGTGGAGATGACGCTTGAGCCGCAAACGCGGGTATACCTTACCAATCAATCCTTTACCCGAGTTCACCCGACACCATCGACCCCGGCTGTGATGCGTCATTTTTTTCAGGTCAAGGAGAACGCCTTGTTTGAATTTTTCCCGGAACCGCTGATTCCATATGTACGGAGCCGTTCGTTTTTCAGTACTAAGGTTTATCTCGAACCGGGGGCCTCATTCCTCTACAGCGATATTCTCACGCCGGGGAGAGTTCACCACGACGAGCTTTTTGCCTATGACTCCCTGTCCTCCCGGCTTGAAGTCATGCGCTGCGGAAAAAGAGCAGCTTGGGATCACTTTTACCTTGAACCGGGACATCATCATTTCCGTGAAGCAAGTGCTCTGGAAAATCACACGCATCTGGCCAGCCTATGGATTTTTAATGATCGAATCGACGAAACTTTGTTGATTCGCATACGCGAGGAGCTTAAACAGCACGGAAATATAACCGCCGGCGTAAGCTTGAGCGCCGATCAAGACGTTTGCATCCGCATGCTCGGCAGCAGTACGTGGCAGCTGCAAGCCGCGGTTTCCGAACTCCGCAGTATCGCTCATCAGCATTTATTTGCCAAACCGCCCTCGACAATACGCAAATAAAATAAAAAAAACAAAAAAAAACACCACCGACATCATGTCAGCAGTGTTTGCGGCTTGGCGACGTCCTAC
>CAZESH010000039.1:0-22315 GCA_964514665.1 uncultured Caryophanales bacterium
TATATCGGCAGCGTCCCCAATTACGATCTGCTGCAAAAAGAAAAAGTCGCCTCCTTCACGGAATCGATGCATAAACATGGGTTTGACGGGCGCATCATCCCGGTTTCCGGCATGGAATCGCATGACGGCTATCTCGCCGCCGCAGCGCTTCTGAGATCACCTGATAAGCCCACCGCAATTATCAGCGGCAGCTACGATCTCTCCAGAGGCATCCTGCGCGCAGCCAGCGAGCTGAACCTGCAAGTTCCGCAGCAGCTTTCGATAGTGAGCTACGATCATATTCCGCAAATGGAAAATTTTGAAATTCCGTTAACGGCAGTCGGCGTCGATATTGTTACGATCGCCAGGCAGATTGCCCGATCGCTGACCTTGCTGGCCGAGGGAAAGGAGCACCCCCCGGTGATTGATCTCGAGCCCGAGCTCATCATCCGGGCTTCTACGCAGAAAATAGACTGAGCGAGTTTGTTTTCATTTCAAATATGTCCCCTGCGGCAAGTCGCCGTATCAAAGTGTTTTCCATGTTCTTCACCGCTTCTCACCGGAATCGATGCGATCGATAGCCAAGCAGGCCATGACAAATGCGCCGACGCCGTGCAAATCGTTCTCGCTGGTCGGTCGCGTGACGTAATTTTCATAATCTCCTGCGGAGGTTCCGATGCATATACCCGGCATGACGAATAAGTGCTTTTGATCGAAATAAACCTTTCCGAGCAATCCCTTGTAACCTTTGCGTGCGGTTGCCTGGAAGCTTTTATCGAGATAGCCTTTTTCCGACGCTTTGGCTAACGTATAAACGAATAAGGCCGAACATGAGGTTTCCAGCCAATTGTCGGAGCGCTCTCCCTTGTCCATCACTTGATACCAAAGTCCGCTCTCCTTGTCCTGATAGCGGACCAAGGCGGCCGACAAATCCTGCAGGGAGCTGATCAAGCGGTCCCTGCCTTGCAGGTCTGCAGGCAAATCATCGAGAATTTCCGTCAGCGCAAGACCGTACCACCCGACCGATCGGCCCCAGAATTCCGGAGAACAGCCCGTCTCCGCATCCGCCCACGGCATTTTCCTGTTTTCGTCCCAGGCATGATAAAGCAGGCCGCTTGCTTCATCCTTCATATGATGGTGCATCAGGCTCTCCTGATAGAGAACTTCTTCATACCATACCGGCTCCTGAAATTCCTTGGCGAAGGCGACGGCAAATACGCCTCCCATGTATAAACCATCCAGCCACATTTGATAAGGATACTTGTCCTTGTGCCAAAAGCCGCCTTCCGAGGTGCGATTGAGCGTCCCGAACAGATTTCTCAGCTTTTGCGCAGCCTGCTTATATTTTTGCGCGCCTGTCCGGCGGTAAAGCGTAAACAGCAGCAGTCCGGCCTGTATGGCGTCCAGTTCATCGCGGGCAAAGTAAAAATTGCCGTAATCATCAATCAGATGATCGACGTACGCTTTCACATAGCGGAAATATTTTTCTTCACCGGTTGTTTCCCACAGCTGCAGCATGCCTGCGAGAAAAACGCCTTGGTGATAATGCCAGCGGTTTTCCGGCGGCAGCATCGGAGGCGCAAAGCTTTCCATCAGTGAATCACAGGCTGCCCTTGCCCACTCCAGGGGAGTCAGGTTTTTCGTAATGCCGATCATTTTAACAGGTCCTCCCTAAGCGGCGTAAACGCATCCAGCAAAATGCTGTCTTCCAGGGCTGCAACTCCGTGTTTGGCACCTGCGGGTATATAAATCGTTTCGCCGGCCTGTATCGGATGAATGGTCCCGTCGATGCGAAACTCCATTTTTCCTTTAAGGCAATAGGACAGCTGTTCATGCGGATGCTGGTGTTCATACCCTTCCGCCCCCGCCTTAAAATGCACTTCCATCATCATGATATTGCTGCCAGGAGGATGTATCATCCTTTTCACGCCCGGCTCGGCATTTTCCCATGCTCCAACTGCCATATCCAACTCCTCCATTCGTTTTTTGCCATCAAAACGGCGACGCCCGTCGCTCTTCCCATATTAATGATCGTTTCCCGCACCACAATGGATTCCACTCTGAAATTGCGCTTCAAAGGGAGACGGTCGATCCACTTGTAGTAGTGGGAGGCATATGCATTTTGCTGCAGCGGCTTAAACATGGAATTAATAGAATCAATAAATAAAAAGAGGCCGTGAAGTAGATGCCGAGGCGATAGGCGGTCAAGCGGTCCCTTTTATTTTGCCGCTTTACCGATAATCAATGTTGTCAAAGGGGCGGTAAGCAGGGCGATCAAATTGAAGGCTCCGTTGACGGCCAAGTTTTGCGTCAACCGCCACAAATACAAATTTATGAAAATCAACGACATGGAATTTCCAAACTGGAATATCCCGTGATTGACAAGCGTCAGTATCGCCTGTATGGACAATTTCTTCTCTTCGGGAAGCTTGGGTAACGATATCTGCATTGCGAGCTGCCCCTTAATAACCCATCATCGCGAACAGCTGCGCCGCTTCATGCAAGGGAGCCGCCTTTACTCCCGCAAGTTTATGGGACAGCAGACGAATCAGAAGCGCCTGTGTGCCCGCGTTCATATCCCCCTCATAAAGCCCTTGGCTTAAATGTACGGGTTTAGGCATAAAGGGATAATATTCCCCTTCCTTCACTTGGGCGACATTGGGTGCGGAGGGGGAATTTCCAATCTCCCGGGAAAAGCCTCCGTCCTCCCGCTTGAGCTTCGCCATATTATCCTCAGTAATGGCGATGATTTCATAAAGCTCCTCATCCGGGATTGCAACCTTCATATAGGAGAGCAGATTGATCGGATTGCGGATATAGCACATATCTCCTGCCGTTTCATTACGAAGGCAATATAAAATGCTCTTATAGATCCGTTCCACATTCGGCATCGGAATATCGAACTTGCTGTAAAAGGTATGCAGCTTGAACGTTCCGGATATGCGTACATACAAGCTTCCTTCTCCCCATAGTCCGGTTTCGGGATCTTGAATTTCTGCAAAATAGTCGAGCGCCGCCTGAATAAAGCGCTTTTTCTCCTGCTCCGGCAGTTGATCGACATAGGCGCTGGTCGTGGCCAAACGGTCGCAGCCCCGCCAGCTGTTGGCGAGCGATACGTCGTTCAACCACTTCCGATACGTTTCCAAGCTGTTCATATATGGCGGTGCCGCCGCTTTTTTGTAGGGCAGCGGGTACAGCGGTTCAGCACCCAGACCGGCCAAAACTCCCGTTGTGTAGCCGATCGCTCTGGCAACCATGACCTCGTCCTCTTTCATGACCGGGTTTTTGTCTAAGAAAAAACCGCTTTCCGAATTTTGTTTGTTTTGAAAAAAACGGATCAGAGACTCCTTGATTTGCTGCGGAATGTAAGGTTTCAAACCGCTCCGTTCGAGAATATTGAAGGCTTGGGCGGTCGATTCGACGTCCGTTTCGAAAGCGGTGGAATTTCTCGAGCTGCGGGCGTAATAGAAGCCTCCGCTTTCCGGATCATACTGGCCTGCCAGCCATGAATAAAATCCCGAGAATGTTTCGTCCATTTTTTGCAGCAGCGGCATAATATCTCTTGCAGCATGTTCCAGCATTTGTTGACCTCCAGTTATCTGAAATTCCTTTATCAACCCTTGATCGATCCGAGCATGGCGCCTTTCACAAAGTGCTTTTGCAGGAACGGATACACAAGCAGAATCGGTATGGTGGCAACAACAATAACGGCCATTTTGATTGTTTCGTCAGGGGGCGGAATGAAATCGTCCCCCAAGTTCGAATTATCGAAATTAATTCCGCTGGCCAGAATGACGATCTGGCGAAGAATGATCTGCACTGGCCATTTGTGCGCATCGTTGAGGTACAAAATCGCATTGAAATATGAATTCCAGTAATTTACCGCATAGAACAGCGAAATCGTGGCAATTGCCGGCATCGACAAAGGCAGGACGATTCTGAAGAAGATTCCGAAATCGCTGCAGCCGTCGATTTTGGCCGACTCCTCCAAGCCTTCCGGGATGTTCATGAAAAAATTTCGCAGGATGATCATGTTGAACGGATTAATCACCGTCGGAATAATCAGCGACCAATACGAATCAACAAGTCCCATTGCTTTGACAATCAGAAAGGTTGGAATCATTCCGCCGGAAAACATCATCGTAAACACGACGAGAAACATGATCACCCGCCTTCCGTCAAGATCTCTGCGGGAAAGACCATAGGCCATCAAGGAAGTGATAAACATGCTTGTCAGCGTGCCGACCACCGTCACGCCTATGGAAACCAGCAAGCCCCTGAACAGCGTATCGGTGGAAAATATGAAGCGGTAAGCGTCAAGCGAATACACCGTAGGAATCAGCACGAATTTTTTTTGCGCCAATTCCTGCACCGTAGTAAACGATCCGGCAATAACGTGAATAAAAGGCAGTACCGTTATGATGGCAATCAAAGTCAACAGCGTATAGTTGACCGTATGAAACAAACGGCCGGACAAAGCTTTGTTTTCATTCATCTTCATTCACCTCCGCGCATCATGATTAGTAGATGCCTTCTTCTCCCAGTTTTTTGGCAATCCAGTTGGCGATAATCACCATGACCAATCCGACAATCGATTTGAATGCGCCAACCGCCGTGCTGTAACTGAATTGACCTTGCTTCAAGCCCGTCGTATACACGTAAGTGTCGAATATCTCGGCAACGTTTCGGTTCATCGAGTTCAGCATTAAATATACATGCTCGAAATCGAGATCCATCATATGGCCGATCCTTAAAATCAGCAGCACGACAATCACGCCGCGAATGGAGGGAAGCGTAATGTGCCACATTTGGCGGAATCGTCCGGCTCCGTCCATTCTTGCCGCTTCATACAGCTGCGGATCGATCGCGGTGATCGCCGCCAAGTACAAGATTGTGCCCCAACCCGCTTCCCGCCATATGACCTGCAGAATGTAAGTGGGTCTGAACCAAACATCACTGAGCAGAAAATTCACCTTGTCGTGGCCGATTTTCGTCAAAAACTCATTAACGACCCCGCCGTCCTGCGTCAGCATAACGAAAGAGATCGATACGATGATCACCCAGGACATGAAATGGGGAATGTAGATCATCGTTTGCACAAAGCGTTTGAATACAAGCTTTCCGACTTCATTCATCATCAAGGCCAAAATAATCGGAACGGGAAAATACACGACCGTATTCAGAAAAAACAAAATCAGCGTATTTCTGAAAATGGTCCAAAACACCGGATCGGCGAATAACCGTTCGAAGTGCTTGAAGCCTACCCACGGACTTCCGGCGAAACCCTGATACGGGGAATAATCCTGAAATGCAAGGGACAGCCCGAACATGGGCGCATATTTAAAGATGATAAAGAACAATGCCCCCGGCAAAATCATCAGGTAAAGCAGCTTGTTTTTCATCAATCTCTTCCCTAATCCGGTTTGAACCTTCCCGGGACCCGGAACGATTTCACGATTTCGTGCGGCCACTTCTTCCATAGACTTGTTTCTCCTTTTCAGCAGTATACTGTCTTAATCCCATTTAATCAGCTGAATTCCCGTTACGTCTATAATCATCCCGTCAGATAGTCCGGAAAAAGCCTGCAACTAAGCACTTTTGGCCGTGATATCAAGAAATGATTATGCCGGAAACCAAGAGACCGCTGATTCGTTCAGCGGTCTCAGAGTGAAGACAAAGCCAGAGTGAAGGTGTTTATATTCATTCCCAAAAGTCGAAAGAGGGATTTCTGTTCCATAGTGAGTCTATTTCGTTGCTAAAGGGAGGACCTGAGAGACCTAGAACCATGAAAGTCGGAGGTCTTCGCTTTTAAGCATATGCTTCGATGGTTGGTCTGTCAGTTTCGGACTGGACATTCTCTGCATCTTTGCCGAAAAGCAGTCGATCCAGGGAATAGAAATCCCTCTTTCGAGCTCCAAGAATATTAACCCGAACGTAAAACAGACTTTGTCTACAGTAAAAGACCGCTGAACGAATCAGCGGCCTTATGGTAGGTTTGCCTTCGGATTATTTGGTTTTGGCGTAAGCGTCGTTATATTCTTGGATGACCTGATTCCCGCCCTGGGCTTTCCAATTGTCGACGGCCTTTTGGAAGCCGGCGGCATCGATTTTACCCAGCATGTATTGGTAAGTTGCATCGATAATAATCTGATCCAATTGCTTGCCTTTTTCCGCGAAGGTTTTGGAATCGAGCGGTGCCGTCGGGTCTGCAATCAGGCGTTTATTGTTATCCTTCACCAGTTGGTCCGCTTTTTCCTTCATATCGTAGGAATAAGTCGAGAGCAGCGCTCCGTCGATGGAAAGCTCACCGCCGATTTCCAGAGCCTGGTAGGGCTTGACTACCCGGTTTTGCAGCGCCGGATCTATAACGGGATCCGCTTTTCCGTCCTTCATATTGTAGGTTTTTCCCTGAATGCCGTAATGAATCAGGTTATATCCGTCCGCACTTGCGATATAGTCGAAGAAGGCAAGGATTTTCTTCAGCTCGTCTTCCGATTTCACCGTTGATTTCGGGAAAAACACGAGCGTTCCATAACCGGGCAGCGACCAGATGCCGTGATCGGTTCCGTCTGGTCCGGCAATGCGGTTGACCACATTGAACTTCAGCTTCGGATTGATTTTGATCGCTTTGTCATGAAGACCCATCACGTCCGGCATCGAACCGACATAAATTCCCGCTTTCCCCGTAATCAGCAAATTTTGTTGGTCCTTCTTGCTGGTGACCGGGAAGTCCTTGTTGATGTAACCGTTATCGCGCAGCTTTTTGATGAAATTCATCGTGTCCATATAGCCTTGGGACATGAATTCCGGCTGCAGCTTATTGTCTTTTATCCCCCAATTGTTCGGGGTTCCAAAATAAGAGCTCAGCGTTTTAAAAGAGCCGTAGATCAGATCGCTGCGATCCGTAATCCCGATCGTGTCTTTGCTGCCGTTTCCGTCAGGATCCTGCTCTGTAAACGCCTTCGCCATGTTGTAGATATCTTCGTTCGTTTTCGGTTCGGGAATATTCAGCTTGTCAGCCCAATCCTGGCGGTAAATGATCCCTTGGCGGGAAAGCGGTCTTTCCTGATAAAGGGAATAAATTTTTCCGTCAACCGAAGTGTTGTGGTAAACGTCTTTATTTAATGCGGCCAAATGCGGAAAGTCCTTCAAATAGGGTCCGACTTCCCAGAAAGCGCCTTGGCGGATCGCATCCTTTAAGAGAATGAAAGACCCGATGTTTTTCATGAACATCGCCTGCGGCAGAGAACCCGTGGCAATTGCCGTGTTCATCTTCTCATCATAGTTGTCGTCCGGAACCCATTGGATCGATAGCTTGGTGTTGGTTTTTTCTTCAAGCACTTTTTGCACGTCCTCGCTGGGAACTTCCGCGGTATGAAGATCCGCCATGATTGAAAGCTTGAACGGCTCCGCTTTTTTCGGCGCGTCCGATGCCTGTTTCTGATCGCCTCCGGTCGCCGGAGAGGATGAGGCGGAACCTCCGTCCGATTTCTTGCTGCATGCCGAAAGCGACAAGGCGAGAATCATCAGTATGCTTAGAACGACTGCCGTACTCTTCTTTTTCATACATTGACCTCCTGCTTCTATTTTTGTCCTTCGCAACAATTGTAAATAAGAGCCAATGATAACGTATACAATCATTAGCTCTCCATAGTTTCCACAGCTGCAGGCAGGACAAGGTCGAAGCGAAAAGCTGAGAAAATGATTATGGCTGTGCCGCAAAGTTCCGCTGCTCGCGGTAAGCTTTGTTGTATTCGCCGATGATCTGCCCTCCCCCTTCAGCTTCCCATTTCCCGATTTGTTCACGGAAGCCCGCTTCATCCAAATGGCCCAGTATGAAATTGTACGTGGCGTCGATAATGATTTTCATCAGCTCGGCACCTTGTTCGTCCTGTGTGCGCGACTCCAGCCGCCAGGTCGGATCCTTGACGATAAAGCCGCGATTGTCATTGTTCAACCGGTCGGACAGCTCCATCAGCGGTCTCTGTTTATAAACCTTCATTATGTTGGAGTTATGCGCATCCGCGATCATCAGGGTGTACAGCTGATTGACCTCATTTACGCGCAGCTGGTTCATCCGCTCGGGAAGCTCCACTTCACCGTCTTTCAATATATAATGTGTCCCTTCGATACCGTAACGCATCAAATTCGCGACATCCTTGTCCATCGTGCGATCGAAAAAAGCCAAGATTTGTTTCAGCTTGCTTTCCGAAGCAATTGCTTTTTTCGAGAACAGGAATAATCCGCTGTAGCTGGGAATGGCCCATACATGATAGCCCGTGGGACCAAGCACACGATTGACTAGGGTAAATCCCGCTTGCGGGTTGACCTTTTTCGCTTCGTCCGACAACCGCTGCGCGTCGGACATGCTGCCGATATAAACGCCTGCTTGTCCATTCGTCAGCTCGTTTCTTTGTACCAGCTTGCTGGTTACGGCAAATCCCCGGTTGACCAAGCCTTCGTCATAAAGCTTCTTGTAAAATTTCATCGTTTCGAGATAGGCCTTCGTTTCGAATTCCGGAACAAGCTTGCCGTTTTGCAGCCCCCAATTGTTAGGCGTTCCAAAATACGAGCTTAGTGTTTTAAATGCCCCGTACACGAGATCGTTGCGGTCCGTTAATCCAAAGGTGTCCTGCTTTCCGTTGCCGTCCGGATCATGATAAGTAAACTGCCGCATTACCTCATACAAATCGCCGATGGTCCGCGGTTTGTCCAAGCCCAGCCTGTCAAGCCAATCCTCACGGAGAATGATGCCCTGCCGGGAAGGCGGACGCTCGGTATACAGTCCGTAAATCTTTCCGTTGACCGACGTTTCGCCGAGAATGCCGGGATCCAGATTGCGCAAATTTTTATAGGCCTTTAAGTAAGGGCCTATTTCCCAAAATTCACCCGATCGAATCGCGTTCTTGACCAGCACATAATGCTCCTGATTTACATAAGTAACTTGCTGAAACGCATGGGTGGCCAGAGTCGTCATCAGCTTGTCCTTGTAAACCTCGTTGGCAATCCAGTGAATATCCAAATCGGTTCCGGTCGCTTTTTCCAGCTCGCCCATCACCTTCTCGCCGGGCAGCTGGGGAAGATGCCGGGGAGCCATGATGGATATGGACGGTCTTGCTGCGGCAGGCTTGCTCTCCTTATTTTGCGTTTGCCTTTTGTAAGCGTTTGCGGTTAAAATGATCATAGCTAGTATAAAAATGAAAAGCAGCTTCCCCGCGAAGCTTTTTACAGCCAGGTGACGCATATGCCGAACCTCCGGAAATGTGATTTATGTATAAACTATACATCATTTTTTGCAGCTTAAACCAGTCGCATTTCCATATGATATCAATAAATAAAAAGCGCAGCCTTTCAAAATAACAACGTTGTTATTTAATTTTTTTCTTGTAACCGGGAGTGATTCATATTGCGTGCAACTTTTTTCACAAAAATGGTCATCTTCAATTTTGTACTAGCCACGATACCCGTTCTTTTCATCGGCATTTTCTCCTATGAAAAAACCTCTTCCGAAATCCAGAATCAGGTAAACCACAGCAAAATGCAGCTGCTGAAGCAGATGAACACCAATATCGAACAGGTGCTGAAAACCGTCAACCATACACTCGACCAACTTGTAACTTCGACTGTCACACGCAAAGCGATGAGAAGTCCGCTGACGGAAAACGACTTTATCCTTTACAACGATTTACGCAACGAACTCAGTCACATGCAATCATTTGACACCAAGGTAAATGATGTGCTGCTGATTAATTTCAAGCAGAACTGGCTGGTCAAAAATTCAGGTTTATACCGCTTCGATCAATACAGCGAAAAGGATGCCCTGCGGCGTCAAGTCAGTCTGGCAAACGACAAATCCTGGATTCTCGCCCCGAGCAAATGGTTTTTTGGAGAAGTCAACGCCAATATGCCGAAATGCGATTACACCATCAGCCTGGTAAAAAAACTCCCGGCCAACGACCCGCAAAAATTCGGGCTCGCCTTTGCCAATATTCCCACCTGTGATTTAATCAATTTTATCGACTTTACACCGACGGCAAAAGAAAAATTCATGATTTCCGACAATAATGGCAACATCTTGCTTTATCCCGATGAATCCTTGATCGGAAAATCCGTCATAAACACCGGGTTTGTCAAAACAGTCAAGGATTTTTCCCATCCCTCGGGAAGCTTTAACGTCAAGATGGACAAGGAATCCTACACCGTTAACTACCTCCACTCCGACTATAACGGCTGGATTTACATCTCCATCATTTCGCTCGACAGCCTCACCCAAGAATCGAAAAAAATCGGCACGTATACTTTATATATCAGCCTGATTATTTTTCTGATTTCCATTTTGCTGTCATGGATGGGCTCCAGACGCATGTATACGCCTATCCGCAAGCTGGTCAATACGGTCAGCGACACACTGCCGGAAATGAAGAAGGAGAGGAAAAACGAATTTCAATTGATCGGCGAGCAGGTGCAGCGACTGTTCGTTTCCAAATCGCGGCTGGAAAAAGAGCTCCATGATCATCTGCAGCAGGTGCGCAGTTATTTCCTGATCAAATGGTATCAAGGCAATGTCCGTTCCAAGGAGCTTATCGACAAAATGAAGCAATTCGAATTTGCCCATGCTTTGGACGAATGGAAAATCATGACGGCGATTACGCTGCAAATCGACTCGCTCGAAAACACCCGGTACGAAAAACAGGACATCGAGCTTCTGCTGTTTGCCATCAACAATATTGTCGAGGAGGTCATTCCCCAAAAGGAACGCTTGAATCCCGTCATTATCGACCATACCCAGGTTACGATCATCGGCAGCCCCGCTCCCTCCGCCGAGCGCTTGAATCAGGATGTATATGCTTTGACGGAATCGATTCAAAAAACGATTCGAAACTACCTGGGTCTCTCCGTCAGTATCGGAATCAGTCTGCCCTTCGATCAGCTCTTGAATGCACCGCTTGCTTATCGGGAAGGCTTGGATGCCTTGAGGCAGCGTATTAAGCTCGGGGAAGGCGTGATCATTCAGTATGAGCATGTGAATTCAGGCAGGCATTATTTAAATCTCAATTATCCGAATCAAAAAGAAGCCAGCTTGATCGATTCGATCAAACTGGCTGAACCGGAAAAAGCAAAGGAAACGCTTCATCGGTTTATGGACAGCATCTTCAGCCTTGAGCTTTCGCCTCAGGAATATCAGATTCCATTAGCGCGCCTGCTCAATAATTTATTGAACATGATGCAGGAATCCGGCATAGCACTGGGCCAGATCAGCTCCGATAACCATTCCTTATACGAGCGGCTGCTGGCTTTGCAGACCGCATCTGAAATTGAAGAATGGTTTCTGTCGCAAATCATCCTGCCCATCATCGCTATTTTTCGCGACAGACAGGATTCGCAGTACCATACGATTTCCGAAAAAATCGTGGACATGATTCAGCACAACTACGATACCGATCTGACGATCGAAAAATGCGCCAACGAGCTGCATTATAACGCCAATTACTTAAGCAGCGTCTTCCGCAAGGAAACGGGCCTTTCCTTCAGCGAATACTTGACCTCGCACCGCTTCAGCATGGCCAAAAAGTGGTTGAGCAGCAGCGAGCTGACCGTCAAGGAAATCGCCGAGAAATTGTGCTATAACAATTCCCAGAACTTCATCCGTTCCTTTCGCAAGGTGGAAAGCATGACTCCGGGACAATACCGCGATAAATTCGGCAAACGTTCAGGTTAAAGATCTCTGGCCGCCCGACGGAGAATTCATGCCCGTTTGCTCATAAATTTTCAATCGGCTGTAAACCGTCTGCAGCACCGGGAATTCGGACAACTCTCCGCCGTTGTCCAGGATCGAGGAAATCAAGGCACCCTGAAGCTCATCCGCTTCAATCGACAAGCCCTTCTCGATGTCCCTTTGCATCGAGGATTTCATGTTGAAATCAAGTGATTCCGATATCTTGAAGGTGATTTCTGCAACATCCTCCTTCACAGGAGCGTCGACTAGCGAAGCGGCCCGGACAATTTCCGCAATCAATCTGCGATAAACGCTTCGTCCATGCTCATTGGCCAAAATAGGACCGATCGGCGCATTCATCAGTGAGGTGATCCCGCTCATGCTGGAAATAAATATATATTTGTGCCAAACATCCCTTTGAATATTGGGGCTCAACTTCACATTGAAACCGGCATGGCTCATATGCTCAAGGATGGCTTCCGTTCGAGCCGAGGAGGATCCGTCCCATTCCCCGAATACCACGTCATGGATCTGGCTTGTTTGCACGATCGTGCCTTCACGATCCAACGTTGTTTCGATAAAGCAAATTCCGCCTAAAACTTTTTCTTTTCCATATTCCTGCTGAAGAACGGGAAAATGCCCGTATCCGTTCAACAGCGGCAATATGACCGTTGATTCTCCGACGAAGCGTTTGATGTCCAGCACCGCTTGTGAAAAATGATATGTTTTTACAGCCAGTATGATCACATCATAGGATTCGCTAGCA
The DNA here is from genome assembly GCA_964514665.1 of uncultured Caryophanales bacterium. Taxonomy (GTDB): domain Bacteria; phylum Bacillota; class Bacilli; order Paenibacillales; family KCTC-25726; genus CAZESH01. The sequence continues at coordinate 12,462 of CAZESH010000039.1, forward strand.
GGTTCATCTGCCGAGATGACTTTTGCCGGTGTATGGATATTGCCATGCTTGCTATGAATATGTAATCCCTGCTCTTGGAGCAGCTTATACCGGTTCGGCCTGACAAGAAAAGTGACATCCTCGCCTTTTTTGCTTAATCGCCCTCCGAAATATCCCCCGACCGCACCCGCTCCGACAATTAAAAACCTCATGAATTATACCCTCCCTATTATTAAGCTTTCACTCAACGCACTGATAAAAATAGGCTTTCAAAGTTTCACTCTTTTATCATACCATTTAATATCCCGGTTTCGGAATCATGATTTGGTCACGTAACCTAGCGAGTTGCGACTTTCCCGTACCATGCAGCAAATTGCACCTGCACGATAAAGGAAAGCGTTACTGTAAGCGCCGCCGACGGTCCGAAAGCGGTAACGCAATCCCCAGCGTAATTGACCCGCTATCAGGCTTATAGCCGTCATTTTGACTGCAGCTTCCACATTCCCCTTTGACAGCATCGTCCAAGAAATCGTCATGCCGCTTGTCGGCAAAAGTGCTGAAAGCGCAAGACCGGAAAAAAGCTCCGGACTGGAGATGAAAAAAGCTTTCCCCGCAAATGCCGCGCGATCAAGGGAATCACGACGAAATTGACAATCAAGGATATAAGAATCACCTTTTTATGGGAAAGATCAAAGGCAGAACTTCCTAATTTTGTAAATTTAACAGCACTATTTTGTCCATCGGAGCGAATTAATTATGTAAAAAGCAGGCTTTTGTTTCATGTGAATGAAACAAAAGCCTGCTTTTTTTCTTGCCGTATTTTTTCGATTATGCTTCTTCCTCCGTCACTTTGTTCTAGCATAAATGAAGGAATTGTCCTTTTCATGGGAATAGCCGTCATAAGCCGCGCCGAAAAAAGGCTTGCCTCCAAAATATCGCGGCAGCAGATGTCTCGATCCGCGGATCGCCGCGATCAGATGAAGCAGCGCCAGCGGCTCGATCGCATCGAACTTGACATACAGATGCTTGCGGCTCGGCAGAAAATAACCGTTATGGAACCGCTCACGCAGCATATTTTCGCCAAGCAAAACGGCAAGCTCTAGAAACTTTTCATTTTCCGTAGCTTGATAGCATTCCAGCATGGCAAACAGAAGCAATGGATCATCGCAGGACGTTTCGAAATTCAGTCCAAGCTCCTTGCCGCCGGATCTCCCAATGTCGCCAAGCCCACTGTCCGCTGCCATGCTGCGGGCAATTTCCCACAGCAGCGGCTCGCCAGACAACCTATAACCCGTTAGATATGACCACAAAAGCGCGGAATCGGCTTTTTCTGCTTTAAGCCTCTCCCCCTTTTTGCCGTAGTAACCGTCCTTTTCCATCACCAGTCCTGTCAGCCGCGTACCGTTTGTCAAGATTGGATGAATCGTATTATCATCCGCTTGATAAGCGTGTTTTCCGTATGCGAGCAAATCCTCGATCGCCCACAGCAGAAACTCCCTTCCCGCTTCTCCCAGCCGCTCGGCCAATACCATGCGGCTCATCGCCGCTTCACCGATGATCGTATGGATTTGGCGGGGGATCGAAAGCGTCGACTCGAGCGGACTGTGGGCTTTCAGCTGCTCGCCGAACTGCTCGATCGCCCGGTCGCCGCGGACTCCCGGCAAAATCGAGATGCTGAATTGATAGCCGCCCATGCCCGTTATCGGATCGCGGGTTTCCACATAACGCCTGGCTAGCCTTTTGGCCCAAAGAAGCGGTTGTTCTTCCCCGCCGAAAACATGCAGCATGGCGGCCGCATAGTAAAGATCGCTGCCCGCGTTGACAAAAGTAAGCCCTTTGCCAGTAAAGAACACCCCGCTTCCCTCATATGCATGATCCCAAACAGAAGCTCTGTCACGATCGGCAGCCGGTTGACCGTGCCGGCTGAACTCCAAATTGCTCCAATCGAGAATATGGCTTTCCCATAGCGCTTCGATATATTTTTTTGTTTCATCGCCGTTGATTTCAAACATCAGCTCATAAAAAGGATAATGGCACTTCAGTTCGTGCTGTGGACCCTTGTCAGTCGCATGCACCTGCTTTTTCCGCTGCAGATCGAATGCCATATGCCCGCCCCAGCAGAAAAGATCGCCGTAACGCAAATCGGTAAAGGAATAGTCCAGAATGGCCGCAGCCGCATCATAGTAATCGGGCTTGCCTGTCAGCATGCTGAGTCCGTATAACAAACGGAACAAATTTTGCTGATTGGCGAGATTTGACAATACCCAAGTTTCTCCCGATCGCCAAGTTACAGGCTCGCCGTTGTCAGCGCGGATTCCGTCAACCAACAGCGGAGTCGAATATTCTCCGTAACGGTCCCTTCCTTTTTCCAGCACAAGCTCGGCAAACTGCTGCACGCTTTGCAAAAACCGCTCGCTTTCATGCCCGAATCTGTCGTTCACTTTTCCATCTCCCGGTTTAGAATCGGATGCCGTTTATCGACGTTTCATAAAATTGCGCCAGCCGGTCCTCGAAGCGGTCTTTTTCCGCATCGGAGCCAAACTGCTCACGTTCATACCAATCCAGCAGCAGGGTTAATCCCTGACGCAGCGAAATTCCGGCTTCAAATCCGCTGTCCTGCTTTATTAGCGCACTGTCGTAAAGTGATGGATACTGCTTCTCATAATAAATATGCCCGAACAGCTCGGGGTCGATGGCATTCAGCATATCCGTGGAAATTTCTCTTAATAAATTCGCAGTTTTAATCTATTGTCCGCATCATTAACAACGTTGTTAAATAAAGCTTATGGCACTGCATAATGGTTGTCAACAGGAGATTTTGTCGAACTAAAAATGGTTTTCGCCCCGATTGCTGCCAAGTTTTCCCCATGAGAAAACCTCTACCCGAGGCCTCCCCTAGAGGAGCGACCGCGTTTAGAGATTGGTTTTATCGCCAAATAGAATTTCATGGGGACTAAGCTGTGCCCTAACTTATAAATTCTATTGTGGTTAATAAAGCGACCGGACAACGTCCGATCGCTTCTCGAAAAAATTGGTGATATTTGTTCATCTTGTGATTTTCCGCAAAACTTATCCAATTTCGCTCATGGGCTGTCTGCTGTGGTTGGTCTCGGATCCGCTGATGATCGCGTAAATGATCATGATCAGCACCATCAAGATGCTGAGCATGCCGATCAGCCAACCCATGCTGAGATGTTCGCCGAGCTTGCCGAACAAATAGGGAATAACCATGCCGCCGATTCCGCCGGCGGCAACCGCCAGACCGAATGAAGTTCCGGTGTGCTTGGAAGCAAACAGCATCCCCGCTTGAGATACGACCAGCGGCCAGATGCCGGAAAACCCCAGACCGATCAAAACAAAAAATAGTGTGGTCAGCGGCTGCGGCGGTGCGAAAAACTGGGCAATCAAACCGAGCATGGCGGTTAAGCAAAGCCCGCTGACCAAAATCCGGTTGGGAAACTTGGAGGCAAGCGCGGAAGAGATCATGCGGCCGATGCTCATCGCCACCCACAGGATGCTGACCATGCCACCCGCCGCAGCAGAACTGTAGTTCAACTCCGTCTTTAAATACTGCGGCGTCCAGCCCCAAACCGAAATCTCGGCACCGACATAAATCGCTACCGCCGCGCACAGCAGCAGAAAATTGCGGTTGGACAAAATGCTTGCAAAAGCGGCAAGTTCCAATCTGTCCTCGGCTTTGACCGGGGGATATTGATAACGGCTAATCCACAGCGCAGAGACCAGTGCCAGCACGCCGGAAGCTGCAAAAGCAAGCTGCCATGCCAAATCCGAGCCGGCGAGCCAGCCTGCGGATGCCGGTCCGATTACCGCTCCGATGCCGAAAAACACATGGGTGAAGGTGACCGCCCTTCCCTCCCGGCCGGGATTAATGTCGGCGACAAGCGCGCTGAGCGAGCTTTCCATAATCCCCCCAAAGCCTCCTACGGCAAAATACAGCGCCATGGACAGCGGAAACCAGGAGGACCAAGAAAAGAGCAGCAGAGCTGCGGCGAAGCCGAAGGATGACCAAACAATGATTTTCTTTTTGCCGATGCGATCGGACAAAATTCCTGCCAAGATGATGGCAATCGCAAAGCCTGCCGCCGAAAACGAGAATAATGAACCGGTATCCGCAACGCTCGACCCGAAGGTTGCGGACATTTTATCCAGCAGCGGTCCTGTCATAGTCATCTGCAATCCGAATACGAGCACGCTGAAATTGATGGCGTATGTAAATGATTTTCTGCGAAACTTGTTCATGCTAAAGCTGCCAACTCCTGTAGGGATCAACCCTTGAATTTGTGTTCCGGAATTCCTCTTACGTTCATTTTCACCCGGTATAATCCGCCGGCATTCGGTTGATTTTTCATCTCTTCTTCGCTTAATCCGACACTCGCGGACGTAATATACAGCTCGTTCATCTGCGCTCCCGCGAAAATGCATGAGGTAACCCGGGCAACGGGCAGCATCACCTGACCGATCCTTTCACCGGTATGCGGGTTCCATCTCGAGACTCTGTAGCCGTCCCACTGGGCGACCCAAAGCATGCCTTCTTCATCCACCGTCATGCCGTCAGGCACACCTTCTCCTTCCGGGATTGCCGCTACGGTGCGTTTGTTGTCAAGCGCTCCTGTTTCCACATCAAAATCAAAGGCGACCACCTGCCGGGTGGGAGAATCGTTATAATACATTGTGGTCCCATCAGGACTCCATCCGATGCCATTTGATATGCTGACAGGACTCAGCATGTTTCGGACGGAGAGATCGGTGCCCAAACAATAGAGCGAGCCTTGGTTATCCTTGCCGTGCAAAGACATCGTCCCTGCCCAAAAACGGCCGGCGGCATCGCATTTTCCATCATTAAAGCGATTTTCGCCATTGTCCGCTTCCGGATCAACGATTAAAGTCAGCTTTCCGGTAGCCAAATCCAGCGCGTGAAGCCCGTTATCCAAAGCCACCATCATTCCGCCGCTTTCACGAACAACGGCGGCGCCGATCAAACGCCCGACGCACAGCACGCTCTCCACACCGGATTCAGGCTCCAGCATATGCAAATTTTTTCCGACAATGTCCACCCAATACAGCATTTGCCGATCCTTATCCCATGTAGGACCTTCCCCCAATTCGGTTACCGCGACGTTCAGCAATTCAGGTTCTTCATGCATGAAAGGTTTCATTTCCTGCTTTCCTCCAATTCCCGTAAGCTTGCTTTCATTGTACTTGATGCTTTCTCCCGTGAGAATATCCCAATTTGCATTTCATAAAAAAAACCACCGAACGTAGATTCCTATCCGGCACAAAAAAAGGCTGCTTTGTGTATGAAGCCGACACAATGCAGGACCTTCGACAACGCTTTATCTTATTTCCAGCCATTTGCTTACCGTTTGCGCTGTACCGCCGTACTGTTCCGGCTGCTGCTGCGGTTCGCCGGAGCCGCAGTCTGGCCTTCCGAAGCAAAGGCTCGATTGATCGAACGCAGTATGACCAGCAGCAGCACAAACAGAAATGTGAATAAATACATATACCGCACGTTGCTGTCGGAGCTGTCCGTTCCTAGAAAAAGACCGTGAATCAAGGCGAGAATAAAGATCGGATAAGACAACAAATGAATCCGGAACCAGACCGCCTTTTTCAATTTATTTCGGATATCGGAGGTGAAAATAAGCAAAAGCATGCCGTAAGCGGCCAACGTGCCGATCCCGTTCAAAAATGGCGAGTTTGCGGCATGAAAGGGAATCAGGATTTCCTTCCATGTAAAAGGCATGAAGGTGTCGATTACCAACACGATAGCATGGAGCAGGGCAAACAGCGTCCCCGAATTTGTGCAAAACGTGTGGATTTTAAAAAGACGGGCTTTCGTTCTCCCCTTCCAACCGGGAAAACCGTAAATCATGCCGAGGGAAATCCCCGCAAACAGCAAAAGATAAGAAATCATGCCGAAAAGGCGAACCATATTCCATGTCGGCAAATGAATCAGAAATTGCACCATGATGCTTCACTCCAAGTCTGGACTATGCGGAAAGCTTACAGGTTCGATGATCCGATCGGCGGCGAGTCCTCCCCACTTGACGGCAAGCGAATCCTTGTTCCCGCAAAAAATAACCTTTCGGTCTTTCGTAAACAGCACGGCTTCATAACCGGCCGTATATCTCTGCAAGCGCTCGATACCGTCCTCGCTTCCCGTTATGCAGATTACCTTGGCCCAGATTTCGCATTCCAGGACATCCGCTCCGCTTACCGTGCATTGGACGACATCGCTTTGGCTTGGTTTCATCGTTCTGGGATCAATCAAATGATGCATCGCGCCGCGCTCGGTTTGCCATTGCCTGCCCAGCGTGCTTGAAGTTGCAGCGGATCCTTTATAGAGCGACAACAGGCCGATCTCCTCATCCTGCCGCCACGGATGCTCAATGCCTACCGTCCAGGGCCCGCTTTCACCTGCTCCTCCCCACACGGCCAAGTCACCTCCGGCATTGACAATGCCCCGCGTTATGTGCCTGTTATGCTGCAGCCATTCGCTGATTCGTCGTACGGACCAGCCCTTCACGATCCCGCCGAGATCCATCTTGGCCCCCGATGGAAGCCGGACCGATTTCATCACGGCGTCGATAAAGATCGGCTCATCAATCCCGGCTTGCGGCCCATCTTCCACAGACACATCGGCTCTCTCCCCGTTCAGACGCTCGAAGGATTCGCGGTACCCGGCCTGCTGAAGCGCATTTAGCAAAAAAATGTTGAAAACACCATCGGTTTTAGCCCGGTACTGCTCGGCAAGCAGCAAAACTTCCAGCATCGGTTCCGATACCAAACAAAGCTTGCCGGAAGTAAGGTTTAATTTCGAGCACTCGCTATCCGGCAAAAACCGGCTGAAGGTTTGCTCCACCTTATGAAACCAGTTGTATATCGATTTGTATTCATGGTGATTGTCTTCGTCAGAACCATAAAGTACCGCTTCTATATTCGTGTTCATGGCCCGGAATCTCATAGGGATCTACTCCATTGCATCGGCCTGTTCTAGGAACGGCTCGTTCTCGTATGCGATCTGAAACTTCTTTGATGGCGATCCTGAAAAACGGGAGGCTGCGATTGGATGCTGTTGTCCCCGTTGTTCCAATCCCACTCTCCGCCGTCGTCACCGTAATTATTCGTGCTCCCGTCATCGCTTAGAAGCCATTGATCGACAACGGGGTCCTGCTGGGCAGACATTTGATTGGAAGCCGTCGTTTTTTTGGCATTTAATGCTGCGGCGTGCGCCTGTGCAAAATCCGGGCTGGTTTTGACGGTGTTGAACAGCGCAGCAACTGCAATCGCGCCTCCTACTCCGAATTTCCATTTCGTCCACTTGTTGCTCATAATTCCCCGTCTCCTTTCCGGCTTTTTTACCACATAAGAATTTATAAGTTTTCGAGAATCGAAAATTACAAATTCTTATTGGCGATAAAACCTGCATCTAAACGCGGTCGCTCCTCTAGGGGAGGCCTCGATAGGGGTTTTCTCATTAAATTAAAACAAACCGAAATTTGAAAACAATTTGAATTACCTTAAATTCAGATTAATTTTTGCTGAACAGCATGTGCCGTCTGCGATTTCAGATCAGTATCTCCATTTCAGGAGGCGGGAAGGACGATTTGAATCGTGGTGCCGACACCTTGAATGCTGCGGGCAGATATCGATCCGTGATGGGCTTCGACAATCCATTTGGCAATCGACAGACCCAATCCGGTCCCGCCTTGTGTGCGGTTTCTTGCTTTATCCGCGCGATAGAAGCGATCGAAAATAAATGGCAAATCCTCGGAAGAAATCCCGATGCCCGTATCGGAAACCTCGATTGTAACATGGCTTCCGGCTGCCGTGCAATTTAGCGTAATAGTGCCTTCCGTGGAATATTTCAATGCGTTATCGAGTAAAATGACGAGCATTTGATGAAGACGATCTCTGTCTCCCCACACCGAGAGCGCCGCAGATTCACTGAATTCCGTTTGGATCGCGATGTTCTTGAGTCCAGCCGCATCGTGAAATTCGGCGGCAATATTTCTCAGCAGCTGATCCAATCTGACCGGTTCTCTGACAATCTCCAATTGATTGGAGTCGGATCTTGCCAGCGTAAGAAGATCCGCCACCAATTTGCCGATCCGTTTTGTTTCATCTATCATTACGGCAATTTTGCGGCTTTCCTGCTCGATTGTATGATCCGGATGGCGGAACAACCGCTCCAAATTAATCTGCAGCACAGCCAGCGGGGTTCTTAATTCATGGGATGCGTCGGACACGAACCGCTGCTGTTTGTCCCACGCCCTGCGGATCGGAATGAGCGACCTGTTGGCCAGGAATAATCCGGCCAACAATGCAATGCCGAAGCTGCTGATCACCCCGATGACAATAATCAACAGCAAATTGTGCAGCACTTTTTTGCCGGGTTCCAGATCATAAACCATCTGCAGCGTTGCCGGCGGAATTCCTGAAAAGTTTACGCTCTCGGTAAGAATCCGATAATCATGGCCGTGAAAGCGCATGGTTTTCAAACGCGAATCACCGTCCAAAAGCAGCAGACGCATATCCGTCAAATCCTGGGGTTGAAAGAAACCAGAGGGAACCTGCCGGACGAAATCGCCTTGATTATCCCACAGCACATACGTCATGGAATGAAAATGACGCTCTTCATCCGCATGAAGCATGTCGCGTATGCGATCAATGTCAAAGCCGGACCAGGCATCTTCCAGCGTTTTGTCCGCCTCTTGGTACATTCTGTGCTGCGTATACGCATACATGGAGGCACCGAATGTGATAATCAGGATAAACACCGTCAAGGCATTTAACAGCGCAAGCCGCAGCAAGGTACGCTTAAACATGTTCCGCGCTCACCTTCACCATGTATCCGACTCCGCGCACGGTGCGGATGAATTCTTCGCAGCCGCAGGCGCTTAATTTTTTGCGCAAATAATGAATATACAAGTCTACCGCTGTTTCATTCGCTTCCGAATCGAAGCCCCAGATGCGATTGAATATTTGTTCCCGGCGCAAAATTTGCTCCTTGTTTTGTACCAAATACGACAACAGCTCATATTCCTTTGAAGTCAATCCGAGCGGCCGGCCGTTGCAGGTGGCGTCATATTCGTTGGCAGGAAAAGCGATCGCGCCGTATTTAAGCTCTCCTTCCGTCGTGAGACCTTTGCTTCTGCGCAAAAGCGCGCGGATCCGGGCCAAAAGCTCATCGATGGCAAATGGTTTGACCAAATAATCGTCCGCTCCCGCATCCAATCCGTTCACCCTTGCCTCGACAGAGTCCTTCGCAGTCAAGAATAGCGTAGGCGTACTGTTTCCCGAAGCCCGCAGCTTGCGAATCAGCGAAATGCCGTCCATTTCCGGCAGCATGATGTCGAGCACAATCAAATCATAGATGCCATGTTCCGCCAGCAGGAGGCCCTCCCTGCCGTTTTCCGCCCGATCGACTTCATACTGCTCATCCTCCAGCACGGACGCAATGGCCTCAAGCAAATGGACATCGTCCTCCACAATCAAAAACCGCATAGCATCACCCGTTATCATATTTCCAAAAAAACCTTCTTCATCTATCATAAAATATTTTTCAAATTAAAGCACGACAACATTGGAATTGGATTGGAGGGAGATTTCAATTTGGGGTGAGGATGCTTTTGGAACTTAAGGGAGGTTCGATTGCTTTCCGCATGGATGCGTGATTGACCAGTCCAGACCTGAGAGACCAAGAACCATCGAAGCATATGCTATATGAGAAAAACTCCTATCGGAGTCCTTTCAGGATGAGCGACCGCGGTCAGCGGTTGTTTTTATCGCCAATCAGAAAGATCGTTTTCAATCATGAAAACTTATACTTTCTGATGTGGTAAGCGAAGATC
>CAZESH010000040.1:0-21691 GCA_964514665.1 uncultured Caryophanales bacterium
AACCGACGAATACTAGGCGGTCGCCTTCCTTCACCCTGCCCGCTTCCACCGCTTCATGCAGCGCGATCGGAATCGAAGCGGCCGACACATTGCCGTATTTGTGCAGATTGATCACGCATTTTTCCTCCGGCAGCTCCAATCTATGCAACGCCGAGTGAATGATCCGGATGTTCGCCTGATGGGGGATGAGCAAATCGATGTCGCTTTTTTCCATTCCGGCTTTGCCGAGTGCCTCTTCCGCTGCCGAACCCATGATCCGCACGGCAAACTTGAACACCTCGCTGCCGGCCATATAAATGTAATTGCGTTTTTTCTCCAGATTTTCCAGCGATGCCGGATGCCGCGAGCCTCCGCCCTCAAGCTTGAGCAGATCGCCTCCGGCTCCGTCAGAGCCCAGCACGAACGATTGGAAGCCCCTGCCGGCGGGAACCTCTCCGAGCACGACGGCCCCCGCTCCGTCACCGAACAGAATGCAGGTGTTGCGATCTGTGTAGTCGGTGATTCTTGACAAACAATCTGCACCGATCACAAGCGCATGCTTGTATACTCCGGTGGAAATCATGCTGCTGGCCACCGACAGTCCGTAGATGAATCCGGCACAGGCCGCGGCCATATCGAAGGCGGCCGCGTTCTTCGCGCCCAACTTGTCCTGAAGAATATTGGCTGTTGACGGAAACGTCATATCGGGCGTGATCGTCGCCACGATGATCAAGTCGAGCTGCTCCGCACCGATGCCGGCATTTTGCAGGGCCAGCTTGGCCGCTTCGCAAGCCAAATCCGAGGTCGCCTGCTCGGGCGCGGCGATGCGTCTTTCCTTTATTCCCGTACGGCTTACGATCCATTCGTCATTCGTATCCACCATTTGTTCCAGCTCATGATTGGTCAAAATGCGTTCCGGCACATAATTGCCCGTGCCCAATACGCCTACTGCTTTCAAATTCATTTTCGTTCCTCTCGCTTCCCGTTTATTTCTGCGCCGATCGACTGCACAAGCCCGCTGGACAAGGCGATTCTCGCCTGTCTGACGGCGTTTTTGATCGCATTGGCGTCCGAGGATCCGTGGCTTTTGATGCAGACGCCGTTAATCCCCAATAACGGAGCGCCGCCATGTTCCGTATAATCCAATTTTTTCTTGAACCGTGTCAGCCCCGGTTTCAACACGGCCGCAGCCAGCTTTGCCGGAATCGTGCGCGTGAATTCCGCTTTCAGGGTTGAAAAGATCGCGCCTGCCGTACCCTCCAGCGCTTTGAGCAGAATGTTGCCGACAAATCCGTCGCATACCAGCACATCGCATACTCCCTGCAGTACATCCCTAGCTTCAACATTGCCGGCAAAATGGATTGGCGCTTGCTTTAACAACGGATAGGCCGCCTTGGTCAGCTCGTTTCCCTTCATTTCTTCGGTTCCAACGTTGAGAAGCCCTACTCTCGGCTTGGCCAAGCCATGCATCTTTTGCCGATAAATGCTGCCCATAATCGCATACTGGAGCAGATGCTCAGGCGCCGCATCCATATTGGCACCAAGATCGATCGCCAAAACGCCGCTGCCGTCCATTGTAGGCAGCATCGGAGCAAGTCCGGGGCGTTGAATGCCTTCCATTCTTCCGATGACAAGCAGTCCGGTTGCCATTAAAGCCCCCGTATTGCCGGCAGAAATCATCGCATCCGCCTGCGCCTCCTTGACCAGACGGCCGGCAACAACCATTGAAGCGTCTTTCTTGCGGCGGACCGCCTTTGCCGGTTCATCGTCGGAGTCGATCACATCGGCAGCGTGATGAATCTGCACGCGCGGCGATCGATTGCCGAGCAATGGATGAATGACGCTTTCGTCGCCAACCAACGTGATCTCGATATCTTCAAATTCCCGGGCGGCCAGCAGTGCGCCCTCTACATTAATGTCCGGCGCCTGATCGCCGCCCATAGCATCAATGGCTATCCGCATGATTTCCTCCTCTTAGCTGCGCTTCCTTCACGGAGCGGAAGACCGTAAAATTCCCCTCAAACACCAAATTTTCTCCAACGTACGTAAATACTTCAACGTGGGCTTTCGCCCCCTTGTGCGACAAGGTTCTTACATAAGCCTTGGCCACGCATTTTTCATGAAGCTTCACCGTATGTACGAATTTGATATCCGCCGTCAAGGTCAACGCGACCTCTTCGTCAATGACAGCAACCGCAAGTGAATTGGCCTGGGCGAAAAGATGATGCCCCCTGGCAATTTTCGTGCGGGAAAAAACATGCTCATCCTTGATTTCCAAAATCGAGATCCCGCTCTTGTCGAGCTGAAGATCAATAATTTCGCCGATCACTTCATCAAGCTCAATCGCCCGCACGGGATCAAAGGTTTGCTCGGCCATGCTTTTGATTCGCTCGCGCACCTCGGGAATCCCCAATTCCAGACGATCAAGCCGGATCGTTTGGATACTCACTCCGAACTTGGCCATCAACTCTTCATCGGTTAAAAACGGATTTTCCCCAATCGCCCGGGTAAGCAGCTGTTGTCTTTGTTTTTTCGGTAGGCGTTCGATGGTCAGCACCGCCTTTTTCGCCTTTTTTAATGAAGAATTTCATTACTGCAGCCTGTTTTGTTGTTACCAGGTACTAAAAGTAGTATATATAATTCCCTTCCAAAAGTGAAGTGAAACCTCCACATGGAAAATAAGAGCAACAAAAAAAGCACCTCACCACAGATGAAGTACCCTTTTGCATCGATTATGAAACTATTGTTTGATGATTTCTCGGCCTTTATAGGAACCGCAAACCTTGCATACACGGTGCGCCAGCTTCAATTCCCCGCATTGTTCACATTTTGCCATTCCCGGTACATGCAATTTAAAATGCGTACGGCGTTTGTCACGGCGAGTTTTGGACGTTCTTCTTTGTGGTACTGCCACCAATCCCACCTCCTTATAATCATTCAACCCTTACTTGTTCTCATCGCTAAAAAGCAGTTTTAATCCGGCAAGCCGGGGATCCACCTTTTCCTCCACACAGCTGCAGTCGACATCGTTGCGGTTGCTTCCGCAAACCGCGCATAGTCCTTTGCAATCAGGGTCACAGACCGGAATATAAGGCAGCTCAAGCAGAAAGCTTTCTTTTATATAAGGATCGAGGTCGACATTGTTGTCGCTGACGAAATGAATCTGGTCGTCATCATCGTCATCGTCTTGCGCTTCCTCTTCCGTATATTCGTTCGTCTTCGGCGAAAAGGATTCATGAAACGGAATGTCAAACCGCTCGCTATAGTGCTTCAAGCACTTGGAACAAACCCATTCGATTTCCGTTCCGAGCGTTCCCGATACTTCAATCAAGCCGGATTCCGATCTTGCCGTCAAGCTGACGCTGAGCGGTTCGGCTTTCACCACTTCAGGCACTCCCGACAAAACTTCAGTAAGATCCATCTGTTCTTGGAACTCTATGGCGTTGCCCCGAGTACCAAGCTCACGCATGTTAATCATCATCGTAATCACTCCAAACAGACAAGGAATATTATAACGATTGCAGAAGCGCTTTGTCAACCCGGGCGCGAATGCTATGGTATATTCATTCTCAAAATTATAGAAAGCAATACCTTTTTCGTGTACAAGTTTATTTTTTGGGCGGAAGCTGCTGTAAATACTTAAGGGCGTCGTCCATCGTCTTCACCTTCACGACTTTCATTTTCGTGCCGATTTTTTTCGCTTCCGCCACGGCATCGGAATAATTCAGAATCGGCTTGTAGCTCTTATCCTTGAAATACAGATCGTCAGGCGCAAAGAAAATATCCGCATGCTTGCGATCGGCTGCAACGATCTTATGCTGAATGCCTCCGATCACGCCGACATTTCCCTGCGGATCGATCTCTCCGGTTCCCGCGATGCGGTAGCCTTTGGTAATATCCTCGGGAACGAGACGATTATAAATTTCCAACGAGAACATAAGCCCTGCCGAGGGTCCTCCGATATCACCGACATCGATGTTCACCTGCTTTTGCGGATTATCGGCCTTGACGCTGTACAAATCGGCCGGAACAATGCCCAAACCGGGCCTGGGCTCTTCTTTGGGCGAAGTGCCGGCATTTTCATCGGCTGCTTGATTGAGGTCGACCAACGGGACGGTAACCGTTATTTCTTTGATTTTTCGTTCTACGGACACTTTGACTTTATCCCCGACATGAACCTTTTTCATAAATGCAAACACATCTTCGCTTTTGTGCACGGCAACCTCATTCAGCTTAATAATCTTGTCGCCGGCCTGCAGCAGCTTGTCAACCGGAAATCCGTGCACGGTGCGCAGTACGATCACCCCTTGATGGAGAATATTGAAGGGGATGCCGGCACGCTTGTATGCGGCTTCCATGGCGTTGCTCTGGGAATCGCTCATAATGATCGACTGACGGCTGCTGTATTCGCTCTGATCTTCTCCCTGACTGAAAATCTGGCTTTTTTTGAAAATTTCCGTATGCGGCGTAACCAATGCGGAGAGGTAGCTAAGAAAATTGGCATAAGTCAGTCTCACCGTGGTAAGCATGAGCGTGCCTTTTTCTGTCTCATAACCCTGCTTGATATGCACCATCGGCTTAATTTCATCAGCAGAGCCTGGAGAAAAGATGACATAGTTCGTGGGCATAAAAACAAGAACGTAAGCCATTCCGATAAAGAAAACCGCAAAGAAGAACAGCATGCGTGCGTCAGAAAGCCATTTCGCCCTGCCGCGCCTCGGCGGTGCGGCGGTTGATCGGGATGCTTCCCGCTGTTCGTAATCCGAGTTTTGATCCATAACTTCTGGTTGCTCCTCTCCGATACTTCGAACGCTTCATGATTAGTATATGACCCTAATACCCAAAATTTACGGAATAAACCGTGGTCTAAGTCAAACGTTTTAGTCGTAAACATGTACAAGTACCCAGTGCATTTTCAAAGGAGTGAATCCTTTCTACAAATGAAACGGAACATTGATCGATCCCTCTTAAATACATTATGGCTTGCTGCAGCTACGGTTTTTATGGTGATAATGATTATTCGATTTCCTAGCGAAGCGTTTCAAGCTTCATTGCAAGGCCTGAATATATGGTGGGAAGTCATTTTCCCCGCTCTGCTGCCGGTATTTGTGCTCACCGAAATGCTCGCGGCATTCGGCGTCGTGCACGCGCTCGGTGTCTGGATACAGCCTTTTATGCGCTTCTTCTTCCGCATACCGGGCATCGGCGGATGGGCATTTATTTCCGGCTGTTTGGGCGGTTATCCTGCAGGTGCGCATGTAACCGGAAATTTAAGGCGCAACCGCCTGATTTCCCGCGGCGAGGGCGAGCGCCTGCTGGCCCTTTCCCATCTGGCCAATCCGGTTTGGATGCTGGCCGCTGTCGGAGTCGGTTTTTTTCATCAAGCGGAAATCGGGTTGTTTCTGTTCGTCGTACAATTGGTTTCTGTTGTTGCATCCGGCATCATCATGCGCTTTCTGCCTCTGGACAGAAGGAAAAATCAGCCTCATGCCGCCGCAGCGGATCAGCCGATACTAGCGCCAAATGAAAAAAGCGGCTCCTTATGGCGCCGATCGCTAGCCGTCATGGTCAGCGCCCGCGAGCTCGACGGCCGGGCATTCGGCAAGCTTATGGGAGATGCCGTTACCTTGTCCGTGGAAAGGCTTTTTTTGATCGGCGGGTTCATGATGATCTTTTCCGTCATCATCCGGATCCTGGATACCGCCCATCTGCTGTCCTGGCTCGGCCGCATGTTTGAATTTGCGCTCGTACCGCTAGGATGGCCGGACTCGTTGACTTCACCGGCAATTTACTCCCTATTCGAAGTCAATCTCGGGGCGCATCATTTCAGCCAAGCCAATGCGCCGATGCTGCTGCTGATGTGCGTCATTTCCGCCGCACTGGCATGGAGCGGTTTTGCCGTTCACGCTCAAGTTAAAGCGGCGATTGTAAAAACCGATATGCGTTATTCGGTTTTCGTGCTGTCGCGCATGCTGCATGCGCTGACGGCAATTGCCGCAACGGCGCTGCTGTGGAAGCCGCTGCAGAAGCTGCTGTTTGCAGCTTCTCCGGTATTCCGAACGGCGCTTCCGGATTTTTCCAGGCGCTCCCGATCGCTTGTTTTCATTAGTGAACAATGGCTCAAGCTGTGGATACCAGGGCTGCTGTCGGCAGTCTGCTTTTTGCTGATCGCAATCCTTTTCTCGGCCTTCATCAAGCAGTTGAAAGCCAAGCATCATTAAATCTTTGTTTTGGCATATTTGCCCTTCAATGCAAGCTCCACCTCCGGCGGCACCAGTTCGCCGACGGGTCCGTGAAAACGCGCGATCTCTTTGACGATGCTTGAGCTCAGAAACGAATATTTGGGGTTCGAGGTCATAAACAGCGTCTCCACCCCGCCTCCCAGCTGCCGGTTCATCGTCGCCAATTGAAGCTCAAATTCATAGTCGGAAACCGAACGCAGCGCTCGCACGATAACGGTGGCTTGCTTGGTTTCCATATAATGAATCAGCAGGTCCTGAAAATGCTCGATTTCCACGTTATGCAGCTTGTCGGTGACTTGACTGAGCAGGCCTGTGCGCTCTTCCACAGTGAACAGCGGGTTCTTGCTTGTATTGTTCAACACGGCGACAATCAGTTTGTCAAACACCGATGCCGCTCTATGAATGATATCCAAATGTCCCAGCGTTACCGGATCAAAGCTTCCGGGATATACCGCGATTTTAGCCCCTTTAGCAGATATCATGGCCTTCATCTCCTTTAAGGCAACGTTTCGTTGCGCTCATTTATATAAACCGCCACCGCCGTGTCGCCATAGACGGAAAACTTGCTTAACCTTAACGATCCGATCTGATCCCCATAGCGATGAGCGGCATCATGCTCTACAACCGCGATACCGTCTTCAGCGATCATCCCGTCCGCAAGCATGGCGTGAAGAAGCTTGTCCATATGACGTAATTTGTATGGAGGATCGAGCAGCACCAAATCGAATGCGATCTCCCGTTTAACCAGGGCTTTCAGCGCCCGCTCCGCATCGTTGCGGTATACCTCCGCTTGCTCAGACAAGCGTGTATTCAGCAGATTCTCCGCAATGACGTCCACACTCCGCTTTTCCCGGTCGACGAAAATTCCCTTCTCCATCCCGCGGCTCAGCGCTTCAATTCCAAGCGCTCCGGTGCCCGCATATAGATCGAGCACCGTTCCGCCGTTGAAATACGGGCCGATCATGCTGAACAGGGCTTCCTTCACCTTGTCCGAAGTGGGGCGTGTCGACTTTCCGGAAACCGATTTCAAAATTTTACCCTTTGCGCTGCCGGATACGACTCTCAACGCCTGTCCCCCGCTTCTATCTGTTTTTTATCATCGTACCATATTCTGCATAGGATGAAAAACGTAAAACGAAAGCTTCTGCAACGATGTATAAAACTTGGAAATAGGGAAATCATGAAGATATCGACATCAAAAAAATGTCGTAGACAACCGCGGAGAAGACTTACGTTTCCCCATAAGTTCTTCATCCGGTTTCTCCTCTCCCATGAAGGTACCTGCTTTATGCAGGTACCGAAATAAATTCAACCGCAGGAGCTTGTCCTGCGGTTTTTTTTTAACATGAGCCCAGGCGGGATTTTAAGGTTCGCGTGGTCAAAAAAAGGCTGACCAACCAAGAAGAGCGGCTTTCACTCCCTTGCTTGGGAGAGATGATGCAATGCCGATAACCTGGCAATCTATAATCCTTGGGTATACTTTTTACGCCGCTGCACTCACAATGTCAATCGATAAAAGCTCACCGCATTTTCATAGAGTTGGTTGGCTGCCGCTTCTACCGGACACCCTTTGAGCGCGGCGATTTTTTCAATACTGCGGCGGATCATGCCCGGATGGGTGGTTTGTCCGGAAAACGGGCCTTCAAAGGGCCAGGGGCCATCCGTTTCCACCATCATCAATTCCAGCGGATAACGCGCCGCCAATCTCTCAATCTCGGGCTCATAGAGCACGTCCGGGGTAATGGAGATCAGGTAGCCGCTGCGGACCATGCGCCCCACCGTGTCGTCACTGCCCTTGAACCAATGGAAATGAGCCCTCTGTACGCCCTTTTCTTCAAGCAGCGTACAAGCCGCATCCGCATCTTCATACACCGCATGCAGCACCAGCGGTTTGTCTGCTTCCACAGCAAGCGCGGCAAAGCGGGAAAGCAGGCGCAGATAGGGAGTCGAATCAAAGGGCAGTCCCTTCTCTTCGTGGTCTTTGCGGGTGTAATAGGGCAGTCCCACTTCACCTATGGCCGCCGCTTCCTGCAGATGCTCCCGCAGCCAGCCGAACAGCGCTTCCTCATCATCACTGGTCGGCGGCGCTTGTTCCGGATGAAAGCCGTAAGCCGGGAAAATCCGCTTATCCACACGCTTCAGCGATTGATTGACGCGGCACGACTGCAGGTTCGTCGATACGGCAATCAACCCCCGCACGCCGTCTTGTTCCATGTCCGCCAACATGCATTCGCGCTCGCCCTGCCCGTACATATCCAGATGAATATGCGCGTCGATGATGCCCTTCATATCGCACCTCCATCCTGTGCGTGAAAGGCTTGCGGCGCGGAAGCCATTTGATCTCTCATCAGCGTGTAAATTTCGCCCCGAAGCTCGACAAACCGCGAACCCGTCAGCACCTCTTCACTGCGCGGCCGGGCAAACGGCACCTCGATCTCCCGCAGCACCCGCGTCGGCTTGTCGGAGAACACGTAGATGCGATCGGACAGGAACAGCGCTTCCTCAATGCTGTGGGTAACAAAAAGAACCGTACGCCGATTGCGCTCCCAGATCTGCAGCAGCCATTTCTGCATCCCGATGCGGGTCAGCGCGTCCAAGGCGCCGAACGGCTCGTCCAGACACATGACCTCCTGCGGGCTTAACAATGCGCGCAAAAAGGCGACCCGCTGCTGCATGCCTCCGGAGAGCATGTAAGGATAAGCCCGCTCATAGCCATCCAAGCCGACGAGCTTCAGCCATTCCCGGGCCTTCTCCAACGCCTGCTTTTGCGGAATTCCGGCAACCTCCATGGCCAAAATCACATTCTTCTCCACGGTTCGCCATGGGAAAAGCGCAGGGGTTTGCGGCATATAGCTGATCAGCCCCTTTTGCCCGGTAACCTCCCGGCCGTCAAGCAGGATGCTTCCCGAGGCAGGCTCAATCAATCCGCCTATAATATGAAACAATGTGCTTTTTCCGCTTCCCGACGGTCCGATCACGGATACGAATTCTCCTTCATGAATATGAAGCGACAAGCCGTCCAGTATGCGCTCTTCTGTTGTTCCGCGAGTATAGGATTTGCCGATTCGGTCCACGACCAGTTTTTTGTTCACGGCTTCGGCCCCTTTCCGCCCTCGGGCTGCCAACGGATCAGCCAATTTTCCAGCACCAGGATCAAGCCGAATAACAGCAAGCTCAAGCCTACAATCACGGCAATCGCCACGAACACCCGATCCGTGCGGAATGCCGATTTCTGCAGCATCATGAATACGCCGAGTCCGTGCTTGGCTCCCGTCCATTCGGAAATGACCGCCCCCATCACACTGTAGGTAGCCGATATTTTCAGACCTGAGAACAAATATGGCAGCGAATAGGGCAGCTCCAGCTTGCGGAAAATTAGTCCGCGACCGGCCCCGATCATCCGCATGTAATTCATTTTGTCGGGATCGGTCTGCTCAAGCCCTTGCATCATGGCCACGGTGACCGGAAAAAAACAGACCAGCGTAATCACGATCAGCTTCGGCAGCAAGCCGAAGCCGAACCAAATCGCAAGCAGCGGGGCCAATACGATCAAAGGGATATTCTGCGTCAAAATCAACAAAGGATAGAATCCGCTCTTTAACGCAGGAAAGACGGCGTGAAGAAGCATCGCCGCCGCCATTCCGCCGATTGTCCCGATGATGAAGCCGATTATCGTGATTTTGGCCGTTGCCGCAGTATGCACCATAATCCGCGGCAAAATACTCCAGCCTTCGCTTACAATTTGCAGAGGAGAAGGCAGCAGCCATTTGGGAACGGCCGCCAGCATCACATAGCCCTGCCAAACCGCCAGCACGGCAGCGACCACCAACAGCGGCGGCGCCGCCTTCTTCATCGCCTGTGGCAGACGCATGTCAATCGTACTTTTCCGTCAGTTTGGCCATGGAGGCACCGGACGGATTGTAATAGATTTTCACCTGCGAAATGACATTGGGACAGCCCATCGCGATCATTTCGTCATTCATCCTTTGCACGATTTGCATAAGCTGCGCCAAATCACCCTCCATCGTCGTTTCCAAAGGACCAACGCGGTAGGGTACGCCAGACTCGTGAATAACCGCGATTGCGCGATCGACATAAGGAATGATGTCCTCGTTGTTTTTCGTCTTCGGTAAAATTTGTATGCTCAGCAAAGCGTTGGCCATTGAATTCCTCTCCTTTTAATCAGTCGGGCAAATGCGCCGGATTTAAGGTTTTGGCAAAAAATCGTTGGTGAATGCCGCTTTGGCGTCAAGCGGTTTTTCCAGCAGCTTGTGATCGAGCATCCACTGTGCGTAGTTCTCCCACACTTCCTGCTTTTGCAAGCCCCACTGCGCGGCGTCGTCGCGATATTTCGGGCTCAGCCATTTTTGGCTGGCGATCACCAGGTTCTTGTCAAGATCGGGCGCCGCTTTAATCAGGATATCAGCCGCATCCTGGGGATGATCGATCGCAAACTGATAACCCTGCGAAGTCGCTGCCATGAAGGCTTTGACGATTTCCGGCTTGTCTGCAATCATCTTTTCGCCCGTGATCAGCACCGGCGTGTAATAATCCAATTTTTTGGAATAATCGGTTAAGTAGACCATATTGATCGGCACCTTGCGAAGCTCTGCTTCGATCCCGGTCCAGCCGTAATAAATCCAGGAAAAATCGATATCCTTCTTGACCGCGGTAAAAAAGTCGGCATCGCCGATATTGATGATGCTCACCTTGTTCACATCCGCATGCTGCGTCTGCATCAGCGAATCAATCACGGCTTTTTCTGCGGGAGAGCCCCAACCGCCATAGGTTTTGCCTTCAAAATCCTTGGGGGTTTTAATATTTTTCGCCTGCATGGATGCAAATCCCGAGGTGTTATGCTGAATCACGGCGGCGATGGAAACGATCGGCACACCCTGAATCCGCGCCAGCGTCACGCCCTCCTGATAGCTGACGCCAAATGCCGCATTGCCGGAAGCGACCATCTGGTCCGCGCCGCTTTCACCGGGCTGGATAATCTCGACATCGAGTCCCTGCTCTTCATAATAGCCTTTTTCTTTGGCCACATAAAGTCCTGTATGATTCGTGTTCGGCGTCCAATCGAGCACTACCTTGACCGGGGTCAAAGGCCGCTTCGTCGGCTGCTCTGCAGCTTCCTGCTGCGGTGCGGCGCTCGGGGCGGGGGAAACGGCAGCGTTATCTGATCTGTCCTTTTTTCCGCATCCTGCCGTCACAAACAGCAGCATTGCCGCCAGTATCAGTGCCGTAGGCTTGATCCATATTCTGTTTCTCATCTCTTTTTTCCCTCCGAATAGGTTTGGCTCATAACAAAAGAAAAACGCCTCCTCATCCGGAAGCGTGTCATTGACAAAAGCTCATGCAAAATTGCAGGCATTTACCTACGCTGGCATTATCCAGATCAGGTTCAAGGGTCAGTATCTTGAGGGATACAATCTCAGCCGGCCATATTCCAGCACCCCGTCGTGTATTCAATTGTTATGTCAACAGTATTATATCAAATCACCTGTCAATGTCCATCCCTTTTTCATTGTGCCAATGCGGGCGGCACGCGCAGGCGCGAGGTCTGCTCATAGGCATAAGCAAACCGCAGCAGCTGCGGCTCGCTGAAAGCGCCGGCACAAAAAGCAACGCCGAATGGTCCCTGTTCGGTATATCCGGCCGGAACCGCGACTGACGGATAACCGGCGCGTGCGGCAATATCCGAGCCCCGTTCCCCTGGAAACAGCAGCGCATCCAAGCCGTATTCGTGAAGAGCAAAGTCGATTCCCTGCTTTTGCGAGAGCTCGAGATCCCGCTTTCTGCTCTCCAGATATTGCTCCTCTTTCAACGTTCCGCCAGTGCGGTCAGCCTTCTCCAGCAGCGTCTGCCCGAATTTGAGCATGCGCTCTGCCTGGCTGCGGTTATATGTGATCAATTCAGACAGCGAGTGCACCGGAACCAGCGGTCCGAGGCGGGACAGGTAGCCGTTCAAATCATGCTTGAATTCATACAGCAGCACGTTGAAATCCTCCCAATCCTCTCCCGCGGAAGGAAGCATGACCGGATCGATCACCACTGCCCCTGCTTGACGGACGGCATTGATCGCATTTTCCATCAGCCGCAGCTCCGCTTTCTCCAGTCTGCGGTAATATTCTCTGGGAACGCCGATGCGCGCGCCTTGCAGACCAGACGCTTCAAGAAACGGGGTATAGTCCCGAAATGCTTTTCCCTCACTTGCAAGCGTAGCCGGGTCCCGCTCATCCACTCCGCTCATTGCTCCCAATAAAATCGCCGCGTCCCGCACCGTCCTTGCCATCGGACCCGCCGTGTCCTGGCTGTGGGAAATCGGGATGATGCCGGAACGGCTGATCAGACCCACCGTCGGTTTAATGCCTACAATCGAATTCTGCTTGACCGGACTGAGAATCGAACCGGACGTTTCCGTGCCTACCGCAAGCGCCGTTAAATTCGCCGCAACCGCAGCTGCCGAGCCCGAGCTTGAACCACCGACGAAAAACTTCCCCGGTCCGTACGGATTTAACGTCTGGCCGCCTCTCGAGCTGTATCCGGAGGGCATATTGTCTGTCATAAAGTTGGCCCACTCCGTCATATTGGCCTTGCCAAGCAGGATGGCGCCGGATTCGCGCAGCCTTTTGACGAGAAAGGCGTCCTCGGCCGCAAACGACTCGGCCAATGCCAGCGATCCGGCGCTCGTATGCATGCGGTCGTACGTATCGATATTGTCCTTCAGCAGTACCGGAATGCCATGCAGCGGCCCGCGGACGCTTCCCTCCCTGCGCTCCGCATCGCGCTCGTCCGCGGCGCGTTCGATATCGGGATTAAGTTCAAGCACTGAACGCAGCTCCGGCCCTTTCCAGTCCAAATTAAAAATACGGTCTATGTACCAGCTCACCAAATCCCGCGAGGTGACCTCGGCCGATTCCAATTTGGCCTGCATCAGATCAACCGTTGTTTCGACCATCCATTTCATTTTACCTTTAACCTCCCAGCTTCCTCTGCTCATGCATATCCCTCCGGGATGCCCGGATTTCACTGCCGATGCAAAAAGAATTCAGTTTTATTTAACTGAATTAATCATTAATTGTCAGGTTTGCGTGTCCCCGCTGCATTTCTTTCCGATTGGAATAATCCCCGTCTTCAAACGCGGACCCTCCTTTTCAAAAACAAGCTTTTTTCTTATTGTACCTTTTTTTTCCAACCATAACAATCATTATCATTTCGCGTTTTTTCTTTATTTCCCAGTTGAATAGAAACGCACATTCGCATTATAATAAAAATCAACAAAGGAACATACGTTCTTGTTTTTTGACCCCCATTCGGTATGCAGAGCACCCGAAGCATCATGGCATTTCGGTAAATAACGTCCTCCTCTGTCCACCGGGACTCGTCCCTTTTCCTAAAGATATGTGATAGTCGGGACGTATATTCGTGTAGAGGTGTTAACCATGACAAACAGCGTAATTTTTCTTGTAGATATGCAAAGCTTTTATGCGAGCGTGGAGAAGGCGGCTCACCCGGAGTGGAGGGACCGCCCGTTGATTGTGGCGGGAGACCCTTCGCGCCGCTCCGGAGTCGTGCTGGCCGCTTGCCCGCTGGCCAAACGCTGCGGCGTCGTGTCCGCTTCGCGGCTGGGCGAGGCGCTCAAGCAATGCCCCGACTTGGTCATTGCCCGCCCCCATATGCAGGAATATATCCGTGTTTCTCTTCATATTACAGAAATTTTGGAGCGCTACAGCGACCTTGTGGAAGCTTATTCGATCGACGAGCAGTTCCTCGATGTCACCGGCAGCCGCGCTTTATTCGGCGACTGCCGCTCCATCGCCCGCAGCATCCAGCAGGCGATAAAGCGTGAAACCGGCGTCTATGCCCGGGTCGGCATCGGCCCGAACAAAGTGCTGGCCAAAATCGCCTGCGACAATTTCGCCAAAAAAAACGATTCGGGCATCGCCTTCTTGAACGCCGACAACATGAAGGAGCAGATGTGGCCGATGCCGGTGGAAAGCCTGTTCGGCGTCGGCCGCCGCATGAGCCGCCACCTGCAGCGGCTGGGCATTCTCACGATCGGCGATTTGGCCCGCTATCCGTTGGACAAATTAACCCGGCGCTGGGGCATTAGCGGACACGTGCTGTGGATGAGCGCCAACGGGATCGACTACTCGCCCGTATCGCCGAACAGCCACGACCTGCAAAAAGCGATTGGACACCACATGACGCTGCCCCGCGATTACAGCAAGCCGGAAGATATTCATGTCGTGCTGCTCGAGCTTAGCGAAGAGGTGTGCCGGCGCGCCCGCAGCAAGGGACTCATGGGACAAACGCTGTCACTCGGCAGTTTGGGCGCGGATTTCGACGCCCCGACGGGCTTTCACCGGCAAATCAAGCTGCCCGATCCGACCAACCATGCTCCGGACTTGTATACGGCGGCCATCCGGCTGTTCGCCAGCCATTGGGACGGCCTGCCGATCCGCCGCATCGGCGTGGCGCTGTCGCAGCTTTCTCCAGACAGCGAGTACCAGCTGCATCTGTTCCATGATCGCGAGAAGGAGCGGCGTCTGGATTATGCCATTGACGCCATCAAGAACAAATACGGAACGGCGTCGATCGTGAAAGCCGCTTCACTGACGGCGGCCGGGCAGGCTTACGAACGTTCCAACAAAATCGGAGGGCATTCCAAATGAGTGAAGGCTTGCGACGCGGGAATCTGCTGTGGGAAGGCAGCCGCATGTTTCTTCCCGAGCACAAGGAGCAGCTGCTGGAGCACCGCCGGCAGTTGAACCGGAAGGAACGTCCGGAGCTCGATGAACAGCGGATCGAGCAGCTGTCGCAAATATTGCGGCAAGCGATCCACAGCGGCGCGGAAACGGCGATTACGTGCTACGATCCCGATCATGAGCGGGTCGTTTGCGGCAAAATCGGCAAGGTCGACGCGGCCGGCAGACGGCTTCAGCTGCGTACGGAGCAAAGCATAATATGGATTCCCCTTGACGATCTGCTGCAAATCGAATTGCTTCCCTAACGCTTCCCGTTTTCTAAAAAAATGTTAGCTTAACTTCACCATATTGATTACAATAGATGCCAGAATGATTACTTGCAGAATCGAGGGCTGGCCTATATGTCCAAAGCTTTGGCAAAATCCGCGCCCGTCACGGCGACGGTATTCCCGATACTATTCGCTATCAGCATGGTGCATCTGCTGAACGATACGATGCAGTCAACGGTCACCGCACTTTTTCCGATCCTTAGGGATTCGCTGCAGTTAAGCTACAGGCAAATCGGCTTGATCGCCTTTTCCATGAATATGACGGCTTCCCTGCTGCAGCCGCTTGTCGGTTATTATTCCGACCTTCGTCCCCGGCCTTATATTTTGCCGGTGGGGGTAGCCTTCACATTGACCGGAATCGTCGCCCTGGCCCTGGCGCCCCACTATGCGTTCATCCTGCTGGCGGTCACCGCCATAGGCGTAGGCTCCGCCGTCTTTCACCCCGAATCTTCAAGGGTCGCTTATTTGGCCGCAGGCGGAAAAAGAGGGCTGGCCCAATCGATCTTTCAGGTCGGAGGCAACATCGGCAGCTCGCTCGGTCCGATCATGACGGCGCTGATCTTCGTCCCGCTCGGGCAGCACGGCGTGATTTGGTTCACCATTGCCGCCACGACGGCCATGGTGATTCAATTTTTTGTGGCACGCTGGTACAGCGGACAAAATGTCCAACCGCGTGTCCGCACCCGGCGCAAGCAAGCGCAGGAGCGGACAACCGGCCTTAGCCGCAGGCAAATTAACGGCGCGCTGGCGATTTTGATTTTTTTGGTGTTCACCAAACACATTTACATGTCGAGCATTACAAGCTATTATTCGTTTTTCCTGATCGACGGCTACGGCGTCTCCGTCAGGCATGCGCAGTGGTTTTTGTTCGCATTTCTGATCGCGGCGGCGGCAGGCACGTTCCTCGGCGGACCGCTTGCGGACCGCTATGGAAGGCGCAACATCATCTGGTTTTCGATTCTCGGCACAGCCCCTTTCTCGCTGGCATTGCCTTATGTCGGTTTGCTATGGACGGGAGTATTGGTCGTTTGCGCCGGGTTCGTATTGTCATCGGCTTTCTCCATCATTGTCGTTTACGCGCAGGAGCTGCTGCCCGGCAAAGTGGGGATGATTTCGGGGCTGTTTTTCGGCTTGGCCTTCGGTATCGGCGGACTCGGGGCGGCGGTACTGGGGTGGATCGCCGACGCCACCAGCATCGGCTTCATCATGAAGCTGTGCGCCTTTCTGCCGCTCATGGGGATTCTGGCCGCTTTTCTGCCCAAAGACGAACAATTGGAGGGATGACCTATGGATTTCAGCTTTATCCTGATTTTGGCCTTGACTCTGCCTATCCTGATCCTGATCGGATATGTCGTGATCAAAACCTTCATCACCAAAAAAATTCCGGACAGCCGTTTCACCCCGTTCGATTCCATCATGGGCCAGTCCGCAATCGAATTTCATCAGGAAAAAGAGGAGAAGGAGCAGGACGAAGACGAAGGCGACGACAAAGAAAAAAACGCATCTCCTCCGAGATGACGTTTATCGGTCCTTCCATTCTGTCAGTTTTTCAAGGTTTAGCAGCAGCCATTCATTTGCCGCATCGCGCGATAGCAGCCAAACATCCTCAAATTCCGCCTTTGGCCGCACAATCCGGTCCCTTATCCCCAAAATATCCGACATGCCGAATACGGGGGAGACATTGCGGATGAGCAGCGAAACGGGATACGCCTTGGAATAGCCGTTTCGCTTCTCTTCCTTCACGGCAATCAAGTGGTTGAGCCCGGCAATCAGATTTTCCAGTGATTCCGGATCGTGAATGCTTTGCATGGAACGGCCGAGCAGCATCTTCGCCTCCTCCGCATCATAAAACAAATGGGTGATTTCCATCCCCAGCTTGCTGCGCAAAAGCTTATCCTCCAATACGGCATCCGGTCTTTCCTGTTGATACAAAAGCCTGTATTGCCGCTCGTTATTGGCGTTGTAGATGGCGATGAACAGCTCGATCGCCGCTCGCTCCAAGCTCTTCTTTTCTTTCCACACCTGGTCCATGGTCCCACCTTCCCGGCCTGCCTGAAATTTTCCGCAAAAGTGAAGACTACGCTTCCTGCAGATGCATGATGCAATTGAACAGCTCGCATTTCCAGCTTTCGCCGAGCAGTCTCAGCTTGGTCAGGGAGGTATTTTTTAAATGCTCCTCCGTATCTTCATGCGGAATAAGGCGGGTCAGCGTCAGTCCGATCAGCGCGCCGTGGCTTACGACCAAAATTCGCTGCTGCGGATGCTTGTTTGCGATCTCCTGGACGAAAGACATGCCCCGGCCGATAATCGACTCGTTGTCTTCAATTTTCAAGTCGCGTTCGCTTTTTTTCCAGCCCGTTCCCCATCTGGCTATTCGATCCGCTTCGGTAGTGCCTTCGATTTCTCCGCAATGCATCTCCCGCAGCCTTTGATCTTCAATAACGGGAAGACCGAGAGCGGCAGCGATCGTCACCGCAGTTTCCTTGGCCCTTGACAAATCGCTGGAATAAATGAGATCCCATTGCTCATTGCTTAACCTTGCGGCTATCGCCTTTGCCTGCTTACGTCCGGTTGCGTTCAGCGGCACATCCGTTTGACCCTGCACCCTTTCCTGAAAATTCCAATCGGTAATGCCGTGCCTGACAAATCCCAAAACGGTCATCTTGTTCCAAACCTCCATCATCATCCGTGGTGAAAAGCCGTACATTGCAGTCGCAGCAAGATCAGTATAGCATAAAAACAGCAGCTCTTAGAATTTCTCCAAAAAGCCGCTGCATCCTTTGTTTCCCGTTTGCGCCTACACCGTCATATTCCCCGTATCCAGCGCCCGCCTTATGCTGCGCTCTAGTGGAGAGTAGTCCGCCTCCTCGCTTCGCTGGAGGTTCATTTTTTCCTTCAGGGGCGTCGTGCGGTTGCACATGAACCTGGGGACGCCCAAATGATTTTGTGAAGCTGCGTGAAACAGAAAAGGATGGCAAAGGAACACATCGCCGGCCTCTCCGCCCGTTTCCACTACACGCAGGCGGGTTCCGTCTTCATCCGTGTAGTACCTGCCCATGAATTTCTCCGTGCGCTCGGCAGCGGATCCTGCGGGTTCCGGCGAGTTGCCCGTCAGCTCAGCCAACCACGGATGGCGGTTGTTCATCATCTTGATGCCGTCGTGCACGTCGATCCCATCCTCCTGCTCTTGGAGAAAACGGGCTACCAATTTATGCGAACCCTCGGCAACCAGTGTCCCCCCGCCATGAGGGACAATATCGGAGAACATGCACAAACAGAGCAAGCCCTGATCCGGACTGTCGACAAAATGACGGAATTGAATGCCATCCCAATGCCAGCCTTTGGCAGGCACGATCCATTCCTGATCGGAGCCTGACGAAAAATTCACAGGCCACCATCCCCATTGGGTTTTGCGAGTGTCCTGACCGTAAACGATCCGTTCGGCCAGGCGCCCTTCCCCAACCAGATCCTCAATCGCTTCGACGAGCCGGCTCGTATTGCAAACCTGAAACGCATCGTCATCATAAGTTTCCCTGATATGAACCATCGGTTCCGTCCATGTCGAGCGATCGGAACGGTTTACCCCGCGCTCTTCCAACCTGCTCCACATAAAGTTCTGCGCTTCCAGTGCATGCCTTCTGGAATAGGCTTCTTCGACCCTGACATAGCCCAATTCCATAAATTGCTCGATATCCGCGTCGGACAATACCTTCAACCCCATGAATGCTCCTCCTTGTCTCTCTCAAAAGTTGGCGGCCGCTCATACGTTTTTCACTCGAATTCTAATCGATCTTGCTTAATTCCACGAGTTTATTTAGGGTATTCCAATTCCGCGTAGTTGCCGAAACGCCCAACTTGCTTTCAAGAAATGAATTGGAAAATGGCGTTTTACCATAACCATCGGGGCACAGTAAATACACTTCACGGTTCACAATCTGCAGCTCGTCTGCCCCGTTACTGAAGGGCAATTTTTCGATCGCACCCGCTTCCGGCTCCCTTGATAAAAAGCTGACATACAGATTTTTTGCCTGCCCGGGCAGACGCGTGCGGAAAGGATTTCCGGCAATCACGGCTTCCAGCTCGCGGATCGTGCGCACAACAACGGGAATTTCATAGCCCAAATCGGCTTTTAGCCTTTGCTCAATCCGAGCGCCAAGCGCTTCCGGCTCCCGATCCGCACTCTGAAACACCACATTTCCGCTTTGGATATACGTGCGTACATGCTGGAACTGCATGGCTTCAAAAATGCTTTTCAAGTGATCCATCTTGATCATTTTCTGCCCGCTGACATTGATTCCCCGCAGCAAAGCCAGATAAGCTGTCATGCCAAGCCCCCCGCCTCTTGCCATATTCTTCGTCGCTATCGATTGCCGTTTTTCAATAAAATGAAAGCTTTCAGCTTAATCCCTCTTGTACGATGGTTACAAGCTTGCCGACATGGTCTGGGTGGCATGCGATCAAATAGGGCTGCTCCTTCATCCCGCTAAACGGCTTTCCTTGAAAATCCACTACCGCTCCGCCCGCTTCTTTCACCATCAGGATGCCGGAGTAAAGATCGTCCCCTTCGGAATTGAACAGCACGATGCCGTCCAAGTCGCCTCTTGCCAGCATGCACCACTGCAAGGTCGGAGCCCACAATCGGATCATCCGTTTAAAGCTGACATCGATATGCTGCCGCAAATTGACGGCACGGCTGTCATGGCCGACCTGATGGCCTTGAATCCAGCCAATATTCCCTCTTCCCAGGTGCAGAGCCTTCTTGACACGAATAGCCGCATCATTGCAAAAAGCTCCTTGACCCAAACCGGAAACAAACAAGCGATCCACTATCGGTTCGTATATGACGCCCAAAACCGGCTCATTCCTGTGCATCAGGGTGATCGAAATTGTAAAAACCGGCAGGCCGATTGCATAATTATTCGTGCCGTCGAGCGGGTCGACCAACCAAAGCCAGTCGCTGTCCAGGCCGTTTTCCCCCGCTTCTTCGCTGTGAATCCGGTGATCGGGAAAAACGCGGCGAATGTGATCCAGGATGATGGCTTCCGCCAAGTGATCCACTTCGGTTACGACATCCCCGAAGCTGTCTTTAACTGCCAAATGCTCAAACCTGCCGAAACGTTCCCTTGCTATTGTTCCTGCTTTTTTCACGGCTTGAATCGCCAGTTCCTTGGCCTTCTCAATGAGAATCGTTGCCGCTGCGTCAGACATTAAGCTCCTCCTATTGTTTCTAGGTATCGTTTGACTTCCTCCGGCTTTTGGAAAATCACGACTTGCTTCGATTGTCTCGCTTGCTCCAGACTTTTACGAATCTGGCTGCCGTTTCTTCTTCTGAAGTTCCAGATTCAGAGAATGAATTCGAGGTCAATTTTCTCTTTGCAGCCTGAGCCCATATCCGGCCTTGTTTTCCCCCGATGAATGATTCTCCGCTTCAATACCCGATAGAGGCAGAGGTAACGGGGAAAATCGAAGTAATAAACGGTGTCGGCTTCCTGCAAACGCTGTTCGAGCGTCCTTGCATAATTCCCGTCCCCTTATGAATCTGTTCTTTTATGACGGCATCCCACTCCGCCTCACCGGCAGCCACCCAACCCGGTTTCCAATACAAGGCGTCCAAACGGATCAAAGGCAGGCCGGTCAATTCCGCCAGCTTCAGGGAAAAGGTGGATTTTCCCGAACCCGAACAACCCAATACCAATACTTTTTTCATAAGATGCTCCTCTGTACATATCTTTCCTGATCGGAATTCATAATGACTTTATGAACTCACGCTTTGGCCATTATTAATAACGGTAATTTCATTCGGCCGCTTCCTTGATCAACTCCACAACCTTGTCAATGGTGCCGCTAAGGGAACTGGCCCGCATCCGCTCGATCATTTCATTGCGCTTTTCATAGACCGACTCTATCGCGCTCAGCCAGTTTTCGTCATTGATCGCTTCCTCCGCCAACACCTCGGCATAACCCCGATCTTTAAACGACTGCGCATTTAAAATCTGGTCTCCCCTGCTGACCTGCTTGGAAAGCGGAACCAGCAGCATGGGCTTATGCAGCGCCAGGAATTCGAAAATCGCATTCGAGCCGGCTCTTGAAATCACCATATCGGCCATCGCCAACACATCCGCCAACTCATCATGGATGTATTCATATTGCCTGTACTCACGCAATTTTATGGATGGATCCACCTGTCCGGCACCACAAATATGCACAACTTGAAATTTTTCTGTAAGAGTTTTCAAATTTCTGCGGATGACTTCATTCAATCTCTGGGATCCGAGACTCCCACCCATGCAAACCACCACCGGCTTATTTCTGGTGAAACCGCATAAATTCAATCCCCTTGAAACGCTGCCTTTCCAAAGCTCTTCCCGTATGATCGCTCCCACATGAAACGCTCTGTGTTCCTTTAACTGCGCCTTTGTCTCCGTAAAGG